>CAZGSQ010000018.1:26591-49450 GCA_964528535.1 uncultured Tangfeifania sp. | reverse complement strand
CGATTGCCTGGGGATTTACCAATGTGATGACCGATGATGCCGATTTTTACCAGGAGACGATTAATCCGCAAAATCCTGATCAGTACCGGCTGAACGGTGCCTGGAAGAATTTGTTGAAGGTTGAGGAGAAGATTAAGATCAAGGATGGCGAACCTGTCACCGCTTACAACAGGTTTACCCACCGCGGGCCACTCATTTCGGAGCGGAAGAAGGTGAAGGAGAAGGTGCTCTCGATGAGGTGGCTTGGCAATGAGGATAGCAATGAGATCCAATCTGTTTATCTGTTGAACAGGGCCTCCAACTGGCGCGATTTCAGGAATGCCTTAAGGACTTTCGTATCCGTGAATCAGAATGCAGTATATGCTGATGTAAAGGGGAATATAGGACTACAGTCGACCATTGGAATTCCGCTCAGGGAGGGCAACAGGATCCTGGTTTATCCCGGCGACACCACCCGTTATGATTGGAAAGGGCTGGTTCCATTCGACGAACTGCCCTATTCGTTTAACCCTGAATGTGGGTATGTAGCCTCGGCCAATTGCAAGACCGCACCTGCCGATTATCCTTATTACATCAGCAGCTGGTACATTCTTCCCTACCGCATGGACCGCATTGTGGAGATGCTGAAGGAGAAGGAGAAATTGTCGCCTGAAGATTTCCAGCGGATGCAGGGTGATCAAAAATCGAAAATGGCGGGGAAATTTATGGGCTATTTCCTTTCTCAGGTGAAGGCCAAATCCGATTGGCAGGCCAATGAGAAGAGCGTCTATGAAATGATGGAGAAATGGGATGGTACCCTTTCGAAAGATAGACCTGAGGCCCTGGTTTTTGAAAAATGGTACTACCTTACGGGTGTAAATTTGGTGAAGGACCAGATGGATTCACTGTTGCTGAAAGAGTTTGTCGGAGAAAAAATGTTCTTCGAGAATTTCATGGAGAACATGCTGGTTACGCCAGATGCAGCCTGGGCCGATGATGTGAAGACACTTGGCGTCAAAGAGACTTTTGGGGATATCATCGGCATCTCGTTTCACCAGGCAGTTCAAGAGTTGGTGAAGACCTATGGCGATCAGCCGGCAGCATGGAAATGGGGAGATATGCACACCATCACGCTGCATCACCCTTTATCGGCCGTCAAGATCCTGGACAAGGTATTCCATCTGGACAGGGGACCTTACCGGGTAGGAGGGAGCTTTCATACGGTCAGCCCGTATGAGAATGCTTTAAACAAGTATTCGGAGGTCAGACACGGCGCCTCTGAGCGTCACATCTTTGATGCCGGAAACTGGGATCGTTCGTTGACAATTATTCCTACCGGGACTTCGGGTATTCCGGCCAGCAAGCACTATTGTGACCAGACGGAGATGTATTTGGCCAACAAATACCACTCCGATTTTGTTACCAGGCAGAAGGTGGAAGGAGAGAAGCTTTATCAGATGAAATTTACGCGTTAGGATGAGGAGCCGTTTTCATCACTTGTGGTTCAGGAAATACCTGACGGCAATTTTCAATCCGATCGATTGAATGGTTACTTTGCTGCTTCCCCCCATCAGGCTGTTGATCTGATTCACATCCGTGGAAAGCTGAAAATTTTCAGGGGCGGTCTGGTTCGAAATTGATGACAGGGATTGGTGATAGCAGGCAGCGAGTGAACCACTTAGGTTCTTGTGAATTTGAAAATCGATCCCGGCAGTGGCGATGGCATCGAAAGAGATTGGCTTGAGATTTAAGGTGCCATCGAAGGCTGAAGTGGCGTTGGTCGGGAATCCGTATGCCGGAAGATTTTGGAGGAGTACATTGTAGGCAGGATAGAAACCTTTGAAGGTAAAGGTACCGCTGCTGTGGTATTTTTGTGTGATGGGTTTGTTCAGTTCGATGCCTGTCTGAAGGAACAATCCGAACTTCCCGCCTAGGGGAATTCGGAAATTTGCGGAGATGGGTAGCGTCAGCAAACCAATGTTCTGATCCTCCAACAGGTGAATCCCCAAAACTTGTCGTTCGTAAGGTTCATTCTCCGAATCAGTTGTGTTGAATTTGCTTTGGTAGGAATCAAGCGAAGAATGACCATTGCATGCGGTATAGCCGATTCCGGATGAGAGACCGAAATTGGCGGAGAAGAAGTAGCCAAATTCGAGTGTACCGCTGACCCCATTTCCCTTTACCGAAACAAGATTCTTTACATTTGACATCCCTTCATTCAGGATCATTGTTTGGGTTGGACCCATGGTCAGTCCAACAAAAAGCCCCGGTTTTTTAACAAGCATGCTGTCGGCCTCCTGGGAGAAGATTTCCTGGTAAGGGAGACACAGTAGGAATGTCATCCAAATGAGTTGTCTAAGTACCATGGTTTTGAATCGTATGCGCATCCTGTTAAGTCGTTAAAATATTTATTTCTTGACGACAATCTTCGTTGAATACAAATCTTTTTGGTTCAGCAGCACCTGGACGACATAGATTCCATCTTCCAGGTTGTTCACCGGAATCACTTTGAGCAACTCATTGGCGGCATAGTCTGTCTGGAAGGCCATCACTTTGAGGCCTGCTGCGTTGATGATGGTAATGTCGGCCTTTCCTGTTGCCGGATCGTTGAGTTTTAAGGTAAAACTTTCGGTTGCCGGATTTGGATAGAGGGTAAGTGATTTAATTCCGGGTGCTGAAATCGTATTGGAACCGTTCAGGCAGCCATCGAAATCGGTGGTCTGAACACTATAGGTGCCAGGCAGTTTGTTGGTGGCAAAATATTGCAGGGTAGCAGCCGGGATTGGAGCGTTCCCGTTGAACCACTGGTAGCTTTTGATAGAGTCGCCAAGGTTGGCACAGATCAATACATCACTCCATTTGGCCTTGATGACAGGGATGATACCCGTTTTTACAGGTGTGGTTACCTGGTTGCTGAAGATACTTTCGGGACCATCGTCGTTGACTGCCGATATTCGGAAGAAGTAGTTTTGTCCATGGATGAGACCCGGGATAACTTTGATGGTGTCTGAATTGTTGGTTGTGGATGAGTCAATCCGGGCAGTTGGATTGCTTGTTGTACCACCATAGATTCTGTAACGAAGAAACCAGGGATCGCTGCTTTTTCTCCATTTCAGGGTGATGAGGTTGTTGCACGAAACCACCGTTAATTTGGCCGGAGCTGCCGGAGGAATGGAGAAAGTCTTCGTGGCAACCGTGTTTGAATAGGCTGATGTGCCACCGATGTTGAGGGCTCTGATTCTGTAATAATAGACTGTTTTTGCGTTCAATCCATTTACATTAAATGATTTAACATTGCCTACGTCTTTGTCGTTGAACCCCGCGACCAAGGTTGTGAACCCAATGTTGGCAGAGACATCCAACCGGTAACCGGAAGCTGTTGCAGGACCGCTCCAGTTGGCATCAAAACCGGTAGATAGAATGTTGGTCGCCTGATTTGCAACCGGTGAGGAGGGTGGATCAGGCAAAACGGGTGCAGCGAAGGAGACCGTTCTGTTAGCGATGTCTTCTGTGATGTTGGTAATGGGCATGTTCGTTTTGGCAGCCGCCCACGACAGTGCGTTGGGAATGGTTGTATCCGTGAATGAAGTTTTGTTTGCAGTGCCCGGGAAGGGTAATCCTGTCCCGTTGATCACGCCGTAACTTGCCGGAGGAAGTGCCGTCGCATTGGCGCACACAGGGTACAATCCCTGGTGGCTGCCAATGTTTATTTCGTCACCTGCTGTGCTGATAAAGTTCCCGTCCACGTGGTAGATGATCATTCCATGTCCGGGGATGTAGCTGTCGAATTTTTGTTTCTGCCTGTTCTCCAACAGGAAGAACTCGTTGGGTGTCGCCGTATTTACCTGGTAAAAGCTATTGCTGTTCATCTCGGCATCGCTCAGGACAACTGTTGTTCCGGAGGGAAAGGTTTTTGAGGTTGCCCAGCCGTAGGTGAAAATCTTGGTATATGGATTGTGGTGGGCCGGGGTGGTTCCACTGTTGTTCCAGGAGCCATCGCCCATGATGTCCCATTTGCCTGTGCCATCGTAGGTGCCGTTGGTGGCGTAATTGGTGTCGTAGAAGTCCATGGCACCCAGCAGGTGGCCCAGCTCATGGCTTATCACGCCGATGCGTGTGATGCCTGTTCCACTTGTGCCTCTCAGTTCACAGGAGCAGGCATAATCGCTGATCACCTTTCCATCTAAAGTCAACGGAGGTATGGATGAATTGTGGGCCCAGATGGTGTTGGCAGGGGCACCCGACTCCTCTCCATAACCTGCATGAATGACCACAAGCCCATCGACAGTCCCGTTTTTGGAATTGTCGAAATCGGCATAATTGGTGGTCGGATCGGCCAGTGTCACGGCTTCGGTGACCAGCGCTTCGGGGTTCACATCATTTCCGTTGGCACTGTTCGCTCCGTAATAAGCCATGTTGTGGGCAGCGGTGAAGGGACCAACGACTGTAACCGACAGGTTGAGGAGGTTGTAGGAGTTCTCTTTGTAGTAATCGGATACACTTCCAGTCGCCCCGTCGGTGGTGTAGCCTACCTGGTTGAAAAGTGCCTCGAAATCGGCTTTCGTTTTTGTGAAGGCTTTGTCGGTGAATCCGATCAGAATACAGATCATTTTTCTGGTACCTGTCACCTGTGGAGCCTGGAGGGGACTCTTCTGTACAAGCAGTGAGACACTTTTCAGCATCTCTACCTGATTTTTCGAGAAGGTCAGTCCTTTGGGGGTGTTGTTTAAAAATTGGTTCTCCAGCGCATTCCTATCCAAAACATTTTTTGCCTGTATTCCTGAAGGTTCCATGTCCAGGGCATTGTTCATGCGGCCGTATTCGAAGATACCCTTGCTGTTGCGAAGGATGGAATAACCATCTGTGGTCTGTGCCCATTTCACATGTTCGTCGCCTTTTGGGATGATGGTAATTCGGGTCCCATCGGACTGAAGGATCTCAACCGGCGTTGGATTGGCCGAGACCGCAAAACCCGTTTGGTACTTTGCCATCAAAGCAAGAAAGGTGAACAGGAACAGCAACAGCCGCCTCATCATTGGTTGAATTAATTACAGCACATCCGGTCAATCCTGGGATCTGTCAGACCGATGATCGCTTTTACGAAAACCGGATTATTTTGTTTTACCCATGGAATTATGGCTTCTCCTCGATTCCTATGGAGAGTTTTCCGGACAAGAGCATGTTTGCCTTGACGGATTCAGGCGTGAGCAACAGATCGGAGACACTTATCTTGTTGAGCTTGCCGTTTATTTCGAATCCATAGCCCAGTTTGCGGTGGTTGAGGTAACCCGTCAGATTCTTTTCTATTTCGCGGATATTTGAATTGAATGGTATGGCAATGGCCTCGGTGAGTGTTCTTTCCATCTTTCCATTGAAGAGCCATTTGGCCGATTTTATCCATAAGTTTCTGGTCTTGAGGTCGAATTTCAGCTCCCTGATCCGAAGTGTGGTATCCGCAGCGTTGAAATAGGGCTTCCCCGACAGGAAAATGGTTCCTTTCACACTTCCCTTGACGGTGGTTTCGATGGTCAACTGACCATTGGACCCGTAAACGTGCATGGTTTCGAAAGAGAGGTGCTTGTCGCCAAAAGAATAGACCGAGTCGCGCACCTCAAGGAGTGTTAACCTTTCGATGGTAGGATAGGGAATGTCCGTGAGCACGTTCACACGAAAAGTATCGTTTGGCATCTCGGGTGGCAGCAGATTTGGCAATGGCGGTACCTTCCCCGGGAGGGGTTGTTTGTCGAACATGCATTCGATCTCGGAGGTGACCACTGCTCCGAACCTTATTTTGCCATTGCTGCCTTTGATGGGCAGCAGGGCTATGCTGTTGGGCATCATGGAGATCCAGGCATGGTAACCGCCGGGTATTTGGATGGGATCAAACATGATCTTCCAGCCCATTTCGGCATATTTTTTGAAATTGAAGCTGGCTGAAATTGTTTGGTCTATCTGTCTTGAAAAACTGTTCAGATTGGCCTTTAGCAGGATGTAGGCAATTGGGGTGACAGGGATAGTCAAACCGGCGACTTTCACGGTAGGTTTTTTGGTCCATTCGTAATCATCGGAAGTAGTCACTGTTTTGATGCTCCAGTCGTTGTTGACCGAGATTTTCGTCTTGAATTTCAGAATGATTTCGCCATTTGCCTCGATAATGTCTCCGAAAGGGTGGTTAAAGGCGATCAGCAGGGCCGATTTCTTGATCTCTACACGCAAGGGGATTTCCCACGAGAGGAGGTCATCGGCAAGCATGAATTTAATCACACCATTCTTCCAGGCTTTGACCTTCAGGTTGTCGTTGTCGTTGTCTGTAAAGCTATCGTCGTTGTAGAGCAGGCTGTCTGTGTTGTTGTTGACGAGCGACTGCAGTCTGAGAATATCCAGATCGGCAAATAGACTGACCACTGAACTCTCCGGCTTGACGGGAAGGTACTTGTAACTTTCGGCAGGCATTTGGGGCTGTAGGGATTTACATCCATCAAGCAGCATGCCTGTCATCAGGAGGAGCAATATGGCTACGGTAAATTTTCTCAAAACAGCTTCCGGTTATTTTTGTCTGCAAATTTACAGGATTCTAGGCAGGAAGCGATGAAAATTTGATTTTTCCACCCATAAAGGAGCAGAATTGAAGAATGGCTTCTACATTTCTGTTGATTTCATGAAATTCGCAGAGATAAAAGGGATATTTGACACCATTTGGGAATTGACCTGGGTATTCAAACTTCACATCTAAGTTGTTTCAGGGTACTTATGTCAACCAAATATTTGTCTGCCAGTAAGGTTCAAAACGTTTCAAAATGCCTCTATTGGTATCTGAGGAGGTAAAATGTTTAAATAGATTCATTTTAAATTCCCTCCGGTTGTAGCCACAATCGCCAGCTTTTTTTAATTTACGCGTCTTTCCTCTTGTAACCCAACTTATTGTCCGGTTGGTACGAACATAAATTATTGCACGCAATCAGATTAATAATTTTAAAATGAGATCAAATTTAATTCTATTCATTGCAGTTATTGCTTTGCTGTCAACAGGATGCAATTCTACACCCAAAAAAATTGTGCCAAAGGAAAAGCCATTCAAGGAGGAGGTCGTCACGCTGAATCAGAACCTGCAGAAGAAGATTGGTTCATGGGCCAAGGAGGGGGTCGAATGTTTTGGCCTGGTCACGCTGGCCAACAAGAAGAAGATCGTAGAGTACGGGAAATCCGTCAAAATTGTACTTGTTGTACTTAAAAACGACAGTGTAAAAGTCAAGGCCCTCGAAGATGTAAACCTGGCCAAGCCGATGGCCAAGGATTGCACCAAGTTGGGGATCACCACGGGCTATACCTGGTGGGAGGTAGAAGGCGACCTGTTCCTTACCAGGGAAGAGGCAGACGGCTACCTCAAGTCGAAAGGCTGGGAGATCAGGAAGAAAGAAAAAGGAAAATTCAAGGTAGGCGATTGATAATTTTGGAGTGCATTTAAATGGAAGAAGACCGGATACTTGTAGAAAAAATCCTGGAAAACGATGAGCAAGCCTTTGCTTCACTGGTAAGTAAATACCAGCGGATGGTTTATGCCACCTGTTTTCGTTTGGTGCGCTCCCGCTCTGATGCGGAAGACCTCAGCCAGGATGTTTTCATGGAGGTATTTCGTTCGCTCCTTCTGGTCAGAAAGGAGAATGACCTTTCGGGATGGCTCTACAGGATTGCCCTGAACAAGTCGCTGAGTTTTCTCCGGAAAAGAAATCCGGTTAAACCGGGAAACGGTGCCGGAATGGAGACCACTATCTCTGCCTTGCAACAGTCCCATGCCCAGTCGGGATCTACGGGTGCCCAGTTGGAAATGGAGCAGGAAGAGACAAGAAAGTTGCTTTTCCAGGCCATCGACCGACTTCCCGAAAACCAAAAGAGAGCCATCCTGCTGCACAAATTTGAAGATTTTTCTCAGAAAGAGATTTGCGAACAGATGGGCCTTTCGAGGGTCTCTGTCGAATCTCTGATATACAGGGCCAAGACCAATCTCAGGAAATCGCTCTTCAACCACTTTAAACATCTTACCAAATAACATGGAAGCATCAAAGAGACAACGAATCATGCAATGGCTGAATATTTTTCTGCTGGTGATCAATATTTCTGCCTTCGTTACCATTTTGCTCCTGAACCGGCAAGTTCCCACGAAATTGCTCGAAAGATACAATTCGGATGAGTTTCTCCGGAAGGAGCTGAACCTGACCAACGATCAATTCAAGAAGATTTCGGAGATGGACACCGAGGTCTTCAGGATCTACCAGTCGCTCCTCGACATGGAGTGCGCGGCCAATTTTAAACTCGTCGAAGAGATGACCTCTCCGGCTCCTTCCAAGGCAAGGATGGATTCTATTGCCCAGAGCATCGGCAAACTTAGGACCGGTTTGAAGAAACAGACCATCCGCCACTTCGAACACATCAAAAGTATCTGCAGTGACGAACAGAAGCTACTGCTCGACAACCTGTTGAAGGAGATCATGGAACTCGGCGACCAATGCGACCTCTGCAACAAGAGGGAGTGTGCACGAAGAGACCAGCTGAACAAATAAAATTTCACCCTGACCGCCAGATTCGGAGAGAAACTGCGTCTTTCAAGGTGTCGGATTTAACAACCAAAAAATATCAGAAGAATGGACTGTGATCATTCCCAACAAAACATCCTCTTTGAGCTTACGAATCCTGAAGTTCAGGAACACCTGCGGCAGTGCAAGGCATGCAATGACCTGGACGATTCCATCAACAACGCCATGCTGCTTTTGGAAGAACCCATCGAAGTTCCGGAAAAACTGCTTGCCAGGATCCTCCTATCGAGGAGTGAACAATTTGCAGGAAAGAAAAGCACGCGCAATTTCTCCCTTCTCGTTCAGGTTTCGACAGTGATGGCTGCAGCCATTCTGTTGGGCATCATCCTTGGCTCACATGCCAACACCCAGCTGCTGTTTTCGAAAAATTTCAAAAAAACTGAGGCACTCAATGAATTTAAGGAGATGCATCACCTCAATGTAGACCGTCAACGACTATTTTAAACTTTCCTTCAAATACGACTTAACCAATGAACTTTAGAAAGAGACTGAAAAGAACCAATTTACCGCGAATCGTCCTGCAATGGGGATTTTTAGCCGGCATTGCCATCCTTGCGCTGATTCCTGTTTTTAAGACAGAATTCATACCCGACTTCGAAGCCTATTGCCCTTTTGGCGGCATCCAGGCCTTGAGCAGTTATTTGCTCAACAACTCCCTGGCCTGCACCATGACTTCGGTGCAGATTAGCATGGGGGTGTTGCTGATGATAGGCGTACTGATCTTCAGTAAATTGTTCTGCGCTTACATCTGTCCCATCGGAACCATTAGTGAATGGCTGGGCAAAATAGGAGACAATCTGAAGGTTCGGATCACCATTTCTGGTGCTGCCGATAAAATCCTGAGGTTGTTGAAATATGTTCTGCTTTTCATCACCTTCTATTTCACGCTGCAATCGAGCGAGCTTTTCTGTAAAAAATTTGATCCCTATTATGCTACTGCCACAGGGTTCAGCCTGGATGTCGTGTTGCTTTACGCTTCCCTCGCGATTGCGCTGGTTCTTCTCGGATCGTTGTTCGTCAGGCTGTTGTGGTGCAAATACCTCTGTCCGCTCGGCGCCATCTCGAACATTTTCAAGTTTGCGTGGTTCTTCCTATCTGTGATTCTGGTCTATATCCTGCTGGTAAAAATGGGAGTGAGCATACATTTTGCCTGGCCTTTGGGCATTCTCTGCCTGGGCGGTTACCTGTTGGAGATCATGGGTGAGAAGCTGCTGTTTCTTCCTGTTGCCACAATTACGCGAAATGAAAAAACCTGCACCGACTGCCAGCTGTGCAGTCTCAAATGTCCCCAGGCCATTGATGTAGCAAGCATGAAGGTGGTGAAACACATCGATTGCAACCTTTGCAGCGAATGTATTGTGGCTTGTCCGGTGAAGAAGACCATCCAGATCAACAAGAGAAGTAGCCTGAAATGGTTGCCACCGGTTGCTACGGTGGCCCTTGTGGTCATTGGGTTGGGATTGAGCAAGATATGGGAAGTGCCAACGATTGATCAGAAATGGTACGACACCGTGGCGATGGGCAAGGCAGAGGTCTTTAGCCAGTCCGGGTTGAAGAACGTCAAATGTTTCGGTAGCTCCATGGCGTTTGCAGCCAAAATGAAAGAGGTAAAAGGTGTGATGGGTGTTGCCACGTATGTAGGAACCCATACTGTCAAAGTATATTTCGATCCAACTGTCACCAATGCTCGTAAGCTTCAAGCCGAGATCTTCACCCCAATGAAGATGCCGCTCCGTTCGCTCGACAAAGAGGTACAGGAGGTAAAAGTCGTTTCGCTGTTGCTGGATCATTTTTTCGATCCTATGGATTTCACCTATTTGTCTATATTGCTGAAAGAGAAGACAGAAGCCATCGGTATGGAGAGTGAATTCGAATGCCCTGTAAGGGTTCGCCTCTTTTTCTCAGGGAAGGAGGAGCCTGATCTCAGGAAATTGACTGAAATACTCGAATCCAAGAGTGTAGAGGCCGAGTCGGCAGGGAAGCGGGTGACCCTCGATCTGGGATACAAAGTGGCAGGAAAGATGGAGGTCAGCAAAATTTCAAAACGGGATTATGCACTCAAGATGTTCCAGCCCTATTTCAGGGAGTTCAACAAGACGAAGGAGTTCAGTGGCACTGTCCTCGACACCTTGCGGGTTCCGCTTGGCGAAAACAAATACAATACCAAGACGTTGCCCTACCTGGTGAGTCACCTATCGAACGACGATGGTGTGATCGAGTTTAAATCGGCCCTCGACAGTGCCCTGCAGGTTTCGTTCGAGATCGTGTATGTCGATTCCATGTCGAATCCTGGTAAGATACTACAATCCCTGAAGGCTGATTCGCTGAGGGTTACCTACCAAAACGGAGAGAACGGGAAGATTCTCAACATGTATAAATTTTGATTTTGAACCACCATCCGGCATAAAACATTGAACCATGACAGTGTTGCGAAAATACAGGATCCTTTTTCTGATTTGCCTGAGCCTGCCGCTCTTCGTGCAGGCACAGACACGTTACCGGTTGTCGGGTAAGGTGTCCGACAAATTAAGCGGAGCAAAGATCGAGATGGTCACCATCCAGATCAAGGAGCTCAACTCCTGGACTGCCTCCAATGCAGAAGGAGATTTCAGCATCGAGAAGATTCCGCAGGGAACCTATACGTTGCAGGCAACCTGTCTGGGTTTTCAACAATATGAGGTGGCCATCACCATCAACCGCGACATCACCGGCTACAAGATGATGCTGAACCAGTTGTCGCTTGGCTTGCAGGAGGTGGTGATCGTTGCCAAAGAAAACACCAGCCTGAGCTCCTCTTCTAAAATTGAGAGCACTGCGTTGGACCATGTGCAGCCAAACAGCCTTGCTGACGTCATGCAGCTCGTCCCCGGTCAGATCACGCTGAACCCCAACCTGGCCAATACCAACCAGATTGCCATTCGCGACATCAACGACCCGCTGCGAAATCCCGACAGCAACAGTGCCATGGGAACCGCAGTCATTGTGGATGGTACACCTGTTAACAACGACGCGAACATGCAAACATTGAATACTGCAAGCGGCGGAACGGCACAGGGGTATTCGACAGCTGGACAGGGAATTGACCTTCGTCAAATTGCCACTGACAACATTGAATCGGTAGAGGTGATACGCGGGATTCCGTCTGTGGAATATGGAGAACTGACCACCGGAGCCGTCCTGGTAAGGACCAAAGCAGGGAAGACCAAGTTGAATGTGAAGCTCAAGACGGATCCAAAGATCAAACAGGCCGGGCTTTCGAAAGGCTTTTTATTGCCCGGCGAAAACAACGGCGCCATGAATGTCGACCTGGATTATACGAATGCCTTTGATGACATGCGGATGCCAACCAAGAGTTACAACCGGCTGACGGGTCAGCTGGGCTACTCAAATACCTATTTTAAAAACACCAATCCGTTGAGCGTTAACGCAAAAATATCCTATTTCAGTACCTTCGACGACAACAAGAGTGATCCGGACATGGTGCAGCGAGAGATTTATCAGGCAAAGGATCAAAGCATAGGGTTCAAATTTTTTGGCAGCTGGTTGTTAAAAAAATCCTGGCTGACGAGTATCACCTATAATTTTTCGGGCGACTTCGAAAATCAGAATTACTACGAATACCGTGTTACCTCGAGCAGTGGAGCGGTACCGCTTCCCATTGCAACGGTTTCGGGTGAATCGGTTGGCGTACTGCTACCTTCGACTTACGACAGTAAATTGAACATTGAAGGAAAGCCCTACAGCTATTTTGCCACCCTGAAGGGGAACACCATTGGGAAATATGGGAAAATTACCAGCAACCTGATGTATGGGGCGGAGTGGAGAACAACAGGAAACAATGGCGCGGGCCGTGTTTATGATCCTACCCGACCACCGACAGGTGCCTCCTCTACCCGACCGAGGTCTTTCAAAGATATTCCGGCCAATAGAAATCTTGCGCTGTTTCTGGAGGAAAAGTTCAATTTCCCGATTGGGTCAACGCGGGTAAAGGCCCAGGCCGGACTAAGGTACAACAACATGCTGCCTACGGGACTATTCTCCACCAAGGGTTTTAAATCTGTGGAACCGCGGGTCAATCTGACCTACGACCTTTTTCAGCGGAAGAGTGCCAAAAGGTTCAACGATCTCTCGTTGCGTTTTGGTTACGGGCAGACCTCCAAGACACCTTCGATGATCTATTTGTATCCCGACAAGGCTTATCACGATGAGATCGGATTCAACTATTATCCGGATCTTTTGGTCATTACGACAAAAGTCATTGATGGTGTGACCAATCCCGATTTAAAACCTACCACCAATACCAAATTTGAAGCCGGAGTTGATTTTACGCTGTTTGGTGTCAAACTGATGGTGACTGGGTTTAGCGAGAAGATCAAAAATGGCTTCAGCTGGGAGAACCAATACTATGTGATGGATTATAAATTGTGGAATCCACTGGCAGGAGCCGGAAAAACTCCCACCTACGCAAATGGCGAGATTACCTACAAAGAGAATGGGCAGACCCTGCGGCTTCCCTACACCATGGCCCAGAATTATGCCACTTACAACATGCCGAAAAATTCATACAATATTGACAAACAAGGAATTGAATATGTGATTAATTTTGGAAGGATCAAGTCGTTGCATTCTACATTTTCGGTGGATGGTGCATACTACCACATCAGGAAGATATCACAGGTGTTGCCATATGGCGAAATCAAGACAATGAGTTACCTGGGGCAGAGGTTCCCTTATCTGCCTGTATACCCGGGTGGCGATGGGGATGTCTTCCAAAGGTTGAATTCGAATTTTCAGGTAGTCACACACATTCCGGCCATAAAGATGATCACTTCACTCAGTACACAAGTCATTTGGATGGACAAGGCAGTCAGTTATTGGGCGGATGACAGTGGCAACCCTGTCTATTATTCAAAAGGAGCGAATAACCAGAAAAATTATGGTGTGTCAGAGGGTGTCGACAAACTTTATGTAGATCCGATTGGCTACTATGACAAAAGCATGGTGTATCACACCTGGCAAAGCAACCAGACTTTTGAATCTCCCTATACTTTTATGGTCAAGGAGTACAAAAGCAACAACTACAACATGGTTAGTTTCCCTGTCACACTCCAGATCAATCTAAAGCTGACCAAGGAGATAGGTCAAAATGCCAAATTGTCATTTTTTGCCAACAACATCTTCAACAGCCAGCCTCTGTTCAGGAATCCGAATACCGATTATTACCAAAGGCGCAACCAGGCAGCCTATTTTGGAGCAGAATTTAAATTTACATTATAAAGTATTTTACATTAATCGTTTAACTATGAAAAAACAGGTAATTATTTTAGCGCTCCTGGTGGGAATCATCGCCTCCAGTTGCAAGAAAGAGGTAACCCCCACTTACACCTTGACGGTGCCCCTGACCCTGCCCACGGGTTTTACGCTGGGGACTGTGCCGGATGGGACGTCAGTTAAACTCATCAATACCGCGACGGGAAGAGAAACTGTGGTTCTTACAACAGGAGGCAACGGGACCATCTCAACAGTATTGACAGAAGGAACTTACAATGGAAGTTGCAGTTTCACGATGAAGGTGGGTACCGATGAGTATGTTTTTAATGGCGTTCTCACCAAAGTTCTTTTGAGCAAAGAGTCAAATGTGCCCATGAAGCTCGTTCTTTCGAAGAATACAGGTGGTTTTGTCTTCAAGGAGATCTATTTTGCCGGTTCGAAGACGCCTGATGGCAAGACCTATTATTCTGATCAGTTTCATGAGATCTTCAACAATTCGAACGATACCCTTTATGCGGATGGCCTCTGCATTGGTTTGCTGGAACAGACCTCCACCAACCCAAATGTATGGGTTAACAGCGATGGCACCATCATGGACAAATTGCCCATCACCTTTCAGGTATGGATAGTTCCCGGAACAGGGAAACAGCACCCGGTACTTCCTGGTAAGAGCATTGTGATTGCCCAGGACGGAATCGACCACAAGACCGATCCCAACGGCAATCCACTCTCCCCGGTCAACCTGGCCAATGCCGATTGGGAGACTTATGTTGAGGCTTCGGGAAAGGACACTGATTCGCCAGGTGTTCCCAATTTAACGATGATGTACACGACATCCGTTTCGATGGTAGACTGGTTGCATTCTGTGTTCGGAGCTGCTGTCATCATCTTCCGCATGCCGGCCGGGGTTCTCTGGACAGATTTTGTGAAAGATCCTGCCAACTTTAAGACCAAGCCAGGAAGTACGGCTACCACCCAGTATTTCATGGTAAGCAAGAGTCTGGTTATCGATGGTGTCGAGATTGTTAGTCCCGAACCGGCGAAACAGAACAAGCGTTTGCCCATTGAGATAGATGCTGGATTTACTTACATCGAAGGCGGAACCTATTGCTCCAAATCTATCCGCAGGAAAGCCAAGATGATCGTGGATGGTCGTGTGATTTACAAGGACACCAACAATTCGACTGTCGACTTTCTTCATGACTTAACTCCGACTCCCTGGATCAATCCCACCGTTGTCGAAAATTAACAAAACCCTCCCCCATCTCTCCATGCCAATGATTGTCGCGGAGAGATGGGACAACACAGATCTCAGATGCTACTAAACTTGAAAAGAAAGATTCTCTTCTTCGGGATACTGGCGATGGTACATGCAAGCTATGCCGGAGACTCCCTGCAGGTGAATTCGTTTGATACTTTCCGGCTTGTAAGGGCAGACAATGCCTGGCTTTGGACAGGTAACACGGCTGGTTTGGTATTTAATCAGCCAACCAACAAGGTAAATTTTGAAACAGGGCTCGACCATGGGGATGGAGATCTGCACCGCATCAGGGAAGCACAAAATTACAACAACTACGGCGTTTCGACAGAGAGCTTTCGATTGCTCAAGAACCGTTTCTACCTGTACGGAAAATTTGCCTACCATTTTGACGATGAAACGGGAGGGCAATGGAACGGAACCTATGACCCTTACAACGGAAATCCTTACATCCTGGCAGATTCAGTACCCGGAATGACCTACCACAAGGAGAATTACAACCTGACCGGTGGAGTAGGTTACAAGTTGAACGACAGGATCATCCTGGGATGCGGCGTCGATTATTATGTGGGAGTTGGTGCCAAACAAAAAGATCCGCGACCGCTCAATACCTATGTTCGTTTTAACATCAACCCTTCCATCATTTTTATCAGACCGCATTACAAGTTGGGCGTTGACCTGGGTTATAAAAGTGGGAAAGAGGAAATCAAGTACGATGTATTCCGCAACAATTTTTCACCAAGCTTCTTCATGTTCAAGGGTTTTGGATTCTTTACGAAGGAGATCGATCTCGGTTATTACCGTTATTTAACTGTCAACGATTTGTTTGGCGGAATCCAGTTAGAGAAGAAATTGAAGCGCATGGCCACACTGACTGAGTTTAGATTCGATTACAATGCCGAAACCATTGAGGATGGTGGTTCAGTGATCCGGAAGCTTGATGGTGGTGATTGGCGGACCTACAGCCTGGTGCTCAAGGAACAGGTTACTCTTCACAAGGGAGCTACAAGTCATCGAATCAGGGCTAACCTCTCCTTTTTCAATGGTGATGGAAATGAATTTAACCAAAATGTTGTCTACGAGGGAACGTGGAATGTACCCAGGTATGTCACCATCGGAGAAAATCTGAAATTTAACAGGAAGACACTGGATGGTACCCTCTCCTACAATTGTCTGCACTTGAAGAACAAGGCACAGATTGACTGGGAGGTGGATGCCAGTTTGAACTATTTGAACAACAGTGAGTCGTATTACTATATCCCCGAAATATTTACCTCTGGATATTCGAATGTCGCGGGAAATCTGTCGGTAACAAAAAACCTCTATTTTGGGAAATGTCAGTTGGCCTTGGCGCTGAATTCAGGATATGTCTCCAATCTGTCGAAAGATCTTCAACTCTCCATCCTACCCGAAATTACCAAGTTGCAGCGGAAGGATGTGTACCAGCAGGAATTCGATTTCTATGCCTCCAGTCTGTTCAAGAGCGGTGGGGAGTTGAAATTGGGAGGCAATTTGATCAATGTCAAGAATATTGGACAAACCTACCTGAGTCTCAGCTACGATCATGTGAAGCAAATCAACGGAATCCAGAATTTTAGTAGGTTCGGCGCCAAAATCGGGTTTGTTTTTTAAATTTTTTCACCAAAGAGTGGCACAAAGTTCCGGGATCCTTCCAGGAACAACTCATTTTGTTGCCAACGATCAATGGTTACAACTTTCCGCGAAGGCGGGACAATTAAATATATATCAAGATGAAGTTCAAATATTTAGTGTGGGTGGTGTTACCGATGCTCCTGATGTCGGCAAAATCTGAAAAATTTGCAACCGGGTTTGCCATTGTTGTAGATCAAAAGAGTTACCAGGAAGTTGCCAATGAGCTAAAGGCCTACCAGGGCAGCATCGAAAAGGAGGGAATGAAGTGCTATCTTGTGGTGGACAAGTGGCAGCAACCAGATTCTATCAAGAGTTGTCTGGTAGCTCTTGCCCATTCCAAAGTGGCACCCATCGAGGGGGCAGTTTTTGTAGGTGACATCCCGGTTCCCATGGTACGCGATGCGCAGCACCTCTCTTCTGCCTTCAAGATGGACCAGGAAAAATATGCCTGGAACAGGTCATCGGTTCCTTCGGATCGATTTTACGATGATTTTCACCTGAAATTCACCTTTCTGAAAAAGGATGCCAAATTTCCATTGTTGTATTATTACAGCCTCAATGCCGATTCTCCCCAGCGACTTCAGGTTGATATTTACACCTCACGGATCAAACCTCCCGAAGGGAAAGACAAATACCAAAAGCTTTCAAATTACCTGAAGAAGGTGGTAGCGTACAAGAGCCATCCAGTGGAGGTAAAACAGCTGCTCTATTTTACAGGGCACGGTTACAACTCAGAGGAGATGCGGACCTGGATGGATGAGAAAATAGCTCTTTACCAGCAATTTGATTACCTGAATGGGCCTAAGAATTTTATAGAATACATTAATTTTCAGATGGAGGAGCATGTTAAGTTCAGATTGCTCGCCGAATTGAAAAGGAAGGATCTCGATATTGCCTTGCTTCACCACCACGGAGCGCCTACCACCCAGTTGCTGGATGGTACTCCCGAGACCAACTCCATCCAGGGATCCATCGACAACATCAAATATTACCTGCGTTCCAAACTTAGTTCTGCCAAGACGAAAGAGGCTGAGGAGAAGATCAAAAAGGGTTTTCAGAAATCGCTCGGCGTACCGCTTGAGTGGTTTGACGGAACCTTTGACAAGAAACAGATGGAGGCCGACTCCATCTACAATGCCAGGTTGGATGTGAATGTGGAGGACCTCACAAATTACACCTCCAATGCCAGGATGATTGCTTTTGATGCCTGTTTCAACGGCTCTTTTCACCTCGACAACTACCTGGCAGCCAGTTATCTATTTAACGACGGCCAGACCATCGTTACCCAGGGAAATACTGTCAACTCGATTCAGGACAGATGGCCGGATGAGATGGCCGGACTGATGGGACTTGGGTTGAGGGTTGGTTTCTGGAACACGGTGAATCCAACACTCGAGACACATTTGATGGGAGACCCGACTTTTTCTTTTACGACGAGGGATTCAGATTGTAAACCAAATGACTGGATCAACTTCAGGAAAGGCGACATGGCCTTTTGGCAAAAGCAACTCGATTCGCCTTACGCAGATGTGCAGGCGCTGGCACTTCGAATGATTTACCTGAGCGAAGGGAAGAGCCTGTCGCCGGTACTGCTTTCAAAGTTCAAAAGCTCCAGATTCTTCACCGTGAGGATGGAGGCATTGAAACTTCTGTCGTGGTGCAGAGATGAAAACTTCCTTGCGGCCATCAACATCGGCATGACAGATTCTTATGAATTAATTCAACGGTTTTCGGCCATCTTCATGAGCAGAACCGGCGACGAATCGCACATTCCCTATCTTATCACCGGAATTCTTAAAAATAATACCACCAAGCGTGTCAATTACCAGCTTCGAAGTGGATTGGGTATGTTTGACAAAGATCTGTTGATCAAAGAACTTGAAAAGCAACTTCCTGATAAGGAGTTTTTGCTTGACAAAGAGGCGGAGAAGAGAGAGATGGAGAAAATCATAACGAGCGAGACAGAGCGAATTGGCAGGTATGTCAGTGAGGTCATCGACAAAAAATCGACGGAGAAAGAACGGATGTTCAGTCTCAAGACATTCCGTAATGACAATGCCCATTCGCACCTTAACGCGCTGCTGAATTTTACGGATACTGTTTCGAACGAGTCAATGAAACTGACCGCACTCGAGATGTTGGGATGGTTCAATTACTCATCCAGAAGGGGCGAGATAGAAGCCCTGTGCAACAAATTGATCCAGTCGGGAAAGCTCTCGCCCAAATGTAGGAATGAAGCCGAAAAAACAGTTAACAGGATCAAATAACAAAAACAAGATACGACCATGAGCAATGTTATTGAATGCAATAACCTGACACATTATTACGGGAAGAAAATGGTTTATGAGAACCTGAACATTCATGTCAGGGAGGGAAGTATTTTGGGGTTGTTGGGTAAGAATGGCGCCGGGAAAACGACCACCATCAATATTTTGAACGGATTTCTTCAGCCCCGGAGTGGTGAGTGCCTTATTTATGGGGAGAATTCTCAACACATCACGCCGGCTACCAAGGCGAGGATTGGATTTTTGATTGAAGGACATATCCAGTACGCCTTCATGAACATTCACCAGATCGAGAAGTTCTATTCGGGTTTTTACCCCAAATGGAAACCTGCTCCATACTGGGAACTGATGTCGAAGTTGAAAGTCTCGCCGAAGCAGAAGATTTCGACCATGTCGTGCGGACAACGCTCGCAGGTGGCGCTTGGGTTGATCCTGGCACAAAATCCTGATCTGCTGATCCTGGATGACTTTTCAATGGGACTTGATCCGGGTTACCGGCGGTTGTTTATTGACTACCTGCGCGAATATGCCAAATCGGAAAACAAGACCATCTTCACCACTTCCCACATCATCCAGGACATGGAACGCCTGATCGACGATGTGTTGATCATGGACTACAACAGGGTGTTGGCGCAATGTCCCATCAGTGAGTTCATGGGGAGTTTCAAACGGTTTGACTTCGAACTGGAGAACGATCAGGTTGACCTAAAGAGCGTGCCGTTTGTAAAAAACCTCGAAATGGTCAAGAACAAGGTTGAACTTTATACATACGAATCAAAAGAGGTCGTTCAGAATTATCTCGAAGGCAATGGTATCGTCCACAAGGGATTCAAACAGGTTAAGATGGAGTTGGAAGATGCATTTATTGGATTAACAGGAAAATATTAAAATATGTGGAAATCAATAGTTTACAAGGAATGGTTAAAGATCAGGTGGTTCCTGATTGGATTTACCGCACTGGGAATTTTGGGGATCGGTTACCTGTTTCTCAAGGTGCAGCATGGATTTACGTTTAGCGGAGGGACAGGTTTTTGGTACAACATCCTGTTTATGGGGATGCAATTTTTTGGTTATTTCAAGTACATCCCGCTTGCCGGCGGACTAATGGTAGGTGTGGCCCAGTACTTTCCCGAAACCATCAACAAGCGAATCAAACTAACCTTTCACCTTCCTTTGAATGAAAACAAGGTCCTCTTGATGATGCATGCTTTTGGCACTGTCTGTTTGTTGGTCTCGTTTTCGCTTCTACTTGGGGTGTTTGTGCTGATGAGCAGTATCTATTTTCCTTACGAGATGGTGTACGACTCCATTGTATCGGTATTCCCCTGGTTTGTTGCAGGTTTTGTAGGTTATTTTTTCGTGGCGCTGATTGTCCTGGAACCTGTTTGGTTGTATCGATTCCTCTATGCTCTGGTAGCAGGGTTCTTCGTGAACATTTATATCAAATCACCTGTGGTTGCGGCTTATGGGCCTGCCGTTCCAGGATTGTCAATATTGGCAATTCTGATGAGCGTAGCACTCTTGTTCTCGGCGTACAGATTTAGAAAGGGGGAAATGTAAGATGGAAAAGTTAAGCAGAATATTTCTCGTGTTGGTGGCCATCCTGATTTTGGCCATCACCCTTCCTATGCTCTATTGGATGTCATTCGAAAAACCAATCAAGAAGCCATTTGTATTGTACAGCTGCGTCGACGATGACTTCTTCATTCTTCGGACCGGAACGCCAACGACCTTTGAAGACAACAAAGGAAACAAATATACCAGGGATCAATATGAGCAGAAATTGCCTATGTGGAATTTCCAGCAACTGATGGTCTCGGGCAAAATGCCGGATACGATCAAAGGCAAGGCAATAGACATGCACGAAATAGGCAGAAACAGATCGTTTGTGCGCATCAAACCAGAGGATTTAAATTGCCCCAAGACCAAACTTCTCCCTTTGTTCGAATCGCAGTCGGGCAGGGCAAGTCTCGAGTTACCCAACGATTATTTCAGGATTACGCATCGAATAGAGTTCATCGACGCCGAAACAAATAAGATTCAGGAAGCTAAAAGTCAGCTATTTACGACTGCCTTGGAAAACTATGGTTTCACCTTTCCTGCAGTGAAGATAGAAGGCATGCCAACGACGAGGAAGTCCTGCGACGAAGGCTACCTCGTCGTAGATGCTGCGGATCAGCTTTTTCACCTCAAGATGATAAAGGGCAAACCCTACGTAAAAAACATCAAACTTCCCGAAGGGCTGAATTTTAAGCACATCACCTGCGTGGATTTCAAAGACAGGAAATATTATGCTTACCTTATCTCGGTGAGCAATGAGATTTACATTTTGACACAAGATGATTATAAGTTGATCAAATTTCCTGTCAGTGGGTACAATGCGGAAAATTGTGAACTGAAAATCTACGGTGACCTCTTCAATTACAATGTGACCATTGATGCCGAAGGACATTCAGATGTCATCATTCTCGACAAAGAGTACAAGAAAGTGGATGGTTACCACGAAAGCTGGCCACTACTTTCGGAGCGTCAGGAGGGTAAAATTTTTGGTTATCTCTTCCCTTTGGAGCTTTCGATGGAAGATCCCAACAGTAAATACATTGATTTTTACTGGAAAGGTTCGGGAGGCATGGGGTGGATCATTCTGAACCTGTTCTTGTTAGCCATTCATGCAGTGATATTGCGACGTCGTGGAGCCAAGCTGCAAAAGCATGCTGTCGATTTGGCCCTTGTCGCAATCACAGGGATATATGGTTTTCTGGCTGTCAACATGTTCCAGAACAAATTTTTTGATTAGGATTTTTTTCAGATTTTTCATTTTGACGGGGTGACTCTGAGTCACCCCGTCAAAATGATCAAAATGATGTTAATTGGCTGGGAAGAACAGTTGGTTTGCTGATGGAAATAGAAAATTCTGTTTCCACATATGCTGTCAAATCGTGAAAGAATCTCCTGAACAGTGCCTCCAATTGCCCATATTCTTCGTGCAAAATTTTCATGGCATAGGCGCTGTTCGATGGGAGGGAAGTGCGGCTTGACATGATCTCCAAAACATGGAAAATATTCTCCTTGTGCGCATACGATTCGAGCCTTCTGTGATGAATCAAAAAGGGAAGAAATTGCTTGACCCGCATGGGAAGCATGAAAAAATTGGAGATTAGAATTGAATGGGCTTCCCTGGTAAACTGCTTTAAAGTAACGACTGAATAATCGTTCCAGTAGGCGGCCAGAAAATGGTCAAAGAAAATATCCACAATGACTCCGGAGAACCTGCCATAACCGGGTTGCAAGAGTTGTTTGCACGCCCTTACATCTGCGTGGTTGTCAGTAAAAGAATCTATACGCCTGTGAAGCAGAATCCCAAAAGCAACCTTCGCCGGATATTGCTGGTGTTTGTTGCCTTTCACAAAATCGCCGATAAAATTTCCCAATTTAATTTCATCAGAATCGCCGGAAAGATAGAGATGTGCCAGAAAATTCATGTTGCAAAATAGTCAAATCTTTGATCACCCCAACAAATTCAACGCCGTAATCTGCATTGAATTTGTTGGGGTGATATTATCTAATGAAATGTCAGATTCTATAAAAATAAATTGTACATTCGTGGGTTGATTCCGGAACAGAATAATTAAAAACCTCTTAAGCAGATAGTTATGAAAATTATGTTAACCATTTTGGTGGTATGTCTGGCACTTTCAAATTTATTTGCCCAAACTGCCTGCAAGGTCTCGATTGCTTTTACGAAGAACAATGCCAATCCCGTCAGTTATACTTTTGCCACTGATCCGGCCCTGGCGGGGGCGAAATTTTACTGGACTTTCG
>CAZGSQ010000018.1:0-26491 GCA_964528535.1 uncultured Tangfeifania sp. | reverse complement strand
CCGATTCGCCGGCTCCGACCCATGCTTATGCCAAAGCCGACAGCTACCTGGTAACGGTGAAGGTGACAAGCGGAAACACAGTCTGCACGGGAGAATTGAAGACAGCTTTCGAGGGAGGCGCGGTTACCCCACCTGTGGTCACTCCACCCGTGGTTACGCCATGTGTAGTCAAGATTTTAACTGCCAAAAACAGTACGAGCCCTGTTGGATATACTTTTGCCACTGATCCGGCCCTGGCGGGGGCGAAATTTTACTGGACTTTCGGCGACAACGGGGTCTCCGATTCGCCGGCTCCGACCCATGCTTATGCCAAAGCCGACAGCTACCTGGTAACAGTGAAGGTGACAAGCGGAAACACAGTCTGCACGGGAGAATTGAAAACCGTTTTTGAGGCGGGAATCCTTAGTACACTTCCCGCCTGTAAGGGGCCTTTTAGTCTTTTGTTGTTTGATCCGACAGACAACAAGTGCAATGGGAGCGCCACTGTAAAATTGCTCGACGAAGCTGGGAAAGAGATACCCAATGTAAGATACAACTGGTCGGATGGCAGGTCAGGTAGTTCTGTAGGCACGCTCTGTCCCGACAAGATCTATACTGTTCAGGCAATCGTAGAAAATGTTTGTCAGAAAAACAGCTCCTTCACCTTACTTTCTAAACCAATTTGGTATACCACCTCACTCAATGGCGTAAATAATTTTACCGTAGTTGCTCCTGTAGATGGTGTTCAGTATGAATGGAATTTTGGCAATGGGATCGTCCTGACTGGTCCGGTTGTAAATTACAATTTTCAGAATGATGGTGTGTATGATGTACAGTTAAAAGCAGTCGGCCTAAATGGATCCTCTGCTTTTACGCAACAGGTGGTCGTTTCGAAGAGTATTGCAAAGACCGATTTGCTTTCCAATTCAGACCTGCAGATCTATCCTAATCCTGTAAAAGAGATTTTGAGGGTGGATTTCAAAAATGCTTCGGAGGGTAATTTAACCATTGAAATCAAGAATCTATCTGGACAAAGTGTTTATTTGAAGCAATTTAGCAATGATGGGTCTAGCCATGCTGACATCAATATTCAGGAGTTGAAATCCGGTTTGTATGTTCTTAGAATCTCCAACGAACAGCATGTTATTGGAGAGAGAAAATTTATCAAGGCAAATTAGAAGCTCCCTGATCAACCGCTGTTACCTGGATCAAAGCCTTGATTTAGCCATACGCAAAGGCAAAGGCCTGAAGATTACCGGCAGGGTCTGCATGATGTGGCACATGGTCATGGGCTCGTTTCTAGCCAGGGCATCCTTATAATTCCAGCTCCCGTAGGAAGCATTCCCCCGTTTGGGGTCTTGCACCTGTCCGGCACGCATCAATGGCAGTATGGTTGTGTTGTAATTCAAACAATGTACCCTGCTTTTCCCGGCTACTGAGAACATTTGCTGTAGTATTTCAATCTCCCTGTCGCGTTCGGGACTCTTTCCAAGCAGGATGTTCGGGAACCTGACTTTTGTGATTCCATCTGAGCTCAGGGGCAAATGGTAGGCATCCAACTTTCATCAATACTTTTTTTGTTGGCTGCACCATCGTTCCGTACCCGGAAGTCGCTGCATGAAGTGTGGAGGCTGATGTGGATGTCCCTAAGGCCACGGCAGTGAGGGAGCCAATTGAGATGGTTTTGACAAAATTTCGTCGCTCCATGATTTGAGCAGTCTTGTCTTGAAGCTTTATTTGGCTCATTGTGAAATTATTTCTCTACTTTGGAACATGCGACGAATGTATAAAAATCTTGGATCCCAATTGAATGCGAAGGAGTGCAGATGATTTACAGTGGAGATACGCAATTAGGGTGGAACAAATATCCAGACAGCCAAATATTCAGAAAAGCACCTTTTATTCAAAGATTCTTTGATTTTTTTGTAATTATAATCAGCGGAATCATATAAAAAATAGCAGATAAAGCTGTATATAAATATTATATTTGGCTATATTATTAATATTTATTATATTTACAGCTGATTATAAAATGTAGACGATGGATAGAATCATTGGACGGGCAGAACAAAAAGTGACACTAAAATCTTTCGTAGAGGGTGATAGTTCAGAATTTGTTGTGGTCTATGGCAGACGAAGAGTGGGAAAAACCTTTCTTGTCAGGGAGTATTTCAACAACACATTTGAGTTTCAGCTGACCGGGCTGGCAAATGCAGGGATGAAAGAACAACTGATCAATTTTCATGCAGCAGTACAAAAGTACAGTCCTTTGGAAAGTTCTTTTGCGGCAACATGGTTTGAGGCATTTCAGCAGTTGATTGAATTGTTGGAACAGTCAAAATCAGAAAGAAAAATAGTCTTTCTAGATGAATTGCCATGGCTGGATACGCCTAAATCAGGATTTCTAAGTGCTTTTGAACATTTTTGGAATGGCTGGGCATCTGCCAGGAGAGACATCCTATTGATCGTATGCGGTTCTGCTACTTCATGGATAACAGGTAAATTACTGAACAACAAGGGAGGATTACACAACCGGATCACCAGAACGATGGCACTTGCGCCTTTTACATTGGGGGAATGTGAAGACTTTCTACTTTCAAAAAACATCTCCTTCAGCAGGTACCAAATGGTCGAAGCATACATGATTTTAGGAGGAATTCCCTACTATCTAAACTTGCTCGAAAAAAAGCTAAGTTTGGCACAAAATATTGATAATCTGTTTTTTAAAGAGAACGGAGAATTGCGCAAAGAATTTAACAACCTGTATGCATCCCTGTTCAAGAAGCATGAGAATTACGTAAAAGTAGTAGCGGCATTGGCCATAAAAGCCAAGGGTTTATCCAGGGACGAAATTCTCTCCATCTCAAAACTGCCGGATGGCGGAACAACCTCGAAAATATTGCAGGAGCTGGAAGAGTGCAAATTTATTAGGAAATACAATGCTTTGGACAAAAAAACCAAGGATGGGCTTTATCAATTGACCGATTTTTACACCTTGTTCTACTTCAAATATATTCAGAAAAACGAATACAACGATGCCCGGTTCTGGTCAACTTCCTTAGACAGTCCACAACACAGGGCATGGAGCGGTTATGCATTTGAGCAAGTTTGTATGGCCCATATCGACCAAATAAAAAGGAAACTAGGCATTTCGGGAGTCCAATGTAAAACATCATCCTGGAGAAGTTGCACGGCCGACCCAGGAGCACAAATTGATTTGTTGATCGAACGCAAAGACCAGGTAATCAACTTGTGTGAAATGAAATATGCTACTGGCGAATTTTCGATAGACAAGAGCTACAGCCAAACGCTGAGGAATAAAGCTGCCGCTTTCCGCACCGAGACAAAGACAAGAAAAGCAGTTCATCTTACCATGGTTACAACCTATGGCCTCAAAGCAAACGAATATGCTGGAATGATCCAAAGTGAGGTGGTAATGGATGATCTGTTTTGAGTTGATCCGATAAGTGCCTGTTGGTTAAATCAGCAGGAAAAATCCATCCAAAAAGAAGAAGATACCTATGGCACCAAATGCCAGGCCACAAATCCAGACGAATCTCTTTTTGGAAAGGGTGGCAATGGAGGAGAGTAAGATTGATATCTGCAGAAAGATCACACCGATGCCAAATTTATCTGAATGGGTTTTGCTTTCATCGCGGAGTTGTTCGAAACTGGTCGCAACTTTGCTGATAACCTCCTTCTCATCTTCGTATTTCTTCACCTTGAGCTTGTAGTCTTCGGCCATCTCCTTGTATTTCTTGATGAGAAGGTCATTGCCGGGCTGCTTTTCGAGCGAAGCCAACTGAATTTCGAGATTTTCCCTGCGCAGGTCGTAGATGTAGCTTTTGATGCTTTTGCTTTGGAAAAATGCCCACTGGTCACTCGCTTTGGTTTGATTCAGCAAGCTCTTGGTGCTGTAACCACCACCTTTAAATGTCGATAAAGTTGCCGCTACTGCGATCAACACAGTGGTGATGGCCATGTAGGTGAGCCAATTTTCTTTTTTTTCTGTTGCCATGGTTCTATCTTGTTAAAAATTTGAAATCTATCCATCTTATGTACTTCCGACATCTGTCGTAAAGTTAGTAAATATGTTAAAAATTGATTCTACGACAGAATCCTCAAATAGTTTATCATTGAAGTACGATGATTTGTCATTCCCTTTAAGCAAGTGATAAATAGACCTGGGGTTGCCTGCAATCAGGTGCATTATTTTATTCTTTCTGTGTGACAGGTGCCTATTGATAAAAATATTATTTTCACATATGATTTTAACCATTGACATCGGAAATACCAACATCGTTTTTGGTGTAGCTGAGCAGGATGATTGGCTGAAAATATGGCGGATTCAAACTGACACGCTCAAAACAGCGGATGAATATGAGGTCATTTTCAGCTCGTTGTTTGCAGGTTCAAATATTCATGCTGATGAGATAGGCACTACCGTACTGAGTAGCGTCGTTCCCAGATTAATAAGGCCCTTCATCGAAATGTTGAGGCATTGGCTGGGAAAGACGCCAAGACTGGTTGAACCTTCCATCTACCCAAAATTGCCTGTTGAAATACTGAATCCTTACGAAATCGGTACCGATCTGGTGGCAGATGCCACTGCCGCTTTTGTGCGCTATGGCGGAAATTGCATGGTGATCGATTTTGGTACCGCGCTTACCTTTACCACCATTGGCAAAACCGGTAAAATATTGGGCGTGGCCATTACACCAGGGTTGATGACTGCACTTCGAGCCTTAACAGGAAATACGGCCCAGTTGAGGGATGTTCAGCTGGAAGCTCCTCCTTCGGTATTGGGTGAGAATACGATTCAGGCCATCCAGTCAGGCATCGTTCTCGGGTTTGCGGGTCTGGTGGATGCAATGGTCAACCGGACAGAGGAGGAATTGTCGGAGAAGCTGACAGTCATTGCCACAGGAGGTCTATCGTCTGTCTTACAAAATATTTCGACAAGGATCCGGGTAATTGATGAAAACCTGACATTGGACGGACTGAAATACATGGCGAATTCAATTTTTAATTCAACTAAAAACTAAACAGCATGGAAAAAAAGATGGGCAATCCGGCAGTCGTTGGCCTGGCAGGTTTTGGGTTAACGACGATTCTGTTGCAGTTTCATAACATTGGTCTGATGGGGCTCGGACCGGTGGTAGCGATGGGTTTTAGCTTCGGAGGATTGGCCCAACTCATTGCCGGTTTCCAAGAGCAGAAAACCGGCAACAATTTCGGATACAGTGCTTTCGTGGCGTATGGAAGTTTCTGGATTGGCCTGGGCATCATCTGGATGCTGAATTTTTACAAGATCTATGAATCCAGCACAACGGATGTAGGCTATTACCTGGTAGCCTGGACACTTTATACGGCGATCATGTTTGTTGCCTCCTTACGGGTCCACAAGGCGATGGCAGTTACCTTTTTCACACTGCTGCTTGGTTTTATTTTGCTGGATTTTGGGCATTTTATCGATCCGGTTTGGAACAAGGTAGCTGGATATGAGCTTTTCATCTGCGCTTTCTCGGCCTGGTACATGATGGCTGCCATTGTCCTCAACGACGTAGCCGGGAAGACGGTTCTTCCTTTTGGCACGCCAATCGTCAGGTAACAATTGCTCCAATTGAGTTATACCTTAGAAACGAGCATGGGCAAGACTCACAAATGATAAGGTAAATTCACCTGCGAGTTCCAGGAGTACTTACAGATATTCAATTATTTAACAAATATATTTACGAATGGGAAATTCATTCGAGAATAACAACCTCATTGGCATTTATGCCCAATGTTTCAGGGAAAATTGGAGCAATCCGGCATTTTCTGATTACCAGGGATCGACCACCTCCTTCGGTGAAGCTGCACAAAAGATCCGTCAAATTCACGCTTATTTCAAGGAAAGTGGAATCAAAGCCGGTGATAAAATTGCCATTCTTGGCAGAAATTCCTCCAATTGGGCCATCTCTTTTCTGGCAGTTTCCGGGTACGGTGGCGTAACGGTCCCTGTATTGCCCGATTTTAATCCGGAGGATATTCACCATATCCTGCAGCATTCTGAGTCGATTTTTCTGTTTGCGGCAGATACGCTTTTTGAGAAACTGGATAAGAACAAGATTCCCGGGATCAAGGGAGTCGTTAGCCTGACTGATTTTGCCGGACTCTCCTTTGTAACGAAGGATGAGTCTGCATTGTGGAAGAGGTGTTTTACCCCGGCCCATGCCGGATTATCTACTCCCGACAACTTTGAATTGGCAGAATATGAAATGGACGATGTCAGTATTCTATCCTATACCAGTGGCACCTCAGGGTTTAGCAAAGGGGTGATGATTCCGGCCAGGAGCCTGCTTTCGAACATTATTTATGCCCAGGAGCACATGCCATTAAAAGCAGGCGACCGCATTGTTTCTTTCCTGCCCATGGCACATGTGTTTGGATTGCTGTTCGAATTCCTTTTCCCCGTCTCGGTGGGTTGCCATGTCACTTTCTTATCGAAAGCTCCTACGCCACAGCTGATTATCAAAGCATTTCAGGATGTCAAGCCCAGGCTTATCTTATCTGTCCCGCTGGTGATCGAAAAAATATACAAAAAGCGCATTCTACCGGCACTCGAAAAACCTGTGGTGAAATTCCTGCTCAAGGTACCGGGAATTCAGCTGCTGTTGCACAAAAAGGTGCGGGCAAGTCTGGTGGAGACCTTTGGGGGCAATTTCCACGAAATAGTGATCGGTGGTGCTCCGCTGAATCATGAAGTTGAGACATTCTTCAGAAAGATAAAATTTCCATTTACCATCGGATACGGCATGACTGAGTGCGGACCACTCATCTCGTACGAACCCTGGAATAGTTTCAGATCTTCATCTGCCGGGAAGCTTGTAGACAGGATGGAGGTTCGCATCGAATCAAAGGATCCTTTCAACGAGGTGGGTGAGATCCTGGTAAGGGGTGCGAATGTGATGATGGGATATTACAAGAATGAAAAGGCTACCGCGGAAGCCATCGACAGCGAGGGCTGGCTGCATACTGGAGATCTTGGAGTCGTTGACAAACAAAATTTTATCTACATCAGAGGCAGGTGCAAGAACATGTTGCTTGGTCCTTCCGGCCAGAATATCTATCCGGAGGAGATGGAGGCCAAACTCAACAACTATCCTTATGTCCTCGAATGTGTCATCACCGAAAGGGAGGGCAAAATGATGGCGCTGGTATTCCCTGATCCTGAGCTGGTGGAGGCAGAGAAACCTGATGCTGACCGGCTGAAGGAGATCATGGCCGAAAATTGCCGGTTGGTGAACCGCGAACTTCCCAAATATGCCCAGCTAAGTACCATCATTTTGGTCGACAAAGAGTTCGAAAAGACCCCGAAACGCAACATAAAAAGGTATTTGTACACCTAAAATTCTGAAAATGGTAAAGTCAGGCCTCCTTAAGATGCTGTGCTTACTGGTACTTCTGTCTGCGATGCAGAATCCGGCGAATGCTGTTCAAAAACCGATCCGTCTGGCTGTTGCAGGCATGACACACGGTCACATCTCTTTTATTCTCGGACGAGCCGACAAGGGAGATTTTGAGCTGTGCGGGGTTTGTGAACCCAACCGCGAGTTGGCATTGAAGCTGTCGGAAAAATTCAAATTCCCTGCAAGTTTGATTTTCAAGGATCTGAAAGAGATGCTCGACGAGGTAAAGCCGGAAGCCGTTGTGGCCTTTGGCTCCATCTTCGACCATCTGGCAGTTGTGGAGGCTTGTGCCCCGCGGGGCATCCATGTGATGGTTGAAAAGCCTCTGGCAGTCAGCATGAAACATGCCAAACGAATGGCAGAGCTTGCCCTGAAATACAAAATTCATCTCCTCACCGATTACGAAACTTCGTGGTATCCGACCACGGCTAAATCTCTACAAATGGTCCGGCAAGATCAGTTTGTGGGAACATTGAGGAAGGTGGTGATCCACGATGGACACAAGGGGCCGAAGGAGATTGGATGCGATCCTGTTTTTCTGGAATGGCTGACGGATCCTTTGCTGAACGGTGGCGGAGCCATCGTCGATTTTGGTTGCTATGGTGCCAACCTGATGACGGCGCTTACCAATGGGGAGAAAGCGGTTTCAATCACGGCAATAACCCGTCATTTCAAGCCGGATGTGTACCCCCGCGTAGATGATGAGGCAACCATCATCGTCTCATACCCCGGATCGCAATGCATCATTGAGGCCTCCTGGAATTGGCCCTTCAGCAGGAAGGACATGGAAATTTATGGTACAAAGGGGTATGTAATCGCCGTGAACAGAAACGAAATGCGCAGTCAGGGGGAGGGGATGAATGCCGAAAAGATCGAAAAAATTTCAGCTACGGAAGTTCCTGTCTATGAAGACCCGTTTTGCTACTTCGCCGATGTAATCTGGGGGAAGATTACGCAGCCAAAGTTTGGCTTGTATTCGCTCGAAAACAACATAGAAGTGGTAAGAATTCTGGATGCAGCCCGAGAATCGGCCAGAACCGGCAGAAGGGTAGACCTGCACTAATTTTACATTTATCAACACCGCAAGTTCAGTTTGAGTGGCTATTCAACGAGGTTGTTGTACCAGTTTTGAAGGATGGCAACTGAGTATTTGCTCGAGATTTCTTTTATAAATGCGGGGAAATCGATAGGGGCCTGTTCATCTGCGCTATCAGAGATGGTTCGGATGATGGCAAAGGGAATTTCGTATTCAAGGCAAACCTGGGCTACTGCAGCTCCTTCCATTTCTACGCACAAAACCGACGGGAGCTTTTGGAGGAGGTGTTGCTTTTCCTCCTCTCCGGAAAAGAATTTATCGCCGCTGGCGATATCACCGACAAACAACTGTGGCCTGCTGATTCCAAAGCGGTTCAGTCCCTCCTCCGAAAACAGGAGGTGAAGATTCTCTGCTTCTATCAATCTGTTGACTGCCACTGAAGCTGCAGCCACCTGCTGCGGGTCACTCTCGATGAAGGTTTTTCCAAGCAGCGGGATCTCAAACTGCCTCATCAGTGGTCGGGCATCCATGTCGTGCTGGATCAGTCGGTTGGCCACCACGATGTCTCCGATGTGTACCGAAGGATTCACAGAACCTGCCACTCCTGTGAAAATGACCTCCGTGATGTTAAATTCGAGGATGAGGTGGGTGATGGTAGTGGCTGCGGCCACTTTCCCCCATCTTGAGAAGACGACGACCGTCTTGATTCCATTGATTCTTCCAGTGAAATAGCTCCTCCTGCCGCGGTGAAACTCCTCCTTGTCGCCAAGCAGATCAACAACACCGGTGATCTCTTCCGGCATGGCTCCCATGATTCCTATGATTCTCTCAGTCATACAATTGCGGTATTTATTTGTGCTTTTTGTAGTGCGTTTATTAGGAGATAGTCAACCCTGAGACCACCACTTCGACCTCTTTGAGATCGGAGGGAGGAACCCCCAGGAAAAGCCAGAGGTTGAGACTAAGGGTTTCGTTTGAATCGGGAGGAATATTGGCCCCTGCGTAACTCCATTGCTGGGTCACGTTGGCAACTGATGGGGAACCCGATGAGTGACCATCAGCGCTCGCAAAATCGATATGGTTGGATTGCCAGTCGAACCAATGGGTCGATTGTGATGTGGACTGGCTAAAGTTGAAGCTTTTTGTATTTCCGCTCAGATTGCTTGGCTGTACAGAAAATTGACAATTGTTGTTGGACTCTTTGCCCCATTTGGCAAATTCGATGTCAATCTCCTCCGTATCACTCTTGTAAGTAAATAGTCCACAGACAACATTCTTATCGAGGTTGTCCATCCGGCTGTCGAGATAAAAAAGATACCGTCCGTGGCCGTAGGATTTCAGCATGGTGACCGTAGCACAATACCACTTGTTGTTTCTTTGGGTAATGCGCAAATGAAGTGCGCCGGCTGCATCGAGCCATACATTTTCTGCCGAATTCGAGAAGTAGTTGGGGCCGGGCGCTTGGGTCGCATCCAAAGAGGTTCCAACCAGCCAGTAATATCCTGCAAAATAAATGATCCGCTGACCATTGACGATGGAATCAACTACGATAGGGAGCTCCTTTTTGCTGCAGTCAGAAAAGAAAAGGAGTACCATTGAGAAAAAAACTAACCTCAGGTAGCGCATGACAACCGCGAATGGATTTTGGGCCAAAAATTTGTTTGTGGTTGAATTTCTCCTGCAAAATAGTGAAATATTCGGATGAACCCACCGTTTCCTAATCACTGCTCATGATAAATCCGCTGCCATGAATGTTCCGGATTTCGACGGAGGGATCCTCACGGAAGAATTTCCGAAGTTTGGTGATGAAGACATCCATGCTTCGGGTCGTGAAATAGCCATCATCTCCCCATATTTTTTTTAGGGCAATTTCCCTTGGAAGCAATTCGTTCCTGTGATCGCACAGCAGTTGAAGCAGTGCTGCTTCCTTGGGACTAAGCAGTTGTTTGATGCCGTCGATACTGACTTCGCGCAGTCGGGCATCAAAAACATATTTTCCGATGGTGTAAAGATGGTTGGACCCGCCCGATTCGCCTTCGGCCCGCTTTAGCAAGACGGCAATCTTGTAAATGAGCACATCTGCATCGAAGGGTTTCACGATGTAATCATCTGCCCCCAAACGGTATCCTTCTAGGATGTCCTCTTTCAACGATTTGGCTGTCAGGTAGATCATTGGGATGCGGGCATCCATCGACCGTATCTCCCTGCCAATGGAGAAGCCATCAACATTGGGCAGCATCACGTCGAGCAGACAAAGATCATAAGTGCCTTCCCGGTAGGAGCTTACGGCATGTTTGCCATCGATGAGCCAGGTGATGGAGAAGTTGCAGATTTCGAGGTATGATTTTAAAACAGCCCCGAAACTTAGGTCGTCTTCTACAAAAAATATGGATTTTTTGTTCGTCATTTTTTGATAAGAAATGGCACAAAGACGACAAACCGGCTTCCTCTTGCGGGTTCGCTGGTCACTTTGATGGTTCCGCCGTTTGCCTCCAAAATTGCTTTGATGTAGCTCAAACCAAGTCCAAAGCCTTTGATATTGTGAATATTACCTGATGGAAGTCTGTAAAATTTATCAAAAATTTTCGACTGTACTGCTTTTGTCATTCCGATGCCATTGTCCTCCACCGACAAGAGAATGCCCTGTGGAGCGTTGGTGGTTTTCACGCGGATGACCGGTGCTTCGGTGCAGTATTTGTTGGCATTGTCCAACAGATTGCACAACAGGTTGGTAAAATGAACGGGATCGGTGGTCACAACAGGATTGGCAGCTTCGAGGTTGAGTAGGATGCTGCCACCTCTCTTTTCGACCTGAAGGACAAAACCGTTGACGGCCTCTTCTATCAAAGGGTGGATATCAGTAGCCTGGAAGTTGAACTCAAACTCTTTCCTGTCGAGGCGGGCAATCTGGAGGATTCGTTCCACTTGTTCGTTCATGCGAAGGTTCTCTTTGCGGATCATCCCGGCAAAGAACCGAACCCGCTCTTCGTCGTGGATGACCTTGTCGTTGGCGATGGAATCAGCGGCGATGGAGATGGTGGCAATGGGCGTCTTGAACTCATGTGTCATGTTGTTGATGAAGTCGGATTTCATTTCAGAGACTCTTTTCTGCCTGATAATTAAATAAATACTTAACAGGAATGTCAAAAAAATGATGAGGGTAAACCCCACTGAGAGTCCCAGTAACATGGTTGTTTTCTTCCCAATAAACTGATCCCTGTCGGGAAAACAGACGGCAAAGACCACTTTTTTTCTGAAAATGTCGTCGGGGAAGAGATTGACTGTGTATTGTTTCAGGTTGCCCCAGGCTTTTGGCTCTTTCATGGCAGTTGAATCTCCGCCAGATATGGCTATTTGAAAATCGATGGGGATGGCGCGGTCGAAGAGCTCCTCTTTGAGCAGTCTCCTGAGCTGGCTTTCGTCGATGTGCCGGCCCGATTCCCAACCTCTGTACTCAATCTGGATTTTATTGGTTAGATTTTGAAGCTGCATCAATTTTTTCCCAACCACCCTTTTGGTATCAAGATTCCCTACAATGACCATAGAATCAGCAACCACATTGTGGATGTTTGATTTGCTGTATCTGATTGATTTACCTGACTTTACTGAAAATATTTGGGAAGTTTGACCCTGATTGCCCGGAACATTCCGTTGGTGGGAAGTGGTTACACTGATGATTTGGTTGATGGTATCTCTTTTGATGATGACAGCAAGATCTTCCAGTTCGGGGATAGGTGGAGGTGGAGGTGGAGGTGGCGGAATGGGTGTGCTGGAGTTCCAAAGGGCTGAATCTTTGCCTGAAATGCTGCGGATTACCTTCAGGTCATGGCCCGTTTCGAGCCGCCTGACAGCCTTGTTCATGGCGTCGTTCACAGACCTGTCGAAGAGTTCATTCCTTACCGCGACCGAATTGTTGAACCAATAGAGCTGTACCGCTATGATCCCGAGTAGTGAGATTCCCATGAGGACAACCAATCCAATGATGGTGCGTTTGCTCATAAATATTTAATGTACTGGGTGATAAAATTTTGATTTGTTTCTGACAAGGAATTGTATTGGCTTCCAGTTGCCCAAAATTAGGCAAATATATGGCCGCCTCTTCAACTTTAACTTCACCTTAACACTTTTTTAGCCGACCTTAACCCTTTGGCAAAAATTTTAGCATTAACATTGAACCGTCAAAGATTTTTATTTTAACCTTAAAAATGATCAATATGAAACTTGTATTTTGTTTGGGACTCTTTTTTGCCGCCACTGTCCTCTCCTTTGGACAGACCGAAAAGGCAAAAACGACCGAAAAGGCTACTCAGAAGAGTGAGCAGCATGTAAAAGTGATGTTGAAGCAGAATGGAAATACCATCGAGCTTGATTCGACCTTTCATCTTGGCGGTGAAAAGGAGGTCCAATTGAAAGTCGATTCCATCCTGAAAAAACTGGAAGTAGGGAATGGAAAATCTGGAGAGCCTCATGTGGTTATCATGCGAAGAGGTGGCAAGACCAGTATGACCAGCCATGCTGGCAACAGGATGCCAGGAGAGGTGATGTATACAGTCATTGCCGGTGACCTCGACAGCGGCAAGGTAAAGGGTGAGCGGAAAGTAATGCGGATGCATGATGCCGGAGACTTTGCCATTTACCAGACAGATGGTGGCATGGTACCACCCCCACCACCCCCACCCATGCCGCCTTTTGGTGTGCACGGTTTTAAAATTTCACATGCTGATGCGTTTGCCATGGATCCCAATGATGCAGATATCATCTCTTACGACAAGAAGGACATCGGGAAAGGGTTGGAGAAGATTACCATCGTACGTAAAAAACATGCTTCCCAGGATGAATCAAAAGAGGTAGAAGTACAAGTAACTTATTCGGACGATAAAAAAGGAAAGTGATCATTTGGCGTTGACAAGCATGAAAAAGGGTGTCCATTTGGATGCCTTTTTTTGTAAGGATAATTTTAATCGGTTTAACTCCCATTTTTTTGAGTGTAACAGGCAAATATGTTACATTTGGATGGATTGGGTTTTTAGGGTTACAAACTGTTTGCATGATGATAAAAGTTAATTTGTTGTTGTTTGCCATTTTTGTTTTTCAATACAGCTTCGGTCAGTTAACCGGTGAGACCGGAAGCGGGATCAGCAGAGAGGATGCACAGAAAATTCTGGATCACCACAACCTGGTCAGGAAGGAGGTGGGTGTAGACGGGTTGGTGTGGAGCAAGGAGCTGGCAGCCTTTGCACAGGCCTGGGCCGATCATCTTGCAGGCTTGGGATGCAGGATGGAGCACAGGAAGGACCCGAAAATCAACAACCAGTGGGTCGGTGAGAATCTTTTCTGGGGAAGTTCATCTACAGCCTATTTTCCCATCGATGCCTCTTTGTCGTGGTATGGAGAGAAGAAGCTTTACAAATATGGAAAATTTGGGCAAGGCAATTGGCACGCCATCGGTCATTATACCCAGATGATATGGAAAAATACCCAACAAGTTGGTGTAGGTGTCTCGATCTGCAAAAATGGGGGAATACTGGTAGTGGCCAATTACTATCCTGCCGGCAATTGGGATGGCCAGTTGCCCTATTGACAAATTGGTAAATAACTGATAAATTGCATGGAGTATCTCTCGCTGATTGGAACGGTGGCCTTGTTGAACTTTTTGGCAGCAGTAAGTCCCGGTCCCGATTTTGTGATGACTGTAAGGAATTCGCTTTGCTATTCACGCCGTGCAGGAATCTTCACGAGTCTGGGTATAGGCCTCGGACTTGGCGTTCATCTGGTCTACTGTGCAGCTGGAATAGCTTATCTCATCTCCACCTCTGTACTCCTTTTTACCATGATCAAGATCCTTGGATCGGGCTACCTCATCTACATGGGCGTTGTCTCCTTCGTGGCAAAAGGTTCCAAACTGGATGTGCCGGATCTCCCTGCCGGAACTGACTTGAGTCCAATGCAGGCCTTTAAAATGGGATTCCTGACCAATGTTCTGAACCCCAAGGCTACGCTATTTTTTCTGAGCTTGTTTACATTTGTCATAGGGAATACGACACCGTTTTACATCGTCATGGTTATTTCGGCCATCATCATTCTCACTGCACTTGTTTGGTTCACAGTTGTATCTCTGTTTTTTACCCAACAAAGCGTCCAACGGGCATTTCTCAGGTACGAACGGGGAATCAACCGTCTGTTGGGCGGATTTTTGGTACTTCTTGGTGTCAAAGTTGCCCTGACAATTCTTTTATAACCTTGCTAATTTGCAAAATATTTCTGAATCAGTGTCAACAAATGATCGGGTTTGATGGGCTTGGTAATGTAGTCGTTGCACCCCGCATCGATCGATTTCTCCCTGTCACCCGTGAGGGCAAAAGCCGTTTGGGCAATGATGACAATATCCTTGTTAAACTGCCGGATCATTCGCGTGGCATCATAGCCGTTCAATTCGGGCATTTTGATATCCATCAGAACCAGGTCAATGTCGGGATTATTCTGACAAACTTCGATGGCACCAGCACCGGTTGCCACTGTAAGAATATTCGTGCTTACTCTTTTAAGGGCATTTTGCAGGTACAAGACTGACAAATCATCATCATCGGCAATCAATATTTGAAGGGGCTTCACCGTTGAAATGTTACTTTCTGATGGCGGTTCAGTTTTTGTTTGATGGTTGTCTGTTTTGGCAGTTTTGGTAAATAGAGCATATGGAATCGTAAAATGGAATTTTGAACCTTTTCCAACCATGCTTTCAATACTGATAGTTCCTCCTAGCATTTCGACATAGGCTTTCGACAAGGAAAGGCCCAGTCCTGCACCCTGGTAAGCCGCTACATCCGCGATGTCGGCCTGTATAAATCTTTCAAAAACCGCCTCTTGCCTCTCCCCGGGAATTCCGATACCCGTGTCGCTGACGTAAAATTCTAATTGCGGGCGTGTCAGAGAAGTTGCATGCAACTTCTCTGACACGATATACCCAAATTCGACGGATCCTGTGTTGGTATATTTGATTGCATTCTTGACAAGGTTGAAGAGGATGGCATACAATTTTTCACCATCAGTATGAATCATTGCCTGGTCATACGAAAGGGCATTTGTGTGTGAGAACCTTAATCCTTTGGCTTCTGCTTCGGGCTTGAAAAATTCGTAGACGAAGTTGGTCTTTTCATTGATGTTGGTGTTGCTTAAATTCACCTTCATCATTCCCGCTTCAATTCTTGAGATGTCAACGATGTTGTTGATGGTATAGAGCATCCGGTTACCACTTTTCTGAATGATTCGGATGTATTCCTGCTGCTGCTCCCCTGTCAGATTGGGCTCTTTGAGCAGTTGGGTAAAACCGAGAATACCATTCATCGGTGTGCGGATTTCGTGGCTCATGTTCGCCAAAAAGGCAGATTTGAGCTTGTCCGACTGCTCCGATAACTCCTTGGCTACCAACAACTCTCTGGTGCGTGCCTCCACCTTGAGCTCAAGATTCCTGTTCGCTTCAAAAATTTCCGCATTGCGTCGATCCAATTGCTGGTTCAGGAAAAAATCTTTGCGTGTATATTTTTCAAGGTTATAAGCCGCAAAAATGCCGATTAAATTGATGGCAACGAAGAAAAAATTATTGATAAGAAGCATCTCTGAATCAATGGGTAGGATCGTAAGTGCCAATAGATCGAAGAAGATTAGGATCAATAATCCGGCCATGGTAGCCAGGTAAAAACAAAGTTTGATGAAGAAATATCCTGTTGCAAAAACCAATGTCATACCTGCGTAATAGACGTAATTGTCTGCTGCGAGCAGTGTCAGGATTGCAGTACAGAAGCCAACAGCAACAAGAACAAGGAAGGTTGTCTCCTGCCAGATCTTTTTGAATATCGGATGAAACGAGAAGAGGAAGACCGAAAATAGGCTCGGGAAAACAATGGCATACCTGATCAAGTGAAACAGGCTTGTCAAATCCTTATTTATCCGGTCATCAAGTAATCCAAAAGCCATGTAGACAATCGTTACCAGCAAGAAGGAGATGCGGAACTGGAGGATACTGTCCTTGAAATATTTGACACGGAACAACAGCTCCGTCTCGGGAGGGTAGGATAAAGTTAATTTTCTGAGATTCATCTATTTATTTGCATATTTGGATTAATTCTGGCCTCCAGGGCGAATATTTAACAGGAATGAAGTATTAAAATTAATCAGTTTATTTCACAATAATCCTATTTCAAATAAAAAATAAAATAACTGATAATCAATATATTGCTATCGTTTTCAACCCGTAAACGGCAAGCAGATAGCCGACAGCCGAAGAAATAATCCATAAAACCAACGGGAACACCCCGGGTTGTCAGGTCAAGCCACCAGTCGCCTATAAGATGAAGGCAATAAAAATGTTGTATCTTTGCGCCTTAACCCGAGGTAAAACTCCGTGTGCTTGAATACCACGTAAAAAACAAGAGTCATGAAAAGATCGGTTTCCGTATTGTTTATGTTTGCCGGCATACTGTTTGCCATCTGTCTGTTGATATCCAACATTTTAGCCACAAAAATCATAGTCCTTGGCACCTGGGCCGCACCGGCGGGGGTACTTATTTTCCCCATTGCCTACATCATCAACGATGTGATCGTTGAGGTGTGGGGATACAGGAAGGCGCGGCTCATCATCTGGTCAGGCTTTGCAGTGAACCTGTTGGCTGCCCTCTTCTTCTCACTGGCTGTCATCGTGCCGGCAGCCCCATTTTGGCACAACCAGGAGGCATTCGCCACCATCCTGGGAAACACGCCACGCATCGTAGCCGCCAGTTTGTTGGCCTACCTGGTAGGTTCTTTCCTGAATGCCATCGTCATGAGCCGTGTCAAAGTACTGATGAAGGGTAGAGGCTTCTCGGTCAGGGCCATCCTTTCGACGCTTGTTGGAGAGACCGCCGATTCACTGATTTTTATTACGGTTGCGTTTGCCGGGAACATGCCATTTAAGGTGTTGGCCATCATGGTAATTACACAGGCTTGTATCAAAACAGTGTACGAAATTGCGGTACTTCCGCTGACGGTTGTGGTGGTCAAATGGGCCAAAAAAACGGAAGGAATAGACACCTTCGATGAAGCAGTCTCCTACAATCCCTTTCTAATCAGTCAAATCTAACCATGTCGAAGGCACTCGTCGTTTTTTCAGGCGGTCAGGATTCGACCACCTGCCTCTTCTGGGCCAAAAAGCATTTCACCGAGGTGGCAGCCATTGGCTTTGATTATGGACAGCGTCACCTGGTTGAGCTGGATGCCGCCCGGGAAATAGCCACCGGGGCCGGGGTACCACTGGCTGTAATTCAGATAGATTTGTTACCAGATGTTTCCCATAATGCCTTAACCAACAAGAGTATGATCGTGGAGGGAGATCAACCTGCCCACCGCCCGCCCAACACCCTGGTGGAAGGAAGGAACATGCTTTTTCTAACCTATGCGGCTATTTTTGCCAAAGCCAATGGGATAAGAGACCTGATTACGGGTGTAGGGCAGGCCGATTACAGCGGTTATCCGGATTGCCGCAATGAATTTGTACGCTCGCTCAACCAAACGCTGAACTTGTCGATGGACTTCGATTACCAAATACATACCCCACTCATGTGGCTCGATAAATCCGAAATTTGGGCCTTGGCCGTTGAACTTGGCGTTTTTGAGCTTGTCCGTGATCAAACGGTGACCTGTTACCATGGAACAAAAGGCGCTGGTTGCGGCAACTGCCCTTCTTGCAGGCTTCGGAACCGGGGTCTGGAGAAATATTTGACATCCAGGGAGAATTGCTAACAGCATATAAATTGGGTTGATAAGACGGAAGGTGCTTTAGCGATGGTACCCAACCCGTTTCATCGGCTCGTTTTCGTCGCTGAAGAGCATGAAGAGCGCGGGATCGCTGAGAAGTTCCGAAAGCAATCGTGGTTTTCCATCCACCAGCACCTGGTCGTTCATCAGCCTGATGCCATGGCTGTAATCCACGTACCAGTACACATGGCCGCTGTAGACATGTTGGATGGGTTGACCATCTGTCTCGTGCCAGCCATAAATCACCACCTTCTCCGGCTGGCTCGCATTGCGGCACGAGAGGATGACATCTTTCTTGATTCCAGCCACCAGTTGACCGTTCTGGCCGCCCGATGCCTTCATTTGCCGCTCAATTTCTGCATTGTGTGCCACAAATTTTTCGACCCGCTCATTGGCATTTCCTACCGGGAGATAGTTGAAGGGGGTGAGTTTTTGGTCTGCATGAAGGTAAATCTGGTCGCTGATTTTCTCCGTCAGAAGGGAGGCACCAAACAGATCGGCCAATTGTTGGGCGGTATATGGGTTCATTGGGATGCGGCAAAAATCACTGTCACATCCAATGGCCAGGTAGTCCGGCATCACCTCGTAGACCACCGCGTGATGCAAGCCGGCAGCATCCTGAAAGTCGGCCTTCATGGTAATGGTATTCCTAAGGAAATCGGGAATATTTCCTGCTGAAATGGCCAAAAATATCTCTCTTTCCCGCTCTTTCTGTTCCAATTTTGTGATCCGCCGCATGAACACAGAACCTGTTTCTGCTTCAGGGTTCCTACCGGGAATGTTGAACCTTCGAATAGGAAGCCTCGTGGCATCCTCGATAAATCGGGTGTAGGCCCGCTTCCCAAAATAGGTATAACCCCTGCGTTCCAGTGATGTACCGCTGAGCATGCTGTGAATAAACCCATTGCGTTCGACCTGCACCGTATGGAAGATTTTCTTGTCCGGATTGTTTCGAAGGATGAGCTCCACTCTTTTCCGAAGTGCAGTATGCCACACCAGAGAATCCCTGTCTGAATTCCTGAAACTGAAGGAGCCTTTCAGGTATCTGAGCATCAGTCTGCTGCGGTACCAGGTTCCGCCGGTAGGCGAGACCAGGTGTTTTCCATTGTAGATGACCACGCTGTCGTTGTAAGCGAGTGTACAAAGAGATTTATCTTTTCCGGATTTCAGCCAGCTCACGATTTTGGCACCGTGCAGCGAATCTTCATAGCCATAGTCGCTGTCAAGGAAGGCGATCCGCACCACTTCATCCGGGATTTTTCCGACGGCGTTGAGGTAACTGAAGATGAACCGCCCACCTCCGCTGTGGCCATTCATGACAATCTGAGGGTTCCATGGTAAAAACAGGTTCTTTACCTGATCGACAATGCTTTTGATGACCCTGATGGAATCTTTGGTATTTGCCACAAACGCAGGCCAACTCTTCTGCTTCGATTCGACATAAACTGCGACGATGGTTTGGTGTTTCAGAAGATGCCTCAAGAACCTCGTCTGGGTGCCAATGTGCTGAATGTCAAAATGCCAATCGTCATTTTTCTGTAGTTTCTTGCCGAATGTTTGCTCGATGGTATTTCCGTTGGGAAGGGCGTAAAAGACAAGAAGTACCCGGGCATTTCTACCAAAACCTGTGGTGGGAGCGTTGATCAGGATTCTGGTATCGGGCGGATTGTTCTCCATCACAAGCTGTTGTTCGCCGAAAGAGCCGGAAGGTTTGAAACCGGACAGCATTTGTGCCTGTGCGGTGCAACCACAGACAACCAACAGGAGAAAGTAGAAGGCATGTCTCATTTGAGGTTTTCTAATGCAAATGATTGAAAGAGTGTATAAATTTAATTTTTTAATCCATCCAAAGATTCCTTCACTTAAATATATTTGTTAAATGATTGAATATCAGCAAGTATTCATGGAATTCACAAATTCATTTACACCAGTTGTGGTGGGATCAGCTATGCTCGTTTTAGGTGGATAGTACATCAACAGGTTGCTTCGTCGTTCCTCCTCGGAAAGCCAGTTTGATGCATTGGCTTTAAAATCAACAGGTTGCTTCGTCGTTCCTCCTTGCAATGACAGTTTGATGCATTGGCTTTAAAATCAACAGGTTGCTTCGTCGTTCCTCCTCGCAATGACGATGTCCCGTTGGTGAGTAGGGTGGGAGAGAGAAGGAGGCGGGCGAAAAGTTGTGATTCGATCATGATCTGATGACCCGCCTCCTTCTCTCTCCCACTCACGCTTAGGCGCGCCGTCATTGCGACCGCGAAGCGGGAAGCAATCTGCTGAAAGTCGCGTCAATGACAGATGGGGTCTCTCGACCGCGCAGCGGGAAGCAATCTGCTGAAAGGAATGTCCATGTTTTGACCATCTGAGGTCTGAAATAATTAACGGTAAAGTTCGATTTGATTCATTTAAGTTCTTAGCTTTACACTTTGGAGACGATTACTTCCCTTCTTTTTTACAATGCATTAGCTTGCTTTTGCAACTTTGCACCTTCTGCCGACAGGACTTCCACCTGTCTTCATCGATCACAAACAATTTAACCAATGGAGAATTACCTGGCCGAAAGGGAAGCGAACTTCAGGTTGCTTTTGAATTCGGCGGCCGAAGGAATTTTTGAAACCGACCTGAAGGGCACCTGCACTTTTTGCAACAGTGCAGCCTTAAGAATGCTGGGATACTCAGAAAAAGAGGAGATCAGAAAAATATCCTTGTGGGATTTACTTCGGCAAGTTGGAATGGATGGGGATGAATATTTGAGAGAGGATCCTAAGATACTTCAAATCTTGTCTCAAAATGCAAAAACCCACGACGACCAGCAGTTTTTTCGCACCCGTGATGGAAACTATTTTCCTGTGGAATATTGGGCTTATCCTATTTTTAAAGAGGGGATTATAGCAGGATCAGTGATCACCTTTCTCGACATTTCCGACCGGAAGAGAACTGAACTGGAAATGAGCAGGAGTGAGTCCATTCTGGCCAACATCATTGAGGGGACCAATGTTGGCACCTGGGATTGGTACATCGATTCGGGAGTGACTGTTTTCAACGAACGGTGGGCCGAAATTGTTGGTTACCGTCTGGCAGAACTCGCTCCGATAAGCATCCAGACCTGGATTGACCTCGTTCATCCCGATGACCTTCAGAAGTCGGGAGACCTGCTGAAATTAGCCTTTTCAGGTGAGATTCCCTTCTACGATCTGGAATGCAGGATGAAACACAAGTTCAACGGATGGGTATGGGTACATGACAGGGGCAAAGTCATCGAATGGTCGGCTGATGCCAAGCCAATCCGAATGGCAGGAACACATTCCGACATCACATTGCGCAAAAAGCATGAAGCTGACTTGGCTGAAAGCGAACAATTGTTTCATGCCATTTTTGAAAAGAGTCAAGCCATTAAATTGTTGATTGATCCGCATGATTTAACCATTGTGGACGCCAACACGGCGGCCGCGGGTTTTTATGGGTATGCCATCGAACATTTGAAATCGATGAAGATCAGTGATATCAACATTTTGCCGGTCGTGGAGCTAAGTTTAAAAATGGGCCTGGCCATGGCCGAAAAGCAATTGTATTTCAACTTTCGTCACCGGCTGGCAGATGGCAGCATCCGTGATGTAGAGGTATATTCCAGTCCGATTTTGGTAAATGGAAAATCGATACTCCATTCGATCGTTCACGATGTGACAGAAAAAGTTCAATTCGAAAAAGCTTTAAGGAGCAGCGAATCCCGTTTGACGGAACTCAATGCTACCAAGGATAAATTCTTCTCCATCATTGCACATGACCTGCGATCTCCGTTTAATGCCATCATCAGCTTCAGCGAGCTTCTTGTTGGTGTCGCCAAATCAAAAGAGTATGGCCAGGTAGAGGAGTATGCAACGATTATCAGAAATTCATCCAACAGGGCCATGGATTTGCTGACCAACCTCCTCGAGTGGGCCAGGCTGCAAACTGGCAAGCTGGAGATGAATGTCATGCCAATCGACATGGTCACCCTTGTACAGGATAGTATCAGGTTGGCAAATGAGGCTTCATCAGCGAAATTGTTGACCATTTCGGAAAGGTTACCAAAAAATGCCTACTTTATGGCTGACAAACAGATGCTCTCTACGGTTGTCCGGAACCTGATCTCAAATGCCATCAAATTTACAAATCAGGGGGGTGAGGTGATGGTTTCAGTTGCGAGGAAAGGAGAACAAATGGAGACAGCAGTTTCCGACAACGGGGTTGGTATGTCACCACTGGATGTTGAAAAATTGTTCAGGATCGAATCGAGTCATTCCACGGCCGGTACAATGAATGAAAAGGGAACAGGACTTGGGTTGTTGTTGTGTAAGGAGTTCGTTCAGAAACATGGAGGGAAAATCTGGGTAGAAAGTGTGGAGGGGAAGGGTAGTGTCTTCACCTTTTCGATTCCGATTCTTTAGGTGCCAATATTTCCCCTTTCATCCGAATCGCAATAGAAACGGACTCTGACTTAATTCCTGATTTTACAACTGATTTTCCGAAAAATGTAACTGATTTTCATCTTACTTGTCTCATCTTTGTCACAATACATAGAACGATTTGAATAGGTCCTTTTAGGCAAATGAAACGAACATGTTGCTTTACAGCATCCAAAGCAAGGATACTAATTTTGGCAACATGGAGTTCCATGCTACCTTAAAAAAACAAATTATTCCATAGTATGAAAATGGCTGGTTTTTTTGCAGAAATATTTCCTGCCGGGATTATATAAGTAAAATAAAACAGTCTTTAAATAGTTTTCTATATTTTGGGAGCTATTAAATGGAAAGTAAGTATGAAGAATGTGGCATTATTTCTTTCTCATTTCTTAGCCTACAATTGCAATTTGAATCTCTTTGAGTGAAAGGAAAAACAGACAGACAATGGCAAATACGATTCTTCACAAAGCCGAAACCCGTGGTGATGCAAACCATGGCTGGCTGCACAGCAGGCACACCTTCAGTTTCGCCGAATACCATGATCCGCAACGCATTCATTTTGGGGTGCTTCGTGTCTTGAACGACGACTGGGTAGCTCCCGGTATGGGTTTCGGCACCCACCGGCACCACAACATGGAGATCATCTCCATTCCGCTTGAGGGTGACCTCGAGCACCGCGACAGCATGGGAAATGTGAGTATCATCCGTCATGGTGATGTTCAGGTGATGAGTGCTGGCAGCGGAATAACGCACAGTGAATACAACAAAAACAAGGATATCCCTGTTAAATTTCTACAAATCTGGGTCTTTCCAGACAAGGAGAATGTGGTACCGAGGTATGATCAGATAACACTCAATCTTGAAGAAAGCAGGAACAAATTATTGCAAATACTTTCCCCCAATCCAGGGGATGAAGGAGTCTGGATCCATCAGAATGCCTGGTTTCACAGAGGCCATTTCGACCAGGGGATGGGCGAGGTATACAAGATAAAGACCAACGGAAACGGGGTCTATCTTTTTATACTTAGCGGCACGGTGACTGTGGAGGGCCAGCAATTGGAGGCAAGGGATGGCTTTGGCATCTCTGATCTGGAACAATTCTCCTTCCTGGCCAATAGTGATGCGGATATCCTGGTGATGGAGGTGCCGATGAGATAGGAGTTATGAAATTTGCCCTGATTGGTTGAGGGGCTTCATTTAAATATTTAACAAACAAAAAAAAGGAGGTAAAAATGGAACCAAAAATTGCGCAGAAAGCGCCATGTGTGGTAGAATTAGAGGCAGGCAAAACGTACCATTGGTGTGCTTGCGGTGGAAGCAAGAACCAACCGTTTTGCGATGGATCCCACCATGGAACAGAATTTGTACCACTGGCTTTTACAGCCGAAGAGGCGGGAACAAAATATCTTTGTGCCTGCAAGCATTCAAAAAATCCGCCTTATTGCGACGGGACGCACCGTACACTTTAGCGGCAAGCGGAAAGGAAAAATAACCTTGAACCTTTCCAGACCAAAACATTGGAAAAACACCTGCATGTTGTCGTGCAGGTGTTTTTTTGTCCGGACTGTATTGTGTTTCGCAGGCGCAGGTCCGAATGCAATACGTTGGGATCTTCTCCTTCCCAATTGATTCAGTTCAATAAAATTTTATTTTGTCCATGTTCTGACCATGTCTGCCCTTAGGTTAAAGCCTAAAAATGATTTTTATTTGTACCGATAATATACCGATACGATTGCTTTCAATGCCCTTCTGAATTCGACATTGAAAGATTTATTGAACATTGTTCCCTACCCGTTTGTTTTACAACGGGATCTGACTGTAGCTCCCCCATCCGGAGCTACAGTTTTTAGAATTAATAACTAAATAACACAATGGTACTATGATCAGGGTAAGAATAATCAAGGGAGCCGCTTTGGATGTGGAAGATCTTCTCCAACCAGGGAAATATGCTCCGGTCTGGGCCAAAATAATTGGCCTGTGGAACAGGTATGTGGTAGACAAGTTTGAAATTTTTGCAGACAGCTCGAGGAATCTCGAACTGGTAGAGGGGTCGGAATATCATGGCTGGCCATGCGGGAATGGGAAAGTATGGCTGATCGACAAAGTCACTGAAGAGAATCAAGATCTGAGCTTGCCCGATTTTACCAGAAATGCCTGAATCACCCTTTCGCTGCCAAAAAAGTGAATCGGACATGCTTCCCTTAAGCAAACCGGTATCTTTCAAAACCAATTCTTTTGGTAGCCTGGATATGTCGGATTGGGCATATCAACTCACTTGTACTATTTTGATGGATATTTTGAGACCTGACTAAATAAAAGTTTTGATCACTGCTTTTGGTTTTTTATATACCACAGTCGTAGATCAAGCAATCGAAATATGGAAACAATATTGATCATTGAGGATACCAGCCAACTTCGGGAGAGCATCGCAGAGGTGCTTACCAACGAAGGCTTTCGTGTATTGCAGGCTGACAATGGACTTGCAGGGATTGTACTGGCTATTGAAAATATGCCAGACCTGATCCTTTGTGACATCATGATGCCCGAAGCCGATGGCTTCGAGGTATTGAACGCGCTGAAAAGCGATCAGGGGCAACTTGAGGCGCCATTTATTTTTATCACAGCCCTCGAAGACCGTAAAAATGTGAGGGAAGGAATGGAACGGGGGGCAGACGACTATCTGATCAAACCGTTTACCATCGAAGAGCTGCTCAGGACAGTAAATGTCAGATTGGAGAAGCGCAGGTCAATGGAATCGAGGTTCCACTTGCGCATCGAGGCCATTGAAAGGGAGTTGCAAGCAGGGATTGAAGAACTCAACAACACCATAGGTGCACAGAAATCACTGATTGAGAAGGTCGCCGGTGACAAGGAACTGGCTGACCTAAAATTGAAAGAGAAGCAGGATCAACTCATGGAGGATGCTTTGCGTTCCATCGCAATCAACAGTACGCTGCAGGATATGTCCGCACAACTCACGCACCTTTTGCAGAAAGAGCTTCCCGACGACCAGCGCAAGACCCTCATCGACTTGCGGAACAGGTTGCGGAACAAATCGATTCTGCTCAACAACCAAACAGTCTTTCTTTTCAAGTTCGAACAGACCTATCCCAATTTTAAACAGAGGCTCCTTCTTCGGAATCCGAAACTCAAGAAGCAGGAACTGGTGCTCCTTGCTGCAAGTTACATCCATTTGGATACCCAACAGATGGGTACCATTCTAAACATAACTGCCGAGAGTGTAAGGAAAAAAAGATACAGACTGAAACAGAAAATGGGCTCCATCGTGGAGCAGGAACTCTCCGATCTGTTTGGTCAAACAGACAACAGACCAGCCGGTCTGTTGCGGGCATTGAAAGAGGGAACAGATTGATTTTTAACGGCTCAGATATTTGAAATCTCGTTGGTTTTACTATCTTTGGGTAAGGAACATGAACCACTTACCAAAACTTAGGATATGGAAATTAAAAATGGAACGGTAGTATTGATCACAGGCGGAGCATCCGGAATCGGAAAGCTGATGGGTAAAATAGTGCTTCAAAAAGGGGCCGAATTGGTCATCTGGGATATCAACCAGGCCAGGATTGAGGAGACAATTGCTGAATTTTCGTCCATCGGCAAGGTCTCAGGCTACAAAGTAGATGTTTCGGATGTGGATGAAATTACTGCAGCGGCGGTTTTGGTCAGGCAAAACCATGGGATCATCAATTTGCTCATCAACAACGCAGGTATCGTATTTGGTAAATATTTCCAGATCGGAAGAGCACACGTCTGAACTCCAGTCACCTGAAGCTATC
>CAZGSQ010000017.1:0-50466 GCA_964528535.1 uncultured Tangfeifania sp. | reverse complement strand
CTAAAAGAAGGAGAGAAATGCAAAACAATTTGTACATAAATAGGAATTAAAAGTGTTAAGCAATGTTAATGGGATTGAAAAAAGCGTGCAATGGCTGTTTTGCAGGTGGACGCATAGCTGTTTTCACTATGACTGACGAAGATAAAGTAAGTCATTGTTTGACAAGTGATTTGAAATTCATTTTTGCCAGTATGAAACAGATATGTCATAATTATTTATTTTTTATGTAATGGAGGTTTATCTTCAAAACGAATGAATTGAAATACCTTTAAGCAATAATTTATCATTCCTTGGGAAAGCCATTAAAGCATATTATAATTGCTGACGACCATGCTGTTGTGCGCACAGGATTGCAGTTGATATTAGATGCCACAAGCGATATGACCATTTGTGACGAGGCATCAAATGGAAATGAATTATTGGAGAAACTCAGCGTAAATCAATACGATTTAGTCCTTCTGGATATCTCTATGCCTGGTAAGGATGCCATGGATGTCTTGAAAGAAATCCGTACAAAATGGGACCATTTGCCTGTTGTCATTTTTTCAATGAATCCTGACGAAGTTTACGCAATCAGGATGATCCGCAATGGCGCATCGGCCTACATCAACAAAGAAACCGATCCGAAACGGATCATTGACATTCTGCGTACTGTACTCAGTGGCAAAAAATACTTCACTCAGCAGCAAAGTAACCTGCTTGCTGAAATAGTCATTCAACCGGAGAAGAATTTGAATACTTTTCTTCATGAAACCTTGTCTGACAGGGAATTCCAAATATTTTTCATGCTCGCCTCAGGAATGAAAAAATCTGAGATTGCCGGAAAACTTTCAATCAGCAAACATACCATCGGAAACCACAGAAGCAACATCATGCAAAAAATGAGACTAGAAACAAATTCTGATCTGACGCTTTATGCCATCCATCACGGAATCATCAAATAACTGAAATTGGCATACCACTGCATGAACTTTCCAAAATGCATCCTTCGGTCCCTAATTATTTCTGCTTTCTTGGCCTTGCTAATCACATGTCGAAATCAGGTTGGTATGATGGGGGCGGAACAGAATGCCATAGAAATGGATTCATTGCTTAAGTCGGCCTTCACAAAAAGTTCCTCCTTGCTAAACATCTCCCTGGATGCTGCCACCAAAGTGTTCGGTCTTGCCGAGGAAGTGCACAACGACACGATGAAGATTAAATCCTGGCTTGTCATGGGCTCAATCCTCAGTCTCCAGGGTAAAGCAGATGAGGCATTCTCATTGTTTCAAAGTGCCCTTCAATTGTCAGAAAAGATTGAATACGAACATGGTATTTGCCGGTCTCTTCTTGAAAGTGGCAGCATCCTATATATCCGGGGCCAGTATGAACAATGCGCAGATTTGTTTAAGAAGTCTCTGAAAATAGCCAAAAGAAGAAATTTTTCAGATATAGAGGCATCTGCTTTGAATTTCTTAGGAAAATATTACCATACAACGGGTCGTTTTGAGGAATCTGTTGACTACTATCAACGTGCTTTGCAAATTTACAGAAGTAAAAAGGATTCGCTCAATTCGGTAACCGTCCTATTGAACCTTGGGAAAACGTACAACATTGACAGTGATATGTATATGGCGCTTAAATGTTATCTTGAGGCTTTCAATATCTGCAGGAAGACCAAAGATTATTCAAATATATCCGACGTATGCAGCAATATTGGTTCAATTTATTTAATGCTTGATCAGACAGAACTCTCCCTCGAATACCACAGGACAGGACTTTCCTATCGGATTCTGCTGAACACTCCTGAAGGACTGTCCAGTTCTTTCAACAACATAGGAAAGGTTTATCTGGTCAAAAATAATCCCGACAGTGCCCTTTTTTACTTTAGCAAGTCATTGACAATTTGTGAACAAATATCGTACTTGAAAGGAAGAGTGAAGGCATTGGCCAATATAGGGAAAGTTTACAATCTTAAATCAGAACATTCTAAGGCAAGATCCTATCTTCATCGTTCTATTTCTCTCTCTTTACAAAGTGGTTATGCTGCAGGTACTGCAGAAGCATCACTAGGACTGGGAGATACTTTTCTTTCCTTGCACCAGACGGATTCGGCCAGGATGGCTTTTGAAACCTGCCTGGTCAAAGCGAAATCAACCAATTTGGTTGCATTGATCCATGACGCCTATTGGGGACTTTACCGATGCTATCTCGAAAAAAAAGATTATGAAAAAACGCTTGAGTACTACAGGTATTTTGTCCAGGCAGATAAAAAAATGTTGCAGTCAGAAAATAATGCCCGGTTGTCGGAATTGAGAGTATCTTTTGAATCGGAAAAAAAAGAAAATGATAATGTAATACTTCGAAAAGAAAATCAAATCAAGGAGATAACCATTAACCGGGAAAGCTTCTTTATTTACCTTTTTATCTTAGCCCTGGCATTAACAGTATTTTTGATTGTCATGCTTTATTCACGTTTCGAGAACAAACGAAAGGCAAATGAACGTCTTGCCATCCTGAACAAAAAAATTGTCAAACAAAACAGGGAATTGGAGAAACTGAACAAAGAACTCGAAAATGCAAACAGGGAAAAGGACAAGGTATTTTCAATCATTACGCATGAATTGAGAAATCCGCTTTACTGGTTTCAGAACCTAACTGAAATGCTCTCTATGAAGTACAAGCAAATGCCCGCTGAAAAGGTACAAAAAACATTAAGTGCGCTGGATGAATCAGCCAAAAATGCATTTCACCTTATGGACAACCTTTTGCATTGGTCCAGATCGCGGTTGAACCGGATTAAGCCGGTCATAGCCGTTCATTCACTCGAAAATCTTGTACTGGAATCCTCCCGCATGTATGAGACAATTCTGAAACAAAAAAACATCCGGCTCAACATTCTTCTTGCCAGAGAGGCATTCATCCTGGCAGATGCCGATTTGTTTATGTGCATTGTTCGCAACCTTGTCTCCAATTCGATAAAATTCACACCGGAAAATGGCGTCATTGAAATCACTTCGATCAGCAAAAATCAGAATTACATAATCCAAGTTTCCGATTCCGGAATTGGTATCGATCCTAGACGCAGAAAAAAGATATTTACCTCTGACAAGGAATCCACTTCGGTTGGCTTGATGAACGAAAAAGGTTCAGGATTTGGGTTAAGATTATGCAAGGAATTCGTTCAGATGAATAATGGAAGGATATGGATTGTCGATGAAACTGAAACCGGCACCTGTTTTTGCTTCACTGTCCCTGCAGCCACTCAGAAAGAATTGTAGTGAACTGAACCGACAGGCTCATCTCTAAATTGATTTCATATCCAACCTGTATTTGACAAACTGAATGATTTCCATCGCAATGTTTTTATCACATGCCTGCTCGAGGCCTTCAAATCCCGGAGATGAGTTTACCTCGCAAATTTTGAACCCATTGTTGTCAAACAACAGGTCAATTCCTGCAATATCCAAGTCGAGTTTACGGGCTATTTCCAGGACAAGCCATTCGATTTCAGGTGTGATGTCGAACTTCTTAACCGCACCTCCTCTTGAATAGTTGGCTTTGAAACTACCATCGCTGGCAGTTCTTAACATAGCGCCCACAACCCTGCCCCCAACAGTAACTACGCGAAGATCCTTTCCATGGCTTGCCTTGATAAATTCCTGGAATATCAAATTTACCTTAGGGCTGGAGTTTTCAACCATTTGCATCAACTCATCAAGCGATTGAAAAGTTTCACAAAGAAAAACTCCACTTCCCTGGGATCCGGAAATTGTTTTTACTACCAATGGAAAACCTATATGCTTACCAACAACTTCCAGGTCTAATGGAAATTTTGCCAGCATAGTCTTGGGAATTGGCATGCCTGACTCCGCCAAGATTTGTAATTGATATAGCTTATCCTTAACAATGTCTATTGAATTAGCTGAATTGAAAGAATATACCCCAAGTTTCTCTAAATGACGGATTAAAGCAAGAGCAAAATACGTCGTTCCTGCCCCCATTCGGGGAATGATAAAATCGGGAAGAGGAACCAAAGAGTCATTTACAAATATGCTTTTTCTGTCATCCCGGTTAACAATAATCTCGATTTGTTCTGGCTGGAAAACTAGTATTTGAATACCTACCTTGTTCCCTTCTTCGATGAGTTTCTGAATTTCATAGGTCTCAGGTTTTAGCAAAAAATTAGAATTTTTATGAAGTATCCAGCCTAACATTGAAATATGGTTATATTTTTCGACTTAATTGATGCAAAGGTAAAAAGGCAAATGAAGAGGGATTTTATAATGTACACAGACCTCACTTTTTGTTTTGAATGAAAAATTAGATTTGTTTGCCGGACTTTATATTAAGTATATTCCAGCTTCAACTGAAATCTCAGTATATTCCCACATTCTCAACTAATCTGCACTACTAATACCAAGTACGAATTTTCATAAAATGTTGTTATTGATTGAATACATTTTAGTTACATCTTTGTTTCATTCTAAAAATAAACCATCATCTCCGAAAAAACCAAATGAAGTTCCCATTGTACCCAATAAGGTATAAAGAATTAGAAAATTACTGAAAAACCATTTTCAATGGAACAAAGTTCCGGACTTCTCTTTTTCAAGCGCCCATACTTTCTTGAAATATTGCTGCAAACATTGATACAAGCTGGAATGCCTGCTATTCCTCTAAAAACCTAATAGTGAATGACCACTAGTTGTGCTTTCGCGATTTAAGATTCAAAATATCTTGTCTTCAAAGATATACTTTAGCTCTGCAGAGGTAAAGTGTATCTCCCTACAAACAAATACCCGATAATTGTACCAATTCTTTTGTTTATCCAATTGATTTTCATACAATTTAGACCTATGTTGCAGAATAGGAAAATCATTTAGAAATTGCCAAACCAGATTAGATAGAATCAACAAGATAAAAACCATCAATGTAACCCATGTAATTCTTTTTCGCAATAACTCCTGCTTGAAAAGAAAGATGGAACACACAAATCCTGCAAGCAAAAATGCCATGCTGTATTTATTTAAAAAACCAAATGCTGCTGCTAAACCAAGAGAAACAAAATGCTTCGCATTTTGTGAATTGCAAAATCCAATTGTGAAATAGATAAAAAGTACCCAAAATAACTGTTCAAATGCCGTCGGCAAGCATAGGGTATGCTGGAAACAATTTTTCATGAATGGTTTCCAAAATGTAATGCAGCTGAAAGTTCAAAAAACACTCAATTAAAAGTTATAGAAATCTTTCATTGACAATATTTTACAAATAGTCATGTTTTAGATTTGGAAATTGTTCCTTCACAAATCTTAATCATTGTGTAATTATTGTGTAACATTTCTGTAATAAATGCAGCATACTTTTGTGTTAAGTTATGGAAAAATAAGAACATGAATGTTAAAAATGAAAAATCGAATACAGGATATCATGTTTGTTCCATGTTGCCTTAACTATAATATTTAAAAAAACAATGAAAAACAAGTTGAAAAATTTTTTCTTAGTCGTTCTTTTACTGGCTTTTACACTTAACAGTGCATTGGCCCAACAGACCAGTGCCATTCTTTCCGGCAAGGTGTTGGATGAAAAGAACCTCCCCATGCCAGGGGTGAATGTTCAGATTACCTATTTGCCGCTGAAGAAGACAAGCGCAACGGTAACCAATGAGAAGGGCGCTTTTTATGTCCCCAACTTGTCTCCTGGCGGACCATACAGCGTAAAAATTTCATTTATTGGTTACAAGGCCGAGACAAGGGACCTTCCATCGCTCAGTTTAGGTGGCAATACTGAAATTTCGGTAAAAATGCAGACCGAAGAGACCGAAATTGCAGCGGTCGTTGTGGTCGGAAGATCAAAAGTAAGAAACGAGGGCACCATCATCAAAAGTACACAATTGCAATTGCTTCCATCAACTTCCCATAGTCTACAGGATTTTACGAGGATGACTCCGGAATCCAACAACAATGCATACGCAGGAACCAATTTCCGTTACAACAACGTAACCCTCGACGGTGCTGTGAACAACGATGCCGTTGGTTTCAGTAACTCAGCCGGAGGTGTTAGTGGTGGTGGTCAATCAGGAACTGCAGGTTCAGGAAGCCGTTCAAACCCTTACAGTATTGACTATATTGAGCAGGTTCAGGTTCAAATATCTCCCTTTGATATCAAACAGGGTAACTTCACAGGTGGCAGCATCAATGCCGTAACGAAGAGTGGTACCAATGATTTCAAAGGTGATGTTTACGGTTTTTCCAAGCAAAGCTGGATGGTAGGAAAAGACCCTGCTACTGGTGATAAAATGCCATCAAGTTTTCGTGATGGAATTGCTGGTTTTAGCTTAAGCGGGGCTCTCAAGCAAAGCAAATTGTTTTACTTCGTAAACGCCGAACAAACGAGAAAGCAGGATCCTGCATTCTACAATGCAGGAGATGCAGGATCTCCATTGAGTTTGGCTGATGCCCAGGCAATCACCACAAAGATGAAAACTACCTACAACTATGATCCGGGTTCCTACAATTCATACAATGTACAAACAAACAGTGACAAGCTGTTTGGACGTCTTGACTATGTCATCAATGACAGAAATTCACTGATGGTAAGGGCAATTTATACGCATGGTTGGGGAGGAAACCTTGAAAGAAGTACAACCAATTTCCAATTTGGTTCTGCCGACTTTACCCAACACACGAAGAATCTTAGCATTATTGGCCAGCTTAAATCAACTTTTGCCAATAACTTGTACAACGACATGATGGTTAGTTATATAAGTGTTCACGATTACCGTGATTTTGCCAAACCACTCGCTCCATTTATTGACATTGCAAGCGGTAAGATCTACTTGGGGACCTGGCGCGAAGCGTCCATTTATACGACCAAACAAAAGACTTTTGAATTCACTGACAACCTTACCTGGATCAAAGGATTCAATACTTTTACCCTTGGCACACACAACGAGTTTTACAAAATCGATTACGGTTTCCTGAACTCCTACAATGGACGGTGGGAGTATTCAAGCGTCGCCAACTTCTTGGCTGACAAACCAAGCAGAATCAGAAGCACTTATGCTTTGGACAATAGCATGAACAATGTGGACTATTTGAATGCAAATCCTGACAAGATCGCAAATTTCAATGTAAACTTTACCAGTCTCTATTTTCAGGATGAAATTAACCTGGACAAGCTGAAACTTTCTCCAGGAATCAGATTTGATTACCAATTCGTCTCCAAACAACCAGGGCTTGATCCTGTTATTAACCAGATTAGAGACGTTCATACTGGAAACACCTACTCCAATACACCATTCAAGGATTTAAAAAATGAATTCTTCGGCAAAGTTGTAATATCACCACGGATTGGCTTTAGTTACGACGTCAATGGCGACAAATCAGTAGTCGTGAGGGGCGGAACGGGTCTTTTTGCAGGCAGAATTCCAATGGCTTGGTTGGGTTACGCCTACAGCTTACCAGGAACGAAATTTGGCAACATCGATGTCAAACCATCAGGGACAAAAGCTGTGGTCCCACTTGTCATGGATCCAAATCAATTGAAAAGTACAATTGAAGGAACTTTTGGTTCTTCATCATCAAATACAAGAGAAGTCGACGTTGTTGACAACAATTTCAAGATGCCCCAAGTATGGAGAAGCAATTTGGCTGTTGATATTGACTTCAAACACGGATACAAACTGACTCTTGAAGGTTTGTACACCAAGGTCCTCGACGATGTCATGTTCCAGAACATCAACGTAAAGGATAGCGCTGTTTCCTACTTGTCTTCTGGACCAACACTTTCACCGATATACAAGGGTGGTAAAAACAATACCAGCTATTCAAATATCTACATGCTGACCAATACCCACGAAGGATACAGGTACAACACTACTGTGAAATTTTCAAAAGCCTTCGAAAAGAGAGGGATGTTCTCGGGTTTTGTCAATATAGCCTACACTTATGGGATGTCGAAGGACGTTTCCAATGGAATCAGGAACTCCTGGCAGTCAAACTATGAAGTAAACCCTGCCACCACTCCTAACAATCCGGAAGTAGCCTATTCAAATTTCGACATGCGCAACCGCATTGTAACTTCATGGTTCCTGAACATCGACTGGAATGAGAAACACAAAACATCCATAGGTATCTTCCACTCCTCACAATCAGGAAGTCCTTACACGGCAACCTATTCAACAAGTCCGAACCCTTATGGCAACTCGTCAAATGCAAATCTGATCTATGTTCCCAAGAACGCCAGCGAATTAATCTTTGCTGATTTGACTTCATCAACAGGAGTTGTTTACACTGCCGCGGACCAATCAAAAGATTTTAACAACTTCGTAGACAACGACAAATATTTAAGCTCCCGCAGAGGTAAGTATGCTGAAAGAAATGGTTTGAGGACACCTTGGAACCATTTCATGGACATGCAGGTAACACACGAAATCAAATTCCAAATTGGCCAAAGAAAACAAAGTGTTCAGCTGATCGCTACCATGTTCAATGTACTAAACATGTTGAGCAAGGACTGGGGTAAAGTTCGCTTCGTGACAAATGTCAACAATTACAATGTTCCGCTGTTAGGCTTTGCCAATGACGCGAACAAAGTGGCTCCAGGTGGTACCGGTTACATTCCAACATACAACTTCATGAAATACCCGGACAACAACAACAGCCAATATTATACCGTTGACCCAATCAACTCGCGCTGGCAGGTGCAGTTTGGTTTAAAGTATAATTTCTAATGTTGCTCTAAAAATTGAGCTTAGCGTTAACTTTCATAGATTAATTGAAGAAGGCTGTCTTAGAAATAAGGCAGCTTTTTTTTGTTGCAACCAGAAATGTAACAGAAATGTAATATTAATGTAGTCATTCTGTATTATCCTGATTCTACTTTTGTGCATGTAATCAATAGGATCATTCACCGACATTATTGATTGACAGTATTGGTTCAAATTATTCTCATTCAATTGGCATGCATTTTATGATTAAACGCTTAATTTTCTTGATTTTTGTCCTGACTGCATCGGCGTATGCTCTTAATGCTCAACCAACCAGCTCATTACTTTCAGGAAAAGTTCTTGATGAAAAGAACGTACCCGTTGAAGGCGTCAGTGTACAAATAACCTATGTACCCTGGAACAAAACCAGAGATGCTGTTACCAACAAAAAGGGATTCTTCTGTGCCGCTAATTTGCCACCAGGAGGACCCTATACCATAAAATTTTCACGCAATGGTTACGAAGAGCAAACCAGAGAGGTTTTGTCTATGGAGCTCGGTAATACGAACGATTTGTCCTTGCACATGCGACTTGAAACAAAAGTTGCACAAACAAAAGTGGAAGTTGAAAATCTTATGGTTAGTAACCAGGAAAAGGCTACAAACAGTTTGGGACATTAAGATAGTTTTACATTCTATAGGAAGCAATTATACAGCAAGTGTGTAATTGCTTTTTTTGTTTCCAGAGCTTTTAAGAAGGGAATTGGAAGTACGAAGGTTTATATGTTAACACCAAATCTTTGTTCTATTACCTCTCTAAAAAAGCATTAATTGCCAATTTCAGTCAGACAAAGCGAATCAGATTCGACTGTATTTAACATTTTTGTCACAGAAAAGGTAATACTATGTAACAATACGAACCTATTTTCGAGTATTGTTTTTTTCATAGATTTTCATAGATTTAGCCTGGGACCCATGGATGGTATATATCGTTCGTGGGTTCTTTGTTCTCGTCAAAAAAGCCGGAAAATTGAAACCCAAACCAGCCTGCAAAATCATTGCAGGCTAAAGATCTTAATTTCCGGTAAAATAAACCTTATGGGATTACAATCCAAAAAACTTCAATGAGTAGTAAATTATCCCTGCAATGAGCATTGAAACAGGAATAGTCAAAATCCAGGCATACAATAGATTGATGGTTACACCCCACTTGACGGCTGTTACTCGCTTCGTCAAACCTGTTCCCATGATTGCACCTGTGATGGTGTGAGTTGTACTTACAGGAATGCCGAAAGTATCGGTGCCAAATAATAGTAAAGCACCTGCAGCCTCTGCAGTAACGCCTTCAAAAGAGGTGAGTTTGGTAATCTTCGTTCCCATCGTTTTTACTATCTTCCATCCTCCGGAGATAGTCCCGGCACTGATGGCAAAATAACAACCCAGCACTATCCAGTGAGGTATGGCATGAATCTTTCCTCCTACCATCGAAATTTGAGCCCACTCTGGTACAGAAGCGGGATCTATCCCTTTGAAATAGACCATTAGTGTGGCGGCAATAAGTCCCATTACTTTCTGCGCATCATTTCCACCATGTCCCAGGCTAAAGAGTGCCGATGAGAGAAGTTGAAATTTTCTGAAATATCTGTTCAAAACATGGGGATTCCCTTTTCGCAAAAGGTTCAAAAGCAGAATTGAAATAAAATAGGAGATCATCATTCCAAGGAAAGGAGCCAGAAAGATGAAAGCGGCAATCTTCATGATGACGCTTGAATGTACAACAGACCATCCGGCATGTGCCACAGCCGCTCCGGCCAATCCTCCAATAAGAGTATGTGAAGAGCTGGAGGGAATGCCCAGGTACCAGGTGAGCAGATTCCAAAAAATGGCAGCAAGAATTCCTGCCAGAATTACCTGCAAATTGATTGCATTGGTATCTACCACTTTAGAAATGGTATCTGCAATCTTTAGCTCAAAAATGGCATATGCCAGAAAATTAAAAAAAGCAGCCCAAAGAACTGCCTGAAGCGGCGACAATACCTTGGTAGAAACAATGGTTGCTATGGAATTGGCTGCATCATGAAATCCGTTTATAAAATCGAACAAGAATGCCAAAACAATGATGGCAATCAGTAGCGTAAAACTCATTGACAGAAAATTAGTAGTTAAAATTTCGAAAAGTATACTTCATGTAGTTTGTGCTTCATCCCATTTTTACTACCAACGAGGAGAAGATATTCCCAACATCATCGCATTTATCGATTGCTTTTTCAAGAGATGTCAGAATGTCTCTTTTTTTGATCAAATCAATTGCGTTAGCTTCTTCTTCAAAAAGCTTGGAAAGATGTTGTTGGTAAATATCATCTACTTCACTTTCATATTCACTAATTTTCTCAATACCCTGAAGGTGATTCCTAAAATCGTTGACAGAACGGACGCATCTCAAAATATTCTGAATCTCTTTGTTGGCAGAATGAATTCTGTCGGCAATCCACACAAATTCTTCAGGAATAGAGGCCAATTTATAGAGGTTGATTCTTTTGGATGAAGAATGGATGTAATCCACAATATCATCCATGGTAATGCTTAGTTGATGAATGTCTTCACGTTCAAACGGTGTAATGAAGGTCCCATTCAGCTCTTTCAGCAACATTCGTGTGATCTCATCGCCAACATGTTCAACCTCCTTGATTTGTCGCATGTATTCAAGCCTCTGGCTCAAATCCCTCTCTCTGACTAACTTAATCAACAATTCCGAAGCCAACACAAGGTTGTCTGCAGCATCGTTAAAAAGGGGAAAGAATTTATGATCTTTGGGAACCATAAATCCGAAAATCTTATCAAGTTTCATAAACTATTTTAATTTGTTTGTCAATTGGCAGAAGAAATAACTGCAAAATTATATCGTTGTGTCAGAATATGTTAGATAATGAATTTCAACATTTTTATTTTAAGCTGCAATTAATCTCTTCAAGCAATACTGAAGAGGAGATATCATCCAATGAATTGTGGAAATCAAGTTTGGTATCATTTTCGGTTCCTGTTACAAAGTACAGCAAATACCATTAAAATAAGATTTCATTTGTGTTACATTCCTGTTACATGTAACCAATTTTCGTTTTGCAGAGCAGCATCAGATGATTCGATCTATTTTTAAGAAAATATTGTCGGCAAACTTAACTTCAGTGTAACATATTTGTAACATATTTGTAATTAAATAACATGAAATTTGCAGATTGTAGATGGGAACATATATTATTTATATATACTGCTATATATCAATAAATCAAACATTTATTTAATGAAAGATACATTTAGGATTCTCGTTGCTGAAGATGAAGAAGACATTTGTGAAATCCTTCAGTTCAATCTTGAAAACGAAGGTTATCAGGTAGATGTGGTTCATTCAGCAGAAGAAGCGCTGCAAAAAAAATTAGCCTCCTATGACCTGCTTTTGCTGGATGTGATGATGGGAAAAATGACCGGATTTGGACTCGCTCAAAAAATGAGAAAAGAATTGGACATTCTTACACCTATTATATTTCTAACCGCAAGAGACAATGAGAACGACTTGTTGACCGGCTTTTCGGTTGGTGCCGATGATTATATCACAAAACCATTCTCTATTAGAGAGTTGCAGGCAAGAGTAAAAACCATCCTCAAGAGGACCTATCGAAAGGAGCGGACAGATGAATCGACAGTCGTATTTATTGGGGGAATCGGACTCGATAACAAAACCAAAAGAATAACCATAGGTGACAAGAGAATTGACTTGACCCGAAAGGAGTTTGAGATCTTGCTTCTGCTGACCAAAAATCAAGGAAGGATTTTCTCAAGAGAAGAAATCCTACAAAGGATTTGGGCCAATGATGTCATCGTAACAGACAGGACTGTTGATGTTAACATGACCAGACTCAGAAAGAAAATGGATGAGTACAGTGTTTATATCCGCAACAAGCCGGGATATGGTTACTATTTTGAAATCTAATGGCCCAACACAAAAATGAGAAACAGATATAAATCCATCAAATGGAAATTATTTACCAACTATTTCCTGTTGTTTTTTGTTTTTCTTTTGTCGATATTGATTTATCAAAACCTGCATGAGAAAGAGATCAAGGTTTCCCTTCTCGAAAACAGGCTCAATGGGTATACGCAGCTGATTGACAAATATATCATAAAGGAGAAGTTAATCACTCCGGAGCACCTTAGCTTGCTTGATTCCATCAAGACACTCATTCCCCCTTCCGAAACAAGAATTACGATCTTTAATTTACAAGGAGATGTTCTATACGACAATTTAGTAAACAATTACAGAAATCTGGAGAATCATTTCAAAAGGCCTGAATTCCAAAAGGCAATCCAATCTGGTTCAGGTTTCAATGTACGTCATTCTACTACCACTGACGTAGAGTATTTTTATTACGCAAAAGTGTACGATAGTCTTGTCATCAGGTCTGCTGTTGTCTACAATATTGAACTTCGTAACTATTTGAATATTGACAGGGCTTTCATGCTCTACTATTTATTCCTTTTTATCTTATTCGGTGTAATCTTGAGGTTCATCACAATCCGCTTGGGCGACTCTATCGCCAAATTAAAAGATTTTGCGCTTCGGGTTCGCAATGGGCAGGCCATGGATGAAGACCTAAAATTTTCAAACGACGAAATAGGGGTAATAAGTCATGAGATCAGCAGTCTATTTGAACAATCGAGAATCGCCAAGGCAGATCTTTTGCAGGAAAAGGAGAAGCTTATCAGCCATCTGTTTGTCTTGAAAGAAGGTGTCGCCTTCTTCTCTCCCGAGAAAAAAATAATATTGAACAACAGTCATTTTATTTTCTACATCAACATTATTGCCGAAGAATCAACCATTCCTGCCGAAAGAATTTTTGAGCTAAAAGAGTTTAGCCGTATCAATGCATTCGTAGATCAGATGATCACGGATAATCATACCATTCCATTTACCGAATTACCGCGTACAGAGTATGCTGTTCAAAGGGATGGCTCACATTTCCAGATTCAGTGCATCATTTTTCAAGACATGAGCTTCGAAATACTGATTACAGACAATACCCAACTGGTCAAGAGGAGCATGATGAAGCAACAGATTACCTCCAACATTGCCCACGAGTTGAAAACCCCGATTGCCACTGTAAAAGGGTATTTGGAGACCCTCTTGAACAATCCCGAACTTGAACCAAAGAGGCAACGGTACTTCATCGACAAAGCCCACAACCAATCCGAACGTCTCACCCAACTTGTCAATGACATCGCCCTGCTCAACAAGATTGAAGAATCTTCAGATCTTTATCCGAAAAGTCAGATCAATGTCAGGAAACTTTTGGATGAGGTGATAGAGAGTTTCCATGATCAGATTCAGCAGAAATCAGTGGTGATTGAATCAAATATTGAAAGCAACGTTAGCCTGAATGCCAATTATTCCTTGTTGTTCTCAGTTTTCAGAAATTTAATGGAAAACTCACTGAACTATGGTGGCGATGGTATCAAAATCGAGCTAACCAACTACCATGAAGACAACAATTACCATTATTTCTCCTTTGCCGACAATGGCCCCGGAGTAGCAGAAGAGCATCTTCCCCGCATCTTTGAAAGATTTTACCGCGTAGACTCAGGTCGCTCACGGAAGCAAGGCGGAACAGGTCTTGGACTGGCAATTGTTAAAAATGCAATTTTAAGTTTCAAGGGTGATATCTCCGCCAGAACCCACAAAGGTGGCGGATTGGAATTTATCTTCTCTTTACCCAAGTAATTGAACCTCTTCTGTAAGCACAAGATCGAGACTGCCTATTGGTATCAAGGCCCCCTCTTTCCATGATTTTTTTTCTGTTCGCGAAGAAGAAAGTCAATTTTAAATTTGTTAGCCAAAAGCGGATCAAATGGGCATGCTGCTTTTCCAGGATGGTCGCAACAAGGGTTCACCCTATGTGTCACTGGATAAGCATCGGCTTCTCCATCTGGTTTATGCAAAATGTACCCAAAGAGAAACAGCAGATTGCTGTTGCTGTTCTTGTAGGTGGCTAATAGCGGACCTGCAAGCCATGAGCCAAAAAGTCTATCCAGTTTAGATTAAAAATCACCATGAACCCTCACAATCTGAAAAAAAATTGGTTATTTTGAACTGTTTAATTATTGATTACATTTTCATGCAAAATAAGATAGCATCTCTCAATCAACAACTTAAGTCCTCTGATGCCTTTGGGTTGTTAAGCTATTTTTTAAAAGAATACAAAGGTCAGATTGCCCTCTCGAGCAGTCTGGGTCTTGAGGATCAGGTGCTGACAGAAATGGTATGTTCCATTGACAAGGAGGTGAAAATCTTCACCCTTGACACAGGCCGACTATTTCAGGAGACTTACGACCTGATCCACCGGACCAACCAAAAATATGGTATTCAGATGACTGTCTATTTCCCGGAATCGAACCAGGTGGAAGAGATGGTACATTCGAAGGGCATCAATCTCTTTTACAATTCTATTGAAGAGAGGAAGCTTTGTTGCCGTATCCGGAAGATTGAACCCTTAAAAAGAGCTTTTACAGGATTGGAGGTATGGATTTGTGGCCTACGGCGGGATCAATCCGTAACCCGGTCCAACATGCAACCAATTGAATGGGATGCCACCAATGGATTGATCAAGCTTAATCCTTTGATCGACTGGACAGAGAATCAAGTTCGTAGTTATATCAAGGACCGCAAGATCCCATACAACCCGCTACACGACAAGGATTACCCAAGTATAGGATGTCAACCTTGCACCAGAGCAATCCTTCCTGAAGAAGACCTAAGAGCCGGCAGGTGGTGGTGGGAGAATCCAGATACCAGAGAGTGCGGACTTCACAAACATTAGCTGTAAGATTATTCGCCATTGTACCTTCCTGGATGGCATTTAGCTATTGAAGGCCAACACACCATAAAAACCAATCTAAAGCACACTTCGAAAGCCAAAAAACGCGCTTAATTGCTATTGGTTTTTATTCATGTACCTTTGCTCCAAATTAATTTCAATTTAAGTATATGCCATTTCGGTCATTAAAGATCATAGAACCCATCTTAAAAGCATTAGCCGAAGAGGGCTATACCATTCCTACTCCCATCCAGGAAGAGGCGATCCCCATTATTTTACAAGGAACCGACCTGCTTGGATGTGCACAAACAGGAACCGGCAAGACAGCAGCATTTGCCATTCCTATTCTTCAACTTCTGAGCACCAATAAATCGTTCGATAAAAGGAAAAAGATACGAAGTCTAATAGTCACGCCTACGCGTGAATTAGCGATTCAGATCGAAGAGAGTTTCAATGCTTACGGACGACATACGGGTATATCCTGCACTGTATTGTTTGGTGGTGTGGGCCAGAATCCTCAAACCCAAGCTTTACGAAACGGTGTTGATGTTGTTGTAGCCACTCCCGGGAGATTGTTGGATCTCATGGGTCAGGGCTTTTTAACCCTTCGCGATGTGGAGATTTTTGTTTTGGACGAGGCAGACCGGATGCTGGATATGGGATTTATCCACGATGTAAAAAAGCTGCTTGCGGCCCTTCCAAAAATCAGACAATCTCTGTTTTTTTCTGCGACAATGCCACCAGATATCGTCAAACTGGCCAATACCATTTTGCACAATCCGGTAAAAGTTTCGGTAACTCCTGATTCCTCTACGGTCGACATCATTCAACAATCTGTATTTTTTGTTGACAAAGGCAACAAGAGTGCCCTGCTCCTTGAAGTACTAAAAAACCCAAATATAAAATCCGCATTGGTATTTACGCGCACCAAGCATGGTGCAAATACTGTGGTAAAAATACTTTTGAAACATGACATCACGGCAGAAGCCATTCATGGAAACAAGGCACAAACTGCACGTCAAAGGGCGCTCAGCAATTTTAAGGACCAGACCACAAGAGTGTTGGTTGCGACGGATATCGCAGCACGCGGAATCGACATAGATGAACTGGAATATGTGATTAATTACGAAATCCCAAACATTCCGGAGACCTATGTTCATCGCATTGGAAGGACAGGACGAGCTGGTGCCGAAGGAACGGCCTACTCTTTTTGCGATGCAGAGGAAAAAGAGTACCTGAGGGACATCGAGCGACTAATCAGCAAGAAGATTCCGGTTGAAGAGAACATGCTTTTCCCATTGACAGACCATCATCCTGTGAAAACTCCGAAACAACAGCAAGGAAGAGGAAATTCAGGCCACTCCAGACCCAAACAAGTTGCGAGACCCTCGCCGGTAACCATGCCGATAAATAGAAAAATAATCCTAACCAGGCGATTGTCCTGACAATTTTCCCTTTTTCCTTAATCGTAGATGTGATTGGGATCCACTTCTTCATCACAATTCCCCTTGTTGTACTGCTCCATCGCCCTCAAGCTCATTCCCATGGAAGAGAATCCGCCATCGTGAAACAAATTCTGCATGGTGACCTTCCTGGTAAGATCTGAAAACATCACGATACAATAATCTGCACACTCATCTGCAGTTGCATTGCCCAATGGTGACATTCTTTCAGAAAAATCAAGGAGGCTGTCAAACATTTTGATACCATTTCCCGCAGTAGTTGGCGTAGGTGACTGAGAAATGGTATTGATTCGCACATTTCGCTCCCTGCCATAAATGTAGCCGAAACTACGGGCAATTGATTCAAGAAGAGACTTGGCGTCTGCCATGTCGTTGTAACCGTAAAAAGTCCGTTGTGAAGCCACATAGGATAGTGCCAACACGGATGACCAAGGATTCAATGCATCCAATTTGCGTGCAGTCTGAAGCACTTTGTGAAAAGACAAGGCAGAAACGTCAAGTGTTTTGGCCAGGTAATCATAATCCAAATCGCTGTAATGCCGTCCTTTACGCACATTGGGAGACATACCGATAGAGTGTAAAATGAAATCCAGTTTTCCACCCAAAACTTCCATGGAGCGCGAAATCAGGTTTTCCAGATCCTCAATGCTTACTGCATCCGCAGGTATCACCTCGGTGTTGCATTTTTCGGCCAGTGCCTGCGTTTCGCCCATCCTGAGGGCAATTGGAACATTGGTGAGGGTAAAAATAGCCCCCTCTTCATAAGCTCTTTCCGCAACTTTCCACGCTATGGAATGCTCGTTCAAAGCACCAAAAATGATTCCTCTTTTCCCTTTTAACAAATTGTAAGCCATTCTTATAAATATAAATTAATTCTTTTGTTCCAATTATTTTCCAAGTTTGCAGCTTCCTGAGGAGCGTGATATAAGTGACTAAAGTTTGAGGGGAATTGATGTTAATAGTTTGTTTCCATATCACGCTTCATTGCACCAACAGATTTACCGTTAGATGGATGATACGTGCATTGGGGATTTCGGTTTCAATTTAGGCGATAACGATCTAACTCCTACCAGACAACTCTAAACAACTTTAGTCACTTCTTTAATCATTTCAGCAATTCAGTAGCATTTTGTCTCGCTGCCTCAGAAATATTTTCGCCACTGAGCATTTTGGCAAGTTCTGAGATGCGCTCTTCAGCCGACAAAAGTTTTAAGCGAGTAACAGTTTCATTATCTGTATCTTCCTTGTATACGAGGAGATGATCATCCCCTTTGGCGGCAATTTGAGGCAAATGGGTAATGTTAATCACTTGCATTTCTCTGGATATATCTTTCAAAATATTGCCCATTTTGTCGGCGGTTTCGCCTGAAATACCAGAATCGATTTCATCGAAGAGAATTGTTGGCATGGATTTGGATGCGCCAACTATCGCCTTGATGGAAAGCATCAATCTGGAAAGTTCCCCACCAGAAGCCACCTTGGAGATTTCACACAAATCCCCATTTTTGTTGGCCGTAAATAGAAAATTCACTTCATCGCTTCCGGTGGAGGTAAGGATTTTACCGGATTGCACTTCAACCATGAATTTTGCATTTGGCATACCCAATTGAATCAGCAGTTCCATAACCTTTTGACTTATGGAAAGTGTCGTAGCCGTTCTTCTTTCATTCAATTGACCAGCCAATTGACGAAGTTCCGTTTCTATTTCATTGACAAGGATCTTCATTGCAGCAACACTTTCATCGTTCGAGAAGATATTTTGAACTTTTAATGCAAATTCATCTCTGAGCTTAATCAACTCTTCCTCATTGCCTAAGTGGTGTTTTTGGAGCAAGGAATAGATTAAATCCAGCCTTTCACTCAGGTAAATCATACGGTTGGGATCCACCTCCATTTTTTCGGATATGTATTCGGTATCCGAATATATATCACTCACTTCCAAATAGATATTATTTAGCCTTTCGACAAATCCGGATGCATCCGGATAAAATTTAAGGATTTTATTTAATCCGTTTGTGGATTCTTTCAACCGAACAAGCGCATTGCCCTCCTCCCCTCCAAGCAAGTAGGCAACAGATTGTAAAGCAGTCTTAATCTCATCGGCATGGGCTAAAATGGAAAGTTCGTTTTCCAGTTTCTGTTGCTCTCCAATTTGCAGATTGGCTTTCTCAAGCTGCTCGAACTGAAACTGGAAATAATCAAGCTCCTGTTGCATTTGAACAGCCTTCACTTCGGCTGTTGCAAGTTCAGCCAATAGTACTTTGTATTTTTGATAGTTGTTCTGGTACGCTTTCAGCAAGGTCCTATTCCCGGCATAACTATCGAGAACCATTAATTGGAAGAGCCTGTTTCCAAGTTCCAGACTTTGGTGCTGGGAATGGATGTCGATCAATCTGTTTCCGATATCCTGCAAGGCTTTCAGATTGACTGGTGTATCGTTGACAAATGCTCGTGATTTACCATTCGGGGAAATTTCTCTCCTAAGGATGATCTGGGTGTCGTAATCCAGGTCATTGTCTGCAAAAAGTGATTCCAGTCTGTAACCATCGACCTCAAAGAGCCCTTCTACACTACATTTACGCTCTTTGTCTTTCAATACACCAGTATCTGCACGTTGCCCTAAAATCAAGGATAGTGCTCCTATCAAGATTGATTTTCCGGCACCTGTTTCTCCCGTGATGATGGTAAGTCCGCCGGTAAAGTCAACCTCCATCTCACGAATCAGTGCATAATTTCGAATCTGTAAACGTCGTAACATCTGATGCTGATATATAATTGCAGGTAGAGACAAGTTTCAGATTCGTCTCCACCTCTCCTAAAACACCTTCTGCTGTGTAATCTTGTCGTATTTACCCGAATTGGCAGGATCGCATTCTGACAAAACAGTCATTACCCTTCCTTTCTCGTCGGTACTTCCATTCGAAAAAAGATTGACAATCTCATCAGACTTTGCATCGAAAAAAATTCTGTTGATGTAGGTGTCAGGCCTTGACCTGTAAACCTTCTGCATGTTCTTAAGGGCATCGGCAATTTCACTTCTGCCGATATCTGGTTTTTCAGACATGACATCCAAACCGAGCCGGTGGTATCGATACAAGAGGTCACGAAAAGGGCTGTATGCTTTGTTCGACAGATTATCAATCAGCCAGAATCTGTTGTAATTCCCTTCAAAAGCACGCCATCCCTTTTCACGCGCATTTTGAGATTTGTTTACAATGTCTTTTGCCTTCTGAAAATAGGGTGTTCCGCCCATCGGAGAAAAGGTATCGTAATCAAATCCCAGAATCATGTATGCATAATAAGCCAGGACATTTGTTAATGCGTTGGTATTGGAGGTCTCGCTGAATTCGAGAGGTTGAAACTCTATGTACCTAACATCGAAATCGTTGTCTTTGATGTTAAGAACTGGAGATTGGTAAGATGAATTGAACACAGGTCTGTTTAATTGAACCTGAATAGTTCCTTTGAATTGGTCGGCACCAATCTGGTCTGTCACCTGAATAAATATTGTACATATAATGCGCTCATCGACAGAAAATTGATTGTCAGTCCATTTTCTGTTGTTCATGAATTCAGAGATATCGTTACGCATTGTTTGAAATATTTCCTTGTAGGTTCCCTCAATTCGGGAACTGGAAACACTTACATTGCACTGTAACTCCTGACCCGAAAGCCGGATCATACAGACAAAAAGAAGCAGGCAGATAAAGGTAAATCGCATAAGCATCAAATGTTCTCTAAAAATAGACAAACTATTCAAATTGCAGAACGTTATGGCTGGCAAAATTTATCAATGCCATTTATAGTTGGTTGTAGCCAGCGGATCTACCTTCGCAAAATCAACAAAATTTCTGCGTCTGTTGCTTTCCCACCAAAGATAATAGGCATTGGCAGCCGATTCATGAGACGCATCATCCGTCACGAGTCCAAAATCGGAATTTTTTAACGCCAATATAGCATTTTGTAAAGGAAATCTCATCACCAAATATTTACTCCCGATGGAAACTAACCGGATTGATTCTATCGTCCACAAGACATAAATTCCAAGCCTGCATTGGCTGGTACAATAGGAGGAGATGGGATTTCTGGGAAAATTTGATATCAACTGTTTCTCATTTCGGTAGGAAAGCAACGCAGGAATATCCTGGTAAGTGAAGGCTGGAACAGACATTGAGTCGTATTGCTCTGCCCTGAGCAAGCGAATGTAGTTCTCCACATTGAGGTTGCCTGATTCTTGCAGCGAATTATCATTGCAACCAACTATGAAATAAGAGGTTAGTGCAAAAATTAAAAATTTAAAATAAATTTTTAGCATCCATTAAGAATATTTTGTCAATAATATCCACAGCTACCTCGATTTTTGATTTCAATGGAAAATCAAAAATTTGACCATCCTTGGTCAGGATGGTTATTTTGTTGGTATCGTATCCAAAACCGGCTCCTTCCTCCTTCAGGGAATTAAGCACGATCATGTCGAGATTTTTTCGATTCATCTTGGAGAGCGCATTGGCTATTTCATCGCGGGTCTCCAGCGCAAAACCAACAAGCAGCTGATCTTTTCTCTTTCTTCTTCCCAATTCGGCAGCAATATCTTTGTTTGGCTTGAGTTCCAGTAGAAGATTGCCTTCTGCACGTTTGATCTTATCGGCTGCAATCACAACGGGAGCATAATCTGCCACGGCAGCAGTAAGGATGGCACCATCGCAGGCATCAAAATGTGTGATACAGGCATCGTACATTTCATCAGCAGAGGTGACGTCGATTCGATGAATGGAAGGATGATCAGTTTTGAGAATAACCGGACCGCAAACCAGAATTACCTGAGCACCTCTTGCGACAAGACCTTCGGCCAGTGCAAAACCCATCTTGCCCGTCGAATAATTGCCTAAGAATCTCACAGGATCAAGTTTCTCGTGGGTTGGCCCAGCAGAGATGAGATAGGTTTTATTCAGGAGTTTTTTTTTTCTTTAAAGAATTTCTCTACAATACCAAGGATTCTGTCAGGCTCTTCCATTCGGCCTTTTCCAATGAGACCACTGGCCAGTTCACCACTTCCTGGTTCTATGACCAAGTTTCCAATAGATTTAAGTACCATGAGATTTTTCTGGAAGGCCGGATGTGAAAACATATCAAGGTCCATGGCTGGGGCCAACATGACAGGGCATTTCACTGACAGATAGGTAGTCAGGACCAAATTATCACAAATACCGTTGGCCATCTTCCCAATGGTGGAGGCGGTTGCAGGAGCTACCAGAAAAAGATCAGCCCATCTGCCCAAATCGACGTGACTATTCCATTCACCGCTCGCCCGGGTATAAAAATCACTTAATACGGGCTTTCCCGATAGGGAAGAAAAAGTAAGGGGAGTAACAAATTCTTTGGCAGACTCGGTCATGAGAACCTGAACCTGGGCCCCGGCCTTTAAAAGACCGCGTAACAAGTATACCGCTTTGTAGGCTGCGATGCTTCCTGTGATGCAGAGAACAATCTTTTTCCCCTTGAGCGGCATTTTGGAAAGAATTAATTCAAATGGAAACTATTTTTTCTCTTTCGCAGGATTGCGGTAATAGATCAACCCATCTTTAAACTCTTCATAGGCAATTAGCACAGGCTTGGAAAGTCTTTCATAGTAACGTGAAATTTCAATCTGTTCACGGTTCTCAAAAACCTCTTCCAGGTTATCCGAATAAGAAGCAAACTCTTGTAACTTCTGATTCAACTCTTCTTTTACTTCGGCATTGATTTGATTGGCACGCTTGGCAATGACCATCAACGATTCATAAATATTATCTGTTGTCGAATCCAACTCACTCAAGTTACGTGGAACTGTGGTTGAAGCTGCTTTAACTTTTCTGTAGTCCATAAATAATAGCTATTTCTTTAAATCTTCATCTTTCAAATTCATCATTTTCTTTGTATTGGCAAAGAATCTATCTGCTTCCTTACGGAACTTGCTGTTTGGGAATTCATCTACAAAGGTATAATACTCATCCAGCTCTGAATTAAGGCGCTCCCGCTTCTTTTCGTCAATACTGTTTTCCCCCAACAAATATTTTGACTTCAAGAGGTAAAACATCAATTCTTCGCGGTATTTAGAGTCGGGATATTCTTTCAGACTATTTGTCAGAGAGATCACGGATGCCCTGTAATCCCCAAGGTCGTAATACAAACGACCATTCAAATAAGATTTCAGCACCAATTTTTCACGCAATTCATCGATGAGCTTGTTGGCATCTGCTACCCTGGTGCTGGAGGGAAATATGTTGATGAAAAGTTGGAAAGCATCGATGGCGTCCTGGGTTGTTTTCTGATCAAGTCGCGGAGTTGGAGAATCCAAATAATAGCAATAACCCACCATGTACTGAGATTCTTCGGCAAATGTACTGTGTGGAAACTCTTTGATCAACTGTCGAAAATAGTGCCCCGCCATCAGATAATCATGCTGACCGGAGTTACTTTTGGCCAAATAGTAATAAACCTGATCGGACCTGTTCGTCCCACGAAAAATATTAATCAACTCTGAATAGAGCTGCGTAGATTTCGCATAATCCTTTTTATCGTAATATTCACGAGCCTTCTTGAGTTTGTACTCATAGTCGGTACTCTTGACTACTTTTTGATAATCTCCACAAGATGAGGCAATTAATAATATGCCAACAACACAATAAGTTCTGATATTCCGAATCATGGTGCAAATATAAGCTTTTTCTCCATTTATAGAATAAGAATCAACACTTTTGCAACCTTATGAATGCTTAAAACCTGTTAAAAATTCACATCGTTCAGGTTGATTAAAGGATGATTTACTGACTTGTTGAAACCCAAAATAATTTTTAGATTTGCAGGCTCTCAAGAAATATTTTGCAATACTACATAAAGCTTTACTACTGTGGATATATTTGAAAAAATTAAAACTGACAAGGGGAATCTTGGGCAGTACCAAAAAGAAGCACACGGATACTTTTCTTTCCCTAAATTGGAAGGAGAAATTGGTCCTAGAATGAAATTTCGTGGAAGAGAGGTACTTAACTGGAGTTTAAACAACTATTGTGGACTTGCCAATCATCCGGAGGTACGCCAAGCTGACGCAGAAGCTACCGCACAATATGGTCTGGCATATCCAATGGGTGCCCGAATGATGTCTGGTCAAACCAGTAAACACGAAGAACTTGAAAAGCAACTTGCTGCATTTGAGAGCAAGGAAGATGCTTTTTTGCTCAATTATGGTTACCAGGGAATGATTTCCATTGTCGATGCCATCTGCGGCAGGAATGATGTGATCGTTTACGATGCGGAGGCACACGCCTGTATCCTTGATGGGGTGAGACTTCACATTGGCAAGAGATTTGTTTTCAAGCACAACGACATGGAGAGCCTGCGCAAGCAGCTTGGACATGCAACTTCGTTGGTTCAAAAAACAGGCGGCGGCATTTTGGTGATCACCGAGGGTGTCTTTGGAATGGCTGGAGATTTGGGGCAGTTAGATAAAATTACAGCCCTGAAGAGTGAATTTAGTTTCCGACTGCTGGTGGATGATGCACACGGATTTGGTACAATGGGAGCAACGGGTGCCGGTGTTGGAGAGCACTTCGGTGTGCAGGATCAAATTGACATGTATTTTGGCACTTTTGCCAAATCAATGGCTGGAATTGGCGCTTTTATTGCCGCCAAAGAAGAAGTTTGCGATTACCTTCGCTACAACATGCGATCTCAAACATTTGCCAAATCACTTCCCATTGCGATGGTCATCGGATTGTTGAAAAGGCTGGAACTTATCAAAACACAACCCCAGATACGTGAAAATCTGTGGATCATCGTGGAAGCACTGCAAAGAGGTTTAAAAGCCGAAAATTTTGATCTGGGTGTTACCAACTCCCCGGTAACGCCTGTTTACCTTTCAGGCAGTGTTCCTGAAGGAACCAATGTGATCATGGATTTGAGAGAGAACTACAATATCTTCTGTTCCATTGTGATCTATCCGGTTATCCCAAAGGGTCAGCTACTGCTTCGTTTGATACCTACTTCCTCCCATACGCTCGAAGATGTTGAATATACCATCAAGGCCTTTTCCGAGGTTCGTAAAAAACTGGAAGCTGGAAAGTATGTAGCTTCTAAAATTGCTCAAGTATCCTGAAATCAGGTTAGATCAAACAAAATAGGGCATCCAAAATGGATGCCCTATTTTGTTTGATTCGTAACACTTTACTTCACCTTCTCAATCCACAAATTTCTGAATTGAATTTTGGAACCTTCCGCCTGTAAACCAATGTTTCCTTTGGTCATGGAGCAATGTTTGGCCGTATTTTGAAGTAACCCGTTGACCGTAACTTCAACGGTATTGCCTTTGCAAACAATGTCGTAACTGTTCCATTCACCTGCTTGCTTTTCGTTGGTAGGATGCAACTTCACTGCAATTGGTTTTACCTTTTCCGTTCCAACATAAATGCTATCTCCAACTGTAGCTTTCTCACCTGCCGCATTGACTATAAAATCGCCAGCGCACAATGTCTTTAGCTGACATTGGTAGTGAAGTGGCCATTGTTGATCGGGGCCATTGGTATGCACGAATATACCACTGTTGGTGGGCTTTTCAGGATAACACCACTCTACGTGAAGATGGTAATTGGCATAAGACTTTTTGCTGCGAAGGTAGCCCATCGGAACTCCAGGGGTCTCGATGACACCATCCTTCACATAAAAGAATTTTTCGGGTACAATTTTTGGATCATTCACCCATATCGTCCAACCATTCAGATCCTTTCCGTTAAACAACGATTCCTTCTTCTTTGCATAAACGGAAATGACGAGTAGCATCAATGCAACAACAAATAATTTTCTCATTTTAGTTAATTTTTATATCCTATAAAAGTAGCGATTATTTTGGCTGTCTTCCTGGCGTTTGCTAAATTTTTGAAAAGGCTTGTTCCAAATCTCCAATCAAATCATCCTTATCTTCGACACCAATCGAAACCCTTACCAGCGAATCTTTGATTCCTGCCTCTGCCCGCTCTCTGGCCGTGATCGATGCATGGGTCATCAGAGCAGGATGTTCAATGAGTGATTCCACTCCTCCCAAACTTTCGGCAAGGGTAAAAAGCTTGAGGCTCTCCAGAAAGAGTACCGCTTCCTTTTCTCCTCCCTGGATTTCAAACGAGATCATTCCACCAAAACCACTCGCCTGTTTCAATCCGATTTCATATTGCGGATGACTCTTCAGACCGGGATAATAGACTCTGGCAACCTTGGAATGGCCCTCCAAATAGGCGGCAATAGCCAATGCATTTGACTGGTGTTTGTCCATTCGCAGAGAGAGCGTTTTCAAGCCACGTAGCACCAGGTAACAATCAAAAGGAGAAGGTACTACGCCAAGTGAATTTTGGCAAAATTTTAAATTATCGTATAAAGCTTTGTCATTTAACATGATAGCTCCACCAATCACATCGCTGTGACCTGCAATGTATTTGGTAATGCTGTGCACCACGATGTCAGCTCCCAACGCTGCCGGATTCTGAAAATAGGGCGAGAGGAAGGTATTGTCGACCACCACAAGAATGTTGTGTCTGTGCGCAATTTCAGAAATCGCCTCAATATCGCACACCCTCAAGAGTGGATTGGTGGGTGATTCGAGCCAGATTATTTTGGTATTTGGTAAAATAGATGCCTCTACAACAGCAAGATTTGAGGCATTTACCAGTGTAACCTCAAGAGAATATTTATCCTCCCACTGGTGGAACAATCGCTTGGTCCCACCATACAAATCATCAAAACCAATGATATGATCACCCGGCTTTAGCAAGGCAAAAAGCAAAGTGGCTTCCGCTGCGAGCCCTGAGGCAAATCCCAGGGCATAATTTGTCTTTTCGAGTGAAGCATATCTTTTTTCAAGAGCGAACCTGGTAGGATTCTGACTCCTTGAGTACTGGAAAAATCCCGGGTTTTTCACCTCTCTCCGGGCATAGGTCGAAGAGAGATAAATTGGAGCAACAACTTCATTTTTACTACCTTCAAAAAATTCAGGCGTCTCACCAACATGGATGGCGCAGGTGTCGAATGAATACTCTTTGTGTGACATGGAGGAAAGTTATGAGAGATGAGAGATGAGAGATGAGATTTGAGAGATGAGATTTGAGTTAGGATCGAAACTTGATGTGGGTTTCGGGATGACTCGAATGTAAAATGGAGCATGGTGTCATTGCCAACTGGTTTAATGTTTCTCTGACAGATATCGCTCTGCATCGATAGCAGCCTTGCATCCCGAACCGGCAGCCGTTACGGCCTGTCTGTAATGGGGATCCATGACATCTCCACAGGCAAATACACCAGGGATATTTGTCATTGAGGTAACACCAATGGTTTTGATATAACCCACTTCATCGGTCTCAACCATGGGTTTAAAGATATCAGAACTGGGTTTGTGACCAATTGCCAGAAAGAATCCATCGATGGGAACCAGTATTTCTGATTCATCTTTTTCGCCAGGATTCTTCACAAATAACGCGCCTTCAACGACACCTGTTCCTGTTAAGCCTTTGGTTTGATGCTTCCACAATATTTCAACATTCGGAACTTTAAAGACACGGTCCTGCATCACTCTGGAGGCACGCAACTGGTCACGGCGGACGATTAGGTAAACCTTTCTGCACAAACCTGCCAGATAGATTGCTTCTTCGCAGGCAGTATCACCTCCTCCTACCACGGCAACATCTTTTCCCCGATAGAAAAATCCATCGCAGGTAGCACAGGCAGATACTCCGGACCCTGCGTACTTCTTTTCGTCAGGGAGTCCAAGATATTGCGCCTCAGCGCCGGTAGCGATAATCACAGTTTCTGCGTCAATGGTCCTTGTACTATCAATCGTGATTCGGTGTGCTCCCTCACCAAATTCCGCCTTGGTAGCCAATCCCCAGCGCACATCCGTACCAAACCGCATGGCCTGAACCTTCAACTCCTCCATCATTACTGGACCAGTAACACCCTCAGGATAACCGGGAAAATTCTCAACTTCGGTGGTAGTGGTCAATTGTCCCCCTGGCTGCAAACCTTCGTACAAAACAGGATGTAGGTTGGCTCTCGAAGCATAGATAGCTGCTGTGAAACCAGCCGGACCCGACCCAATGATCAAGCATCTCACCTTTTCTATTTCAACAGGCTGTTGGCCCGAAGAACTCTTCTGATCTTCTGTATTCAATGGTTTAAAAAATTCCATAATCATATATTTTTATCAAAAATAGACATATTCAATCAGGACAGCAATAATTGCCAGTGTTAATTATTTAATAATTATTAATTGGAAGAATATTTTGGAATACCAAAAACAGAAGCTATTTTTGCAACCGCTTGTCTTTCCGGTAAAACAGCAAGGCATCGATCAATTTCGGGGTGTAGCGCAGCCTGGTAGCGTATCCGTCTGGGGGGCGGGGGGTCGCAAGTTCAAATCTTGTCACCCCGACAATTGAAAATCAAGGGGTTAGATAGAAATATCTAGCCCCTGTTTTTTTGGTAAGGTGCTTTTAAAGTGCCTATCAAGAGAGAAATAGGTGACTCCTAACAATATAAATAGATACTGTTAAAAATTATCCTGAGATACTATTTTGGTATTGCTATGGATCAAACTTTTATTTGCATGATCTATCTGATTCTGAAATATTTTGATATATCATGCCTTTTGTCATTGTATTTAAGTAGTGATTCAATACATTTGAAGTCAAAGTATTGTTGTAGTTTTCAGACTTTCCAAAATAGCTGCAAATTCAAAATATTACACCATCAAGACCCGTATCAATTGTGAAGCAATTTCATTCATCTCATTTGTATAAGGCTATTTTACTGTATTTTACACTTTCCATTTTCTCATTCTCGGGTCGGTCGCAAGAAATCCAGGAGATGAGAATCAGCGCAAATTTCAACAAAGTTCCCATCAAGGAGGCACTTGCGATACTGGGCAAAAACTACGGAATTCGTTTTTTTTTCAAGGAAGAGTGGGTAAAATCTCTTGAAATCTCAGGAAACTTCGAAAACCAGCCTCTTTCGCAAGTAATGAATCTGATATTGAATGGAAAAGAACTAAATTTCAAATTCTACCAGAATACTGATGTCTTCATCTATCCCCGAAATGCTGACAAACCACCCACCATTGACAAGGAAGCATCTCATGTTCTGCAGGTTGGTGATCCAATTAACCGTGGCAGATACAAGCGGGCCAAACTTCAGGGCAAGGTACTGGAAGGCAAGACAGGAGATCCGCTGATGGGTGCCGTCGTATACAATTCAGAGACCAAAGTTGGGGTCGCTACGGATGCCAGAGGCAGGTACACACTCGAGCTGCCCACAGGAGAGGTGCATCTGAAGGTCTCTTTCATGAGTTTCGAGAACCAATTCTACAACATTAACCTCATTCAGGATGGCAAGGCCGATTTTGAGTTGTTCGAGAAGTCCTATTCCATTGCAGAATTAACGGTAGTGGGTGAAAATTCAAAGGCATCAAAAGCCCAGATGAGCATGATCAAAATGAGCTCTATCATGGTGAAAGAGCTTCCGGTCCTGATGGGGGAAGCCGACCTGATCAAGAGTATGGTCATGATGCCAGGTGTTCAAAGTGTTGGTGAAATGTCTTCCGGATTTAATGTGAGGGGTGGAAATACCGATCAGAATCTGGTACTGCTGGATGGTGCTCCGGTTTTCAACACTTCACACCTGTTTGGTTTCTTTTCGATGATCAATCCGGATGCAGTAGAGGATGTCACCCTCTACAAAGGGGGAATTCCTTCCTCCTACGGGGAGAGAATCTCTTCCGTGATGGACGTCAAAATGAAAGAGGGAAGTGATAAAAAATTAGGGGTAAATGGAGGTATTGGACTAATAAACAGCCGATTAATGATTGAAGGACCGATTACAAAAAAGAAGAAGAGCACTTTTTTGATAGGTGGCAGAACTACTTATTCGGACTACCTTCTTCAAAGGACAACCAACCCAATATTTAAATACAGCATCGCCAGATTTTACGATTTGAACGGTACGCTAAATTTCGAAATTTCGCCGAAAAATCATTTGAAAATAATGGGCTACATGAGTTCTGATGCCTTCAATCTCAACACAAACACCTTATACAATTATAGCAACACGCTTGGCTCATTGAATTGGAAAGCCAATCTCAATGACAAGCTTATCTCCAACCTTGTTCTTGCCTATTCAAAATACGACTTGAAAGTGGATCAAAAAGATCCTGTTTCGCCTCAGGACGATTATTTACTTAAGTCAAACGTGCAATATGGCAGTTTGAAGTACAGCTTATCCCTCTTTCCAAACGACAAACACCGCATTGGTTGGGGTATGCAGGCGGTAGGATATTTAATCAATCCTGGTGAAATTGCCCCATTACAAAAACTGACTTCCGTCTTGGCTACTTCCCTTCGTCCCGATAAATCTGCCGAATTGGCCATTTTTGCTGATGATGACTTCGACCTCAACAAAAAACTTGCCTTTAATGTGGGATTGCGGTATACCAATTTTATCAATTACGGACCGGGAATGGTTTACAAGTATGCAGCAGGGGTGACCAAAAGCAGTGCTTCAATGATCGACTCAGTCAGTTACAAATCGGGGGATATAATCAAATCTTACCATGGACTCGAGCCAAGAATTTCAATGAAATATCTGATGGAGGGAGGTGGTTCCCTAAGGCTGAGTTACCAACGAATCCACCAGTTCTACAGCCAGATCTCCAATACTGCGGTCATTTCGCCCGCCGACTACTGGAAATCGGCAGACACTTACGTCCCTCCATTGATCAACGATCAGATTGCCATTGGTTACTTCAAGAGTCCAGTCAATGCAAAATTTGAAACTTCTGTTGAAGTTTATTATAAAAATCTGCAAAATTTGCTTGAATATAAGAATGGGGCACAATTGATTATGAACCAACACATTGAGACGGACCTAATGATTTCCAAAGGGTACTCATATGGTTTGGAATTTCTCGCCAAAAAGAACTCGGGAAGGTTAAATGGCTGGATCAGCTATACCTATTCCAGGACCTTCCGAAAAGGAGATAGTCAGTACCCTGAAGAAAAAATCAATGGTGGATCGTATTATCCATCGGTCTATGATAAACCGCACGATCTCTCTGTCGTCATGAATTATAAGATTAGCCGCAGGTGGAGATTTTCCGGAAATTTTGTCTTGTCATCAGGAAGGCCCATTACATTGCCCGAAGAAAAATACATGTTCGCCAACAACCAGGTGGTCATCTATTCCGAACGCAACAAATACCGGATGCCTCCCTACCACCGCATGGATGTCAGTCTCACATTGAATGAGAATTTGCTTAAAAAGCATGTTTGGAAAGGTAGCTGGACCTTCTCTGTGTACAACCTTTACGGACGCAAAAATACCTATTCGGTCTTTTACCGCAAGAGTCCGCAACAGGTTGGGGGCGTAGAAGACAGTCGTTACGACATCTTCCGACTCTCTATAATTGGTATTCCTGTTCCTTCGATCACCTATAACTTTAAATTCTAATGCCAAAAGAACTGAACTACCTTCTATTTCTGCTTCTTCTGTGTGTTTCATGTGAAGAGTATTATTATCCGGTCATGGATACCATGAGTGGTCGGCTTGTAGTAGAGGCACAAATTACCAATGATTTGTCGAAGAACAACATCCATATCACAAAAACCAGAAGCTTTTACGATGTACTTCCTCCCCTTGAAGTAACCGGGGCCACAGTAAGTCTGGTAGAATTAGGAACCAAAAATATCATCAGAGGCGCCGAGAGTAGTTCAGGGCACTATGTGCTTCCATCTGCTCCGGAGAGCGGAAAAAAGTATTACCTTAGAATCGTGGTTCAAAATGAGACCTATGAATCAGCTGCCGTAACCATGCCTCCAGTTCCGACCGTGAATAAAATTTACAGTGAGTACCTGGTGAAGACTGTATTTGTGAATACCGCCAACAATGATCCCCAAACATTCGATTATCCAGGAAGAGAAATCTACGCAGACATTCCATTAAACTCCTCTCTGTCTCACTTTCGCTTCAAGGTAAAAAATCTCATAGAGTGGAGTTGGGATCCTAATCCTGCGGCTAATTCCCTCTATCCAGCTGCCTATGGATGGTACACCTACACCGACAACCAACAATTTTTGCTTGCTGCTCCAAAGGACTTCAATCAAACTGCCAACATTGATAAATATCATCTGTTAACCCTGTCATACAACCCTTTTACCTATCTCTTCTCGGATACACTGGTTTCACACGGAAACATTGTCATGATAGAGCAATATGGAACTTCCAAAGAATCGTATGACTTTCACACTCAATTGAATAGTCAGTTCGGAGCTTCAGGGAGCCTGTTTGATCCGGTTCAGACGCAGATTGAAGGCAACATGCTTTGTACGACAACCCCTTCCGAAAAAGTGTACGGGTATTTCGATTTGAATTCCTTCCAGGAGTACCGGTTTTATTACTTTATGAATCCTCCTCCGGGAAAATACCTTGAAAGACAAATTTTCCGTTTTCCAGTCATTCCGAGCTCAGGGAAAATTTTTGCCCCTCAAAAAACAAAAGCTGAACCATATCCACCTGCTATTCAGAAACCTGATTGGTGGGAAGAATAAAATAATTATGCTTATTATAATCAGGCACTTATCGTGAGAAGATTCATATCAATAATGCTATTATTTGTCGCTACATCAGGCAAAGCTCAAGAGAAGGAAAATTTTTACCTGTTCTCAGACCGCGCGCTCTACAGTAGCGGAGAAACCATTCTCATCAAGGTGATAGCTCCAAAGGAGGAGCAATCGGGAGTCGTACATGTCAACCTGATCGACCTTAAAGGGAAAATAATCACTGAAATCAGTAAAAAATTGACCTCACTGGAGGCAAATGGTTCCATTTACATTTCCGACTCTCTAAAAACAGGTACCTACCTGATTTGCGCCTCAACTTTAACGAGCAAATCAATGACTACCAAAGAATTGTTTATTTGTAACAGATTTTCAGGTTCGACAGAATCCAACTCCTTTCAGCACCCGGCAGACAGCAAGCAACTTATTCCTACAAATGTTAATATTGAGTTTGACAGTTTGAAAAGTACCTACAAAACCAGAAACAAAGTACATGTAACGCTGCATATCCCGACTGATCTTTCTTCGCAAATAGAGGGCAACCTGCTCATTTCTGCGGCCCAAGACAACCCCGGATTTAGCGCTCACACCTCCACTGTTGCCGGCCATGCCCCTGCATCCAGTCTGGTCGAAAAAGAGGGAGTTTTACTTTCAGGAATCGTCAGGGATGCTGCAACGCTTTTGCCATTCAAAAATGGTTATGTCTTTCTTTCGTTACCTGACTCTATTCCTCGTCTCCACTATTGTATCTCGGGGGAAGATGGTCGTTTTAATTTCTTGTTGGACAACTATTCAGGAAAACTTCCTGTAGTCGTTCAAGCCGTCGATGTAAAAAAGAAGAGCCTGCTGAAAATTGAAGCGGATCGACACGATAGTCTGACCAATTTCCACTTGCCAGTTGACAATGTTGCTTTGCCCGACTCATTTCAAAAAAGCATGAACGATGGAAATGATGCCGCCACATTGGGTAAAATATTTAATTACAACGAATTAAAAGAGGTGGTTACCACAGTTGACAAACAAATAGACTATCCTTTTTATGGCGTGCCAACGGAGGTCGTCTTTCCCAAATTATTTATTGATTTGCCCGATTTTACAGAAATTTCAAGGGAACTTTTGCCAGGTGTAAAATTCCGTGCCTACAACCGGATTCCCACCATGCAAATACTCAATCCTTCAACCCAAAATTATTTTTCGGATCAACCCTTGATTTTACTTGACAATATTCCGATTCAGGATCTGAATGTCATCAAGAATCTGGGATCAAAGGAGATTGAGAAGGTCGAAATCTGTCGCAAGGAAAGATTCTATGGTGATCTCTCATTCCCCGGAGTTGTTGCCATCACTACTACCAGGAAGGATTTAAGTCTGGTACCTACTTCGGGTGACCTGATCAAACAAATTGTCAATGCACTTCAGCCGGATGCCGAATTTAATATCCCCAACAATCTCACTTCGAATGAGCCCGACTTGAGAAAAGTGTTGTACTGGAATCCAAAAATTAAACCAGAAAAGTCCATTCAGATTGATTTTGAAACTTCCGACTTAAGGGGAAATTACAAATTGGTGGTCAGTGGAAAGACCAGAGATGGAGCAATTATTTACAAGGAGCAATTATTTGAAGTAAACTAATATGGCTATAAAGATATTTTATACCATCGCACTTTTCGGAATGTTTGTTTCTTCTGCATTATCAGCCCAGGAGACAAAGCAGCTAAACCTGGATCAAGTTAAAATCAGGGGCACACGCTTTATTCCGTATCCAAATTTTTCGGGCAAACCATATTTGAACGACAAATTCATTCTTGGTGAAATAGAGTTGAATGACGGGACAAAGATTGGCAACATTGGACTCAGCTACAGCACCTACCGTGATGAGCTGATCTATTACAACACGGCTGTTTCGGCCCAAATACTCATAGACAAAATCAGCTTAAAAGGGTTTTCCCTGATGGATCCTCGTGGAGAAAAACGAATATTCCGTCGTCAGTATTATGATGGATCCATCCACGACAATTGCTATTTTGAATTGCTAAGTGATGGCAAATTTTCTCTTTTGGCCTACCGGAAAGTGAACCTCGAGCCATGTGACACCTACTATACCAAATCCGGACTCTCTTATCAGCCAGCCTGGTGTTATTACATCTATTCAGTCGGCAAAGGTTATTCTCAGGTCAATATTAGCCGAAACTCGCTGCTTTCAAAATTCAGCAAACAGAACCAAAAGCTAATCAGGAAATTGCTTCGGAAAAATGGAATTTTCATCGCCGATGAGTCCGAATTTACCAAAGCATGGAACTTGATCGTAGAAAATGGGTTTGAACCAATTTTCAATTAGATTCTTTTATTGGTGTTACTGACCAAAAAAGATTGCAATCGACTACTCTTTTGTGATGACAGCAATAGCCGAGAGGGATTCTGCTGAGTACAGCTACTTGGCAAAAAGAGGATACTGTCAAAAGGACAAAACAACTTATCGAAAATTTACGTTTATAGCATTAATTTTCAATTATTTAAGTATTGCTCTTTCAAATACAGGCAGTTACAAGAAGAATTGATTCCATTCAAATCGTTGACATTTATCAATTATTTTTTATATTTGTATCACAAATATCTATAGATTATGTCAGAGGTAAATGATTCATCCCATTGCGGAGATTGCAAGGAATGCAAATACGACTGCTGTTTCAGCAACCGAAACTGTGGAGGATCACATATCTTCAATATGCTCACACCGGATGAACTTCATTCTTTGATGGACAACAAACGCCAGATACATTTTAGGCCTGGCGAAACCATCATGAAACAAAATACTCCCCTCACCCATCTGGTATGCATCAAAAGTGGTTTGGCAAAGGTTGTTTCAGAGGGGCCCAAAGGTAAAAATCTCATTCTGCATATCATCAAGTCCAACAGTATATTTACTGGAGGAGGCGCTATCGTCGATGACTTCCGTCATTTTACAGTTGCGGCTGTGACAGACATTGATTGTTGCTTTATAGACACCAGCAGGCTTTACAACCTTTTGACACACAACAGCAATTTTTCCTATGAATTGCTCAAGCACTCCAATAGCCAGCACCTCAAGATGTTGACCACACTCATTAATCTAACCAACAAATACATGCCCGGAAGAGTGGCAGACACACTGCTATACCTGAAAAATACTGTCTTTGAGTCGAATCCTTACAATTTTATATTGACAAAGCAGGAATTGGCTGATATGTCAGGGATGACCAAAGAGAGCTTTATTCGCAGCCTAAAAGAATTTGAAGATTCTGGCCTGATCAGGCACACCCGAAATACCATCGAAATCCTAAAAGAGAACGACTTGCTGGAGATCAGCAAGAATGGCTGATTGACATATATCAACTATTAATCTGTTTTACACCCACATTAATCCCAAGTAATGTGTGTTTTAACATGTCGATATATCAACATATATTCGTTTTCTACTATTTAACATTTTTTAATCTTTACGACTTGAATAAATGGACGAATTGAGCTGTTCGTTAGAAAATATTTTTTTCAATTTTAACACTTTCAAACTGTATGAAACTTCAAAGATTTTTTAAACTGTCAATTTTCTCTTTGGCTTTAATGTCATTTGGTGCTGCCTGTATCAAGGAGGGGCCTCCCGGACAAACCGGAGCTGCCGGTACCAACGGTACAAACGGGAAAGATGCCAATTCCACTTGTCTTACTTGCCATACTACAGCAAATATGACAGCCAAGGAAGATCAGTACCAATTGTCGAAACACTTTTTCGGTACATCAAGCTCCAGGAATACAAAATATTGTGCCAGGTGTCACACGAGCGAAGGATTCAAGGAAATTACCACCCAAAACAAGTATGTGGTCTCCAATGATATCCCCAGTGCAACAAGAATTACCTGTGAAACATGCCACGCGCATTCCACTTTTGAATTTGGTGCAGATCCTGCTGCGCTGATTCTGACAGTAAATGATCCAGTTTACCTGAATTACTACAACAATCTGAAATCTCAGGATTTTGGAAAGAAAAGTAATCTTTGCTCTACTTGCCATCAGATTCGTGGTGTCACGAGTGTCAATTACACTGATGCCCTGGGCAAAGTTCAGACATTTAACCAGCTTCCCTACTTCCCATTGGATGTAACCAAACAAAACACGACGGTCAAGTACCTGGTTGGAACAAGTTTCTCCGTACACGATGGCAATCAATCCAATGAATTTGCCGGTATCAATGGTTATGAATTTTCTGGACAGACCTATACCAGAACCTGGCAACACTCTTCTTTTAGTTGCACAGATTGTCACATGAATGAATATGATGCATCTACAAAAACCGGAGGACATACGCTGATCGTCAACAAGGCAAAATGTACAGCCTGTCACGGTTCAGACAAATTAACTCCGATCCAGACTACCATCAAAGCCAAAATCACCGAATTGGCTGAAGCACTTTCTGCAAGAAAAGTCTTCAAGAAAACGGTCAATGCAACTACAGGAGCCATCTCTTACAGCGCTGAGCCTACACACGACTTTTTTGGCACACTTTTCCCCACAACAGCTTCCACCACGCTATTTGGCACTGCATTGGTTGCTGCAAACACGGTAAATCCGGGTCCTTCGCCATCAGCCAACGACCTATTGGTGTATGCCAACAACGTTACCATGGCAGTTGACACCGACTGGGCCAACAGATTGGGTCGCGAATGGAAGTATGGCGAGCTGGGCGCTGCCTATAATTACGGTTGGGTGAATTTTGGAACATCCATGGGTGTTCACAATCCAAAATATACCCTTCAGTTGCTTCAAACCTCTATTGATTGGCTTAAAGCTAACTAAGGTGAAACAGGAAATAAAAAGACTTCGATCGAGAAGTCTTTTTATTTCAATTACAAAGTAACTCCTCCAGGAAGCTAAGCTTTGGCGTAATCCAAATTTATTCAGAAGGTTTATTAGCCAAAAGTTATGATAATCAATGTTTTTAATCTATTTGTTTAGAATGAAAAAATCACATATATATTTTCTTCTGGTGATGTTTGGGCTATTGCTCCATGCATGTACCTACGATTTCATCGTAAAAGAGGAGGTACCGACGGTAGATCCGACAGTGGATGTTTCGTTTGCAACTCAAATTTTGCCTATTTTTACGACAGACAAGTGCATCAGTTGCCACAAATCGGGAGGACAGGCTCCGGATCTGACGAATGCCTACGCGACCATCAAGAGCATGAATCTGACCAATACTGCAACCCCCGAATCGAGTCTGATTTATACCTATCCCAATCCAGCCTCTACACTTCATACCTGGCAGAAGTACTCTGCTGGTGAAGCGCAACTGGTATTGACCTGGATCAAGCAAGGTGCAAAAAACAATTAATCAGGAAATCTAAGAATTCTAAAAATGAAAAAAGCCTTTATATTCCTTATTTTAAGTCTTTTGCCTTTCACTTACCAATTTGTTCAAGGCCAAACTGACTCAACAGCCACGGCTCCCGAAGCGGTAGTCAACAAACCTGTTCGTTTTGTTTGGGAGAGTGGCTATCTGATTGATCAGCAGACTTCAAAAATCTCACCAGTCAATACCCTCGAATCTGTGATCCAACACAAATTCGGAAGCATGCAGAATGGCAAGTCAGACCTCTTTGGCATCATGGCTCCCGGAGCCAATGTCAGGATCGCCATCGACTTCGTTTTGATGAAGAATTTCCAGATTGGTTATGGCATACAGAAGAAGAACATGTACAGCGATTTCAACTTCAAATGGACCCCATTTCAGCAGATGAACCATGGCATGCCTCTCTCTGTCTCTTTCTTCGGAAATTATGCCATTGATGGCAGATCCAAATCGGTATGGGAAGGCGATGTGAACAGATATTATCACTCTTCCGACAAATACCCTTACAGCACCTACGATTACCGTCCTTCCGACCGCACCTCTTACTTTGCAGAGATGATGTTGGCCAGGAAATTAGGTTTTGTAACGCTCCAGGGTGGGGTAAGTTTTTCCCACTTCAGTGTTGTTCCATGGCACCAGGATCACGACAAAGTCGGTCTTCATGCAGGCGGACGTATCAAAGTAACGCCTCAGGGATCATTGATCTTCAACGCTGATTTCCCGATGAACATCAACAACATATCTGAACAGTCGGCTGATGGTTTTAAACCGGAACCTGTAATTTCGTTCGGATATGAGGTATCAACAAGCACACATGCTTTCCAGATCTATGCCGGAAGCAATGATACTTTGCTGCCTCAGGACATGATGCTGAACAACTCACGCACCCTCGATTGGAAGAATTTCTCCATTGGATTCACCATTACAAGATTGTGGGGATTCTAAATTATTCGGAGTTTCAGACGGGTTGAGCGTACTCAAACCATCCAATTTATTTGATAAATTACAACGATTGTAAAAAACCACTTCTTAGCAGAGGTGGTTTTTTTGTTGGGGATACCTAAAAATATGCACTGTTTTTAACTAATCCAAATACAGATTTCTACCCGAAGAAAAATATCTTTTGTTAAATGGTACGGATGAAAATTGCAAAATAGTGAAATTTCAAACTTGTGGTTTAGATCATCAAATAATCAACAAAAACATCAAAACAACATTTTTTTCAACGCTACTCCCCCATTTTTTCAACTAAAGTGAAAATATTTAATGTAAATTGTCATTAGATTCCCAAATAATACATTAAATCAGACATAGGAAAATTAATGCTTTTACGAATTTAGAACTGTTCTGTTTAAATATTTTACACTATTGACATACATCAATATGTTTAATGATCTATAATACCATATTTTCATTGTTACATCAATACATATCTGTCAATCAATCAACTTCTTTCTGTTTGTACAGAGAATTTACAATTTTTAACTTTACCATCGTGTCTTATTAGACTAATTGATCTTTCAATTAAAAAATACTGTTTTCATTCTTAAAACTTTCAAAATCTATGAAACTAGAAAAATTCTTTAAACCTGCTATTTTTGCTGTAGCCTTAATGGCATTTGGTGCTGCATGTGTAAAAGAAGGCCCTCCCGGACTCAATGGAACAAATGGTACAGCTGGCGCAACGGGTGCCGCCGGTAAAGATGCCAACGAGACATGCAAAATGTGTCATACACCTGCCAAGGTTGACATTATCTCGGTTCAATTCCAATATTCCAAGCACGAAACAGGCGAAGCTGCCATTTCAGAAAGTGGCAATGCCGGATGTAGCCCTTGCCATACACAAGGAGGATTTCAGGATGTAGTTACCCGGAAAATCCCATCTACCTTTACCTTGGGCACCAACGGTAAATTTGCCAACGATTATGCTTGCGACGTAACCAAGGCATATGGCGAATTGTTGTGCAGGACTTGCCACAGCTCCATCCACGAGACCTACACCTCTACTGACCTGCCTAAACTGACGACGACTGCTCCTGTCGCCTTGACTTTCACCGGAGGTAAAAAGACTGTTAACCTGACCCAGGACAATGGCAGCAGCAACCTTTGCATCAAATGTCACCAACCCCGTCCCTTCACCTTCAACAATAGTAAAAACCCAGCTTATACAGGAGATGTACTGGATTACGCCGGATTGGCTGCAAAACCAACGGATGTATTCTTTGACGGAGCTTCTGCGGCAACCATTGCTACGGCCAAAATTATTCCTGGATACCGTACACACACCCACTATGGAACTGTTGGTGCCATCGTTTCAGGTACCTGCGGAATTGAGTTCACATTTGCAGGTTCGATGGCTTATGCACAGGCAGTTCACGTTGCCAAGGCAGCTTGTGCCGATTGCCACATGGCTTCCATGGTTGGTGGTACAGGAGGTCATAGTTTCAATGCAAAAGGAAACTTTGCAGGATGTAACATCGCCGGTTGTCATACAGGCGTAGATGCTACCAGCGCAAAATATTGGATCAATCCAAGAGCAGCCATCAAAGGTTTGCTGGAACAACTTGCTGCGAAACTTAAATACAACGGCGTTGAATTCATGAACAGGAATACGGATGCTACCACCAACTTGTGGGCCGGCATTACCACCAACAATTATGATGGTTACCTGAATGTTTACGATCCAGCTACCAATCCAACAGGACCAGCAATGAACCCATCACAGTTCCAGAACCCTAGCCCTGCAGCTTCCTGGACACCAGAACAAAAAGCTACCAACCTGACATTACCGGTCATGAAAATAACCAATGCTCAATTTGGCGCAATTATTAACTTCCAACTATGTTTGCGCGAATACAGTCTTGGTATTCACAACTTGGATTACTCAAAAGCGTTGTTGACCAACTCTCTTGCTGTCATCAATTAGTACTTCATAAAAATCATGGTATAGAAAAGGCTTCTCTGCATCAGAAGTCTTTTTTATACCGGATTTCAAAAAATCTCCTCAATGAAAAAATCAAATATTTATTTTCTTCTCTTTGTGATTGGGATGATTCTCAACGCATGTACCTACGATTTCATCGTGAAGGAGGAGTTGCCAACCATTGATCCTACAGTGAGTATATTGTTTGCAAGCCAGATCGCCCCAATTTTTGCCAATAGTTGCGTATCCTGCCACAAAACAGGAGGCCAGGCACCGGATCTTTCTGCAGCCAATGCCTACAATAATCTTAAAAGCATGACTTTGTACAACACCTCTACCCCTGAGTCAAGTTTGATATATACTTACCCAAATCCTACTTCTACATTGCATACCTGGAAGAAGTATTCAGATGCTGAAGCGCAACTGGTATTGACCTGGATCAAGCAAGGTGCAAAAAACAATTAATCAGGAAATCTAAGAATTCTAAAAATGAAAAAAGCCTTTATATTCCTTATTTTAAGTCTTTTGCCTTTCACTTACCAATTTGTTCAAGGCCAAACTGACTCAACAGCCACGGCTCCCGAAGCGGTAGTCAACAAACCTGTTCGTTTTGTTTGGGAGAGTGGCTATCTGATTGATCAGCAGACTTCAAAAATCTCACCAGTCAATACCCTCGAATCTGTGATCCAACACAAATTCGGAAGCATGCAGAATGGCAAGTCAGACCTCTTTGGCATCATGGCTCCCGGAGCCAATGTCAGGATCGCCATCGACTTCGTTTTGATGAAGAATTTCCAGATTGGTTATGGCATACAGAAGAAGAACATGTACAGCGATTTCAACTTCAAATGGACCCCATTTCAGCAGATGAACCATGGCATGCCTCTCTCTGTCTCTTTCTTCGGAAATTATGCCATTGATGGCAGATCCAAATCGGTATGGGAAGGCGATGTGAACAGATATTATCACTCTTCCGACAAATACCCTTACAGCACCTACGATTACCGTCCTTCCGACCGCACCTCTTACTTTGCAGAGATGATGTTGGCCAGGAAATTAGGTTTTGTAACGCTCCAGGGTGGGGTAAGTTTTTCCCACTTCAGTGTTGTTCCATGGCACCAGGATCACGACAAAGTCGGTCTTCATGCAGGCGGACGTATCAAAGTAACGCCTCAGGGATCATTGATCTTCAACGCTGATTTCCCGATGAACATCAACAACATATCTGAACAGTCGGCTGATGGTTTTAAACCGGAACCTGTAATTTCGTTCGGATATGAGGTATCAACAAGCACACATGCTTTCCAGATCTATGCCGGAAGCAATGATACTTTGCTGCCTCAGGACATGATGCTGAACAACTCACGCACCCTCGATTGGAAGAATTTCTCCATTGGATTCACCATTACAAGATTATGGGGATTCTAAGTTACTCCATCTACAGGGTAAACGAAACTGTTTCAAAATTGGATGATTTGATATAGAAACATACCAGTGAGAAGCCACTTCTGCATCGAATTGGCTTCTCACTTTTTTCATTCATTCCACAAGATACAAAGTCATATTAATCAGATATTATCTTTATTTATTTTTCAAATTTCAACAGATCATGAAGTACGCAGCTAAGCTAATCATTGGACTCATGCTGGTTTTTTGGCTGACCGGAGTCGTCGAATTACGCGCAGAGGAAAAGGTTACACCGCTAAAAACGGAAAATCAGAAAACCAACGACCGTTGCTTAAAATGCCATGCTCACAACTATTTTACCTATGACAATACAGTTGCGAAGAAACAGGTAAAGCACAAGATGGAACCAGGCATGAAAATTGACACCACCCTTTTCTACCTTTCCAACCACAAAAATTTCAAGTGTACCGACTGCCATTCCGAAGATTTTGGCACTTGGCCACACACGGCAGAGGTTAGAATGGAGCCCAAAATGATCTGTATCGATTGTCATGGCGGAGATGAAAAATACGCCAAATTTCAATTCGAAAAGATAGAGGCAGAATTTGCCTTGAGTACCCATGCCACCAAACATGCAGGGGTATTTACCTGCTGGACCTGTCATGAACCTCACACTTATAAAATCAGTGCAAGAAGCGACTCAGTGCTCAACAAAATTATTGCCTACGACAACAACATCTGCCTTAGTTGCCACAACAACATCAATAAATTTGAGCTAATCTCCGAAAATGAGAAGCCCAATATCATTGCCAAACATGATTGGCTTCCAAACCAGGGACGCCACTTTCAAAATGTCAGATGCATAGAGTGCCATGCGCATGTCAAGGATTCCCTGCTTGTTGCACACAACATTCAACCTAAAGAAAAGGCTGTAAAACTGTGTCAGGAGTGTCATTCCAAGAATTCCATCTTAATGAACTCACTTTATCAATACCAGCTAAAATCAAAGGCTACAGCCATGGGATTTGACAATTCGGTCATACTAAGTTCATCCTACGTAATTGGTGCGAACCGCAATATTTATCTCAACAGAATCAGTATCGCCATTTTTTTACTGGTTTTGGCGGGCATTTCTATACATACCATTCTAAGAATTTTCTTTAAAAAATAAGACCATGGAAACCAAATTATATCTCTATCCAGGATTGATCCGATTGTGGCATGTATTGAATGCTCTTCTTATTATCACCCTGATTGTTAGTGGACTAAGCATGCAATATTCAGATCCGTTGAAACCTTACATCCCTTTTGATATGGCTGTTTCATTGCACAATATTGCCGGATTCATTCTTCTTTTCAACTATTCATTGTTCATCATCGCAAATACCATCTCAAAAAACGGGAGGCATTACCGCATTCAGCTCAAAGGTCTTAAGGACCGACTTCTGGTGCAATTCAGGTACTATACGTATGGCGTTTTTAAGAATGAACCCGCTCCGTTTCCTGTTACAAAAAAAATGAAGTTCAACCCAATCCAGCAGGTCACCTATTTCATGACAATGTATATTATGATGCCACTGCTCTTCTTAACTGGATTGCCCATGTTGTTTTCAGGAGCACTTGTAAGGCAATTAATTGGCACAAAAGCATTCTTTGTAACCGATATTTTTCACATTACAGTGGGTTTTTTCCTCTCCATCTTTCTGATAATTCACCTATATTTCTGTACATTTGGAGCTAAACCGTACAGTAATTTCAAATCGATAGTGACAGGATATCACGAAGGACACTAAATGGAAAAGCCCACAATAGCCAAAGCCTCTGATCAATCAATTTCTGGAAAGAAGTATGTCATGGTGATTGACCTCGCCAAATGCAAGAATGCCAGAAAATGCGTAGAGAAATGCCAAAAAGCACATTATCTACCTCCCCATCAGGAACTTATGAAAGTATACCTGATGCAGGAATCTGAAGAGGCCATCCCCTATTGGATGCCTAAGCCTTGCTTTCACTGCGACGAACCATTGTGTGTCTCCTCTTGTCCAGCGGGTGCCACAATGAAGCAGCCCAATGGAATTGTGCTGATTGACAAAGAGAAATGTATCGGTTGCAAGAAATGCTCGAAAGTTTGCCCGTTTTCTTCACGTCAGTTTAACCATGGATCCGGACCGGCCATGCAAATAGACCAACTGCCTGCGAAAGAATCAGATGGGAATTTAGCCGTGGGAAACATGCAAAAATGTGATTTTTGCCATGATCTGTTACTGGAAGGTAAAATGCCTGAGTGTGTGGCAGCATGTCCATCCGGGGTCATTTACTTCGGAGACCAGCTTGCCAATCTGGTCTCGAACAGTTGTGAAACGGTTTCCTTTTCTGATTTAATTGCCTCCCGTTCAGGATATCGTTACCTTGAAGAATTAGGAACCCAACCAAGAGTTTATTACCTGCCCCCATTGATTGATCAGCATCCTATCAACCAGTTGAATAAAAAGAAAGAGGATGGTTAAGAATTTTAAAATTTAATCAAAATTCAATAAAAAACTGGGTAAAAATCAGAAAATTACACCTTTTTTGGTGCTATTTTTACAATAAATAACCGTTCAGTATTTAATCAATTATTAAAAATTAAAGTATGAAAAAATTTCTATTTGCAGCATTAACCGTTGTGTTTGCGATGAGTTTATTCTCGTTCATCGCAGCCGAGAAAAAAGCCTGGGACGTTCCTGCCAAGTACAAAGCCATGAAAATTCTGAAAAAAGGTGACAAAGAGAGTATTGCCCTTGGTAAAACACTTTACACCAAATATTGCAAGTCATGCCATGGATTGGGCAAAGGCGACGGACCAAAAGCTTCTTCCATGAAAACCAAAATGGATGATTTTACGGCACCTGCATTCAAAGCATTGCCAGATGGTTCGAAGTATTTCATGTCGTTTGTAGGGCGCGATGAGATGCCGAATTTCGAGAAGAAGGTAGTCGATGAAGAAGAGAGATGGGCCATCATCAACTTCATGAATTCACTCTAATTCAGCAATTAGCAAAATTTAAAGCAACCGAATGCATCGGTTGCTTTTTTTTTGACATGCTGGGAACCAAACCTCTTTTCGCTCCATCGGGAATTAATTCCCTCCTTTGAAGTTGCATCCATTTATGTAGAAGGAATTTAAATTAAAGCCAAGGCTTAAATTAATTTGTTTTGGTGCTATCTTTGATATTGAATTATATCAATTCTTCAATATTAATTTTAACAATTCAGTCATGAAAAAACTTCTATTTGCCGCATTAACCATCGTATTTGCCATGAGTTTATTCTCATTTATTGCTTCTGAAAAGAAAGCAGCCTGGGATATTCCAGCGAAGTACAAAGCAATGAAACTTGCGAAAAAAGGGGATAAGGAAAGTATTGCCCTTGGTAAGACCCTTTATGCCAAACATTGCAAATCATGTCATGGAGGCGGCAAAGGAGATGGTGCAAAAGCAGCTTCCCTGAAAACAGCCATGGATGACATTACCACTCCTGCTTTCAAGGCGTTGCCAGATGGCAACAAATATTTTATGGCTTTTGTTGGCCGTGGTGATATGCCAAATTTTGAAAAGAAAATCGTCGATGAAGAAGAGCGTTGGGCAATCATCAACTATCTGGATTCATTGTAACCCAAATTTGAATTACATGCAAAAATGCCGGCTTTCAGCCGGCATTTTTTTTATCAAAAACCTGTAGGTTAAAATTATTTGCAGATTTAGTTGTGTTTCTGACAGTTGTCCATGTACCACGAAATAGAGTGCTCCCTCCCTGCCACCAGCTCTTCCAAAATTTTGTGATCGTCCCATTTGCTGTGGTAGCTGCAGCACTGATCAAGGGCCAAAGACAACAGAAGCCACTCCTTAACGGCCTTCATGGTAAGATTCTCAACATGCAGATTTTTTAGCATTTTGAGGTACTTTGGTCCAATCATGTCGACATTGGGCTCCTCTTTCTTAATAATCTCGCTGGTAGTAAAAATATGATCTTCAACCTGAACAAATTCATCTTCATCCAGTGTTACCGAAAAATTGAAAGTTTTTTGTGCCATAATTCACCTCCTTTGATTAATTGGTTGGTATCCACAAGGTAAGAATTAAATTCGAATATTGCACCGAATGAACAAAATAATTAAATATTTTATTTTTGGGGTTGAAAATATTATATATTTCTACTAACAAATTGTTTAATGCCTATTTCTCTACAAAAACACATTTCTATCTTTATTGGAGAAAATTTAGATCTTGTTATCCAGCCATCTTCCAAGGTTGGTTAATATACCGTGAGAAATTGCTTATTAAATGGATTAAAATCTGAAAATTAATTGATTCATTCGCAATATTAAGTGGAGGAAATTGAAATTTTTGTGCTTTTGGTCTCACCGGTAGGCGAAAACCCTTGAGATTTTTCAATATTAAAGACTATTAACACTAAAACCATGACCCCAAAGCACCAATACAAGCCCTTGTTACTGCTTTAAGCTCTCATTCAGATCCTTCGTTTTGATAGGGGAACAGATGTACCAGTCGCATTTTGCCTATACCGAATGTGGTCTTGGACCAAAAGCTACCGATTTTCTTGTCGAACTTTGCTGAAAGGAAGGAGTCGGCAAGGGTATATACGGTGCCAAAATCACTGGTGGCGGAGCTGGTGGTACCGTGGCAATCCTTGCAGAAAGATCGGCAAAATCAAACATCACAGGCATTTACGAAGCTTAAAGAAATGCAGGATTTGGGGATCCCTATCTCTTCGAAGGAAGTTCTGACGGGGCGGATGAATTTGGAATCGTGGAGTGCTGATGGGAAGAGATGAAAGTTAGAGAATGGAAAATTAGAAGACCGGCGTGTGTGAGATCCATGAACAAGTAATTTTGGATAAAGAATATTTTGAACTGTCGGGTCGAAAAATAGCATAACTACAAGATTATAGTTTAATTTTGTGTTAAAATATACAAACATGACGTCAATTGATTGGAAAAATTTCGGTTTCGGATACAGCAAGACTGATTTCAACGTACGAAGCTGGTACCGAAACGGGCAGTGGAGCGAGCTTGAAGTGAGTGATTCTGAAATGCTTAACATACATATGGCGGCTACTTCCCTGCACTATGGCCAGGAGGCTTTTGAAGGCTTAAAAGCTTTCAGGGGAAAGGACGGCAAGATTCGCGTCTTTCGAATGATCGAAAATGCACGCAGGATGCAACGCTCGGCTGCAGGTGTGATGATGGCTGAAGTCCCCGAATCACTCTTTGCTGAAGCCGTCAGAAAGGCTGTTCAGTTAAACGAAAAATTTGTACCGCCCTATGAATCAGGAGCTTCATTGTACATACGGCCACTGTTGATTGGTACTGGTGCCCAAATCGGCGTGAAACCAGCTGATGAATATCTTTTCATGATTTTTGTAATGCCGGTAGGTCCCTATTTTAAAGAGGGATTCAAACCTACCGATCTGGTCATTTACCGCGAATATGATCGTGCTGCGCCTCTTGGTACCGGAAAAATAAAAGTTGGGGGAAATTACGCGGCAAGTCTGGTCTCCGGACACAGGGCACATGAACATGGCTATTCTGCTGTCTTGTATTTGGATGCCAAAGAGAAAAAGTATCTTGACGAATGTGGTCCAGCCAATTTCTTCGGCATCAAGGAAAATAAATACATTACGCCAAAGTCATCCTCTATATTGCCTTCCATCACCAACATGAGTTTACGGCAACTTGCCAGCGACATGGGTTTGGAAGTTGAAGAGCGTCCTATTCCGGTTGAAGAACTAGCGACTTTTGAGGAGATTGGTGCCTGTGGAACCGCAGCTGTCATCTCTCCAATCAAAAGGGTATTCGATGCAGATCTCCAAAAGGAATACCTCTTTGGAACTGAGCCAGGTAAAATAAGCATCCAATTGTACGAAAAACTGAGAGGAATTCAATATGGTACGGAACCTGATCACTATGGGTGGACCGAGGTGATTGAAGCCTAAAGAAATATTGGTAGAAATAGAAAAACCACCTGATGGGTGGTTTTTCTATTTCTACCAATGCGTTATTTAGAGCAGTTGCCGGCTTGAATTTGTGCCCATGAAGGAGAATATTTATTTAGACTAATGTACGCTAAACCAGCTAATTTCATTGTTTTGATAGCGCAGTATCCCGATAGGTTGGTATTGTAATAGATATCCAGTGTACTCCTGCCGGTTTTAAGATTTTCCAATCCGTCAAGCGAACTCAGAGCGCTGTTTTCAAGAATCTGGATCTTTCCCCTTACTGTTTTAGTTTGGGTAAACCCAGAAAAATTTGCAAGTTTGGCATTGTCCTGTACCACCAAATCACCTCCAATACTATCGAGCAGTGCAAATCCATTCATTCCTGTCAGGCTGTTGCATTGTGCGATACGAACATCTTTCCTGATATATTTTACTCCATTGAGGCCGGTAAAGGAGCTTAAACTCTGAAGCATGCTCAACTCAAGTATTCCTCTGATGGTATCAATCTTTGTCAACCCCGAAAGATCCTGCAGGTTGGTACACGAAACAATGCTTAAATTACTCTTGATGGAGGGAATTTTACTCAAACCCTGCAGATTGGTCAAATTGTTGCAATCGGTAATGCTGATGGAAGTAATGGTGTCATTGACGACAGAAAGGTCGGCCAAACTCGACATCTGCGGCAAAGAGAGCAAAGAGAGATTACCCTTGATTTCCAACAAATTTGCCAAACCAGTAAATCCTTTAAAAGTAGCATTGTCACTGACGACCAAGTCGCCCCCAATCGAAGTAAGTGCGGTAAGACCAATCAAGTTTTGTAGAATTGGATTTTGATAAACACCAACACTCCCTGTCATGGAAGTCATGTTCTGCAAGCCGGAAAAGGAGACCAGCGATGGATTTGCAGTAGCTGTCACCGAACCAATCTGAAGAATCTGCTCCAATCCCGCAAAGTTTTTGAACTTGGGATTTCTTTCTACAACAACGGCGGATCCAATGGTATCCAAGGATGCTACTCCGGCAAAAGACAGTAGCTCGGGACACGAAGAAATTTGAAAATTTCCCAGGACACTTCTCAATACCGCCAGGAAAGACAAATCCTTGTTCGGAATTTTATAGAGCGTCACCGACCCCTTGACCATCACCAGATTGGCCAAATATTTTTTGTAATCAACAGGATCGGAAGTTGCCAACAACAAACTACCACTGATGCAATTGTATTTTCCATTCAGGAATCGCTGCAGGGTGGTATCATTTCCACTGGAGTAGATGTTGATACTACCATTGAAGACGTTGGGTCCTACCACATCCGTAGTGGTTGTCGTTGAACTGCTCTTGTTGCATGAAAATAGGCCAAGCAGCAGTGCAAAAAAAAGCAAATAAACCAAAAAACTAATTTTTCTCATTCACATAAAAATTTCTGAGGAGGATTTGAGCAATACTTAAATCTTCGCGACAAAGAAAGGAAATTTTAAGGAGAATACCTTGATTCAATGAATTAATCAGTCTCAAATAGAGTGTTAAAAAATCTATTTTGAAAGCTGCAGCATTCGCTGGATGGGCATTCTGGCCCTATCCATCAATTCATTGGTCAAAACCACCTCAGGCAGTTCGTATTGCAAGGCCAGATAAACCTTCTTCAAGGTATTCAGTTTCATGAAACTGCAGTCGTTGCAGCCACACGTCGAGTCGATAGATGGAGCTGGTAAGAAGCTCTTTTCAGGACATTTCAACTTCATTTGGTGGAGGATTCCACTCTCCGTTGCTACTATAAATCTCTGTGATGAACTGATAGAAATGTATTGAAGCAAGGCTGTGGTAGAGCCTATATAATTAGATATCAACAAAATATGTTTATCACACTCTGGATGAGCAATCAATTCAGCATCAGGATGTTCTTTGATGAGTTCCACAATTTTTTCAAGAGAATATCTTTCGTGAACCATGCAGGCGCCATCCCACAAAACCATATTTCTTCCGGTTATTGAGTTTAGGTAGTTGCCCAAATTTTTATCAGGGGCAAAGATAATTTTCTGGTCAGCCGGGAATGACTCCACTATTTTTCTGGCATTCGAAGAGGTCACAATAACATCGGAAAGGGCCTTTACTTCGGCAG
>CAZGSQ010000016.1:0-50616 GCA_964528535.1 uncultured Tangfeifania sp. | reverse complement strand
GATAGCTTCAGGTGACTGGAGTTCAGACGTGTGCTCTTCCGATCTCGTTGATGCCGCTGGCGAAGGCGTTGAGCGAATCGTCTTCGATCAGGAAGATTTTTGGGGTCTTCATTCCCTTTGAGACGCAGAGATTCTCGACCAGGTTGTACACGCGCTTGTTTTCCATCCTTTCGAGGGGTTTCGATCCTGTCGCGAATCGAATCAGTGCACTGTGAAAGAACCAGGCGATGGTGAACCAGATGGTGGTACCGATCAGAACAAAAGGAACTACCCTGAGAAAGGTATCGTTGACAGTCTGAACGTCCTGCTGACGCTGGATGAAGAAGAGAAAGGAATAGACCATTCCCGTTAGGACAAGGGGAAAAGCCAGCATCAGGAGGGTACTGTTGAAGTTGTTTCTCCTGATTTGGGTCTGAATACCAACGTAGGTCATCAGTTGAAACTGATTTTCGGGGCTTCCTCGTAGGAGGTTCGTTCCTGTCCCAGGTCGAAGAGGGTTTCGCGCTGAAAGCCGAAATTACCCGCGATCAGGTTGGACGGGAAGGTCTCGATCCCGGTGTTGTATTCGGTTGTGGCTGCGTTGAAATACCTGCGAACGGCTGCCAGTTTGTTTTCGATGTCGGAAAGTTCCTCCTGAAGTTGCAGGAAATTTTGGTTGGCTTTCAGATCGGGATAGGCTTCGACGGAGATTTTTAGTCCCTGCAGGGCACTCGAAAGTTGCGTCTCTGCCTTGATTTTGTCATCCAGTGTGGTGGCTCCCATGGCGGCCGTGCGGGCCTGGGTGATTTTGAGCAACAGCTCTTTCTCGTGGGTTGCATAACCTTTGACTGTTTCGACGAGCTGTGGGATCAGGTCGTGGCGTTGTTTCAATTGTACGTCGATATCGGCAAAAGCGTTAAGCCTTGTGTTGCGAAGGCGGACCAGGCTGTTGTAAATGCCAACCAGCCAGAAGATGATTACGAGGATAACTGCAGGTAAAATCCAAATCATGGCGAAGTTTTTTAAAGGTTTTAGAATACTAAATTAATAAATAAGTAAGAATGAGGCTGAATATGTTACAAAAAACCATGCTGTTCTGCGGTATCGATCGGTTGCGGAAGGAAATTTGGTGGTCAGGAAGTGCCGGGATTGCATTAAAAGCATTATTTTTATACGAAGAAGAGACTTCAAATTCATTTTGGGAGAGATTTTGAATCCATTCTGTATCCAAGAAAAATAGGTTTATGCATTTCGATTATCTGATCATCGGCGGTGGCATTGTGGGTTTGTCCATTGCCAGGAACCTACAGACAAGTTTTGCCGGTTCAAAAATTGGTATCCTGGAGAAGGAGGCTGACGTGGCTTTCCACGGTAGTGGACGCAACAGTGGGGTGCTGCATGCAGGTTTTTACTATTCGGCAGATACGCTCAAGGCGAAGTTTACACGCGATGGCAACCGGCAGATGCGGGAATATTGTTATGCCAATAACTTGAAGATCAATGAATGCAAAAAGGTGGTGGTGGCCAAGGACGAAGGCGAGCTGCCGGCGCTCTACGAGTTGCAAAAAAGAGGGAAGGTGAATGGGGTGGAGGTTCAGTTGATTGATGAGAGGGAGTTGTTTGAGATCGATCCCAACGTAAAAACCTTTCGGCATGCCTTGTATTCACCCAATACCGCCACCGTGGATCCAGCGGAGGTCACCCACGCAATCAAAAACGAATTAAGGGCAATGGGGGTAGCACTGATTTTTGGGGAAGGATATCACTCCAGGGTTGAGGGGAACAAGATTAGAACCACCTTAGGCCGGACTTTTACAGCCACCAAAATCATCAATGCCGCCGGACTCTATGCCGATACCGTCGCGAAAGAGTTCGGTTACAGCGAAAAATATACCATCATCCCGTTCAAGGGGGTCTATCTGAAATACCATGGGGATGAAATCCCTGTAAGGACCAACGTCTATCCGGTACCCAACCTGAAAAATCCATGGCTTGGAGTGCATTTCACGGTTGCGGTGGATGGCACGGTGAAAATTGGTCCGACCTCCATGCCTGCCTTCTGGCGTGAGAATTACCGGGGTTTTGACAACTTCAGGCCGGGAGAACTTGCAAGCATTCTTTCGTGGGAGGCTTCGCTCTTTCTTCGAAACTCCTTTGGTTTCAGGAACATTGCCCTGGATGAGATCAGGAAGTACAACCGCAGCTATTTTGCCGGACTGGCCCAGGAACTGGTCAAAAAGATCGATGTGAAGGGTTTCACGGAGTGGGGAAGGCCGGGTATCCGGGCGCAGTTGCTCAACAGGCAGACCAGGGAGCTGATCATGGATTTCGTGGTAGAGGGTGACAGGGATTCCGTCCATGTGCTGAATGCCGTATCACCGGCTTTTACCTGTTGCTTTCCGTTTGCTGCCTGGGTGGTGGACAACTATGTCGTAAAAGTGTAACAGGGAGTTTTGGTGGTTTTTCGCCACCAAGGCTCAAAGGTTTCACAGAGAAAATGCCTTTATTTGTACCATCAAATGTGCGATCATTATGTTGTATCCTATGAATATGAATTTTACCTGCATCAACGGGGAGTTTGTTCCCTTTCAGCAATCGGCATTGCCGGTATCCGACCTGATTATCCAGCGTGGGTACGGCATCTTTGACTTCTTCCTGGTAAGGAACCGTGTTCCTGCGTTTATCTCCTTTCACCTCGATCGATTTATCCGTTCGGCAGAGGTGCTGGGTCTTGGGCTACAATATACCAAAGCCGAGCTGACGGAGTTGGTTTTGCAACTGATTGCAAAAAATGACATTGAAAATTCGTCCATTAAAATCATGCTTTCGGGCGGTTTGTCGGACGATGACTTCACTTTGGCGCCCGATCACGCCACGCTGGTCATCCTCAACAAACCATTCGAAGTCAGGTGGCCTGAGTCGTGGAAGAACGGGGCAACACTGATCTCGTGCAATTACCAGCGCGAAATGCCGGAGGCGAAGACCATCAACTACTTGCGTTCCGTCAGTTTGTCCGGGAAATTGACAGCGAGTGGTGCTGCCGAGCTACTTTATCTCGACAGAAATTGGGTGCGGGAGTGTTCCAGATCCAATGTTTACATGGTCAAGGAAGGCTACATTTTCACCCCAAAATCGAAAATTTTGGAAGGTGTTACCAGGCGAAGGATATTGGATACAAAGGGCTTTGATTTGGTTGTTGCAGATTTTAAGTTCGCTGATCTACTCGATGCAGACGAGGTTTTTATCACGAGTACCACCAAGGGAGTTCTGCCAATCGTCCAGATTGATTCACACCTTATCTCAAATGGCAAGATTGGCCCGATTTCGAAAGCCATTCAACAGGCCATCCGGTAGCAATTTTTAAAGTTCTCCGCGAAGTCCGATGGTGTCTGCTTCCTTTTGCATGGCGGCAATGGTCTCTTCGACCAACTCTTCCACTGATTTTCCGAGCATGCCGGCCCCTTTGGCAATTACGTCGCGGTTGGCTCCGGCTGCGAATGCGCGGGTATGCCATTTCTTCATCACCGATTTGGTGGTGAGGTCGAGGATGCTTTTGGAGGGCCGCACATAGACACAGGCGGTAACCAGGCCCGTGAGTTCGTCGGTGGCAAAGAGAACCTTCTCGAGGTATTCAATTGGTTCTACCTCCGAGCAGATGCCCCAGCCATGGCTGACGATGGCCCTGATGTAACTTTCGGGCCAGCCTTTTTCTTCGAGAATCAGGCGGGTCATGGTGCAGTGCTGTTCGGGATATTTCTCATAATCCAGGTCGTGGCACAGTCCGATGACGCCCCATTTTTCGACATCTTCGCCGGCTTTTTCCGCGAAATAGCGCATCACTGCCTCTACGGCCAATCCATGCCGGACCAGGCTCTCATTTTTGTTGTATTCGCACAAGAGGGCATAGGCCTCTGTTCTTGTAGGGTTGTATTCCATAAACAGGCTTTTTATCTTGATAATTCATGATTGGGAAGGGGGGTATGAATTGTTGAATTTCGTCTTTACTTACAACCTTTTTGAGATGAAATATGGCAAACCGTCCATGAAATTGAGTTGTTCGTCTATTTCATTTTGAGCCCCTGCGGACAGGTATTATGTTTGGGGTATAATTATTTAAAACAATAACAATTTAAAAATCTTTATCATGAAAACTAAGAATTTTTTCAACGGGTTAACACTTTTTGTTGTAGGTATGATCGTCATGTTTGGAATCGAAGCAAGCGGCAGGCACCACAATGGTACCCATGCAGCCGGAGCCAGAAAGAGTGCAGTGATCGAAGTTGGGGCTCCACTGTCGGTGAATGAAATGCAACACCTGGGACTTAATTAACAGGTATTCCCAAATTTTCCAGCCTGGTTTGCATTGCCGGAGTCAGCTGTTTGACTAGCTCGGCATTGTAAGAGACAGAACCGGTTGGTTGCGGCGCTTCCATCAGACCATAGATCTGGTTGGAAGCGATGGCATAAGCGCGGGAGACGGCAGCAAGAGATCCCTCTTTGACATCAGGATCCACATTGACTGCCAAAATGGAGATTGTTTTGTCGCTGTTGCGGATGATGTCGAAGGTTCGGAACTGCTGCGGAAATTCTCTCAGAGACTTTGTTTCTACCTCCCAAAAACCGTTTTCAGGATGGCTGGCATCGCTCGATTTGAATGGTGTGATCGTGTTGAGATGGCGGTGACCAGAGACCCAAAGGAGTAGGTTGGGATATTTTTTAAGTTCTGTGATGAGGGAACTTTCGTCGGCATTGTTGTACCAACCGACGGGTGTCCCGGCGGCTACTCCTACCGGGACGTGAGCGGCGATCACCATCAATTTGTCTTCGTTCTGACCGGCTTTGAGCTGGCTGATCAGCCACTCGAGGCGGCCGTTGGCCAGGGAGCCATATCCATAAAATCCTGAGGGACCAGGTACGTCGGTATCGTCCTGTGTGTCGTCGAGTACGATCACTTTGAGTGGCAGATTGGATTTTGGCTCGAACGAATAGCAACCGTTGAAGAAATTGTTTGGGTTGGCTTGAACAAATCCATGACCAACGGGAAGAGACGAAGTTGTACCAAATTCTTTCATCCATTCTGTTTTTGTGAGGGCGCGGCGGTTGAGGTCGGCCGGAACAGTCGGAATTGTCCCCATTGATGATACGACGCCGGAACCGATGATGGTTCCGAATGGAGTTTTTCCATCGAGGGTTCCCATGGAATAGGAGCTTTCATCCATTGCCACCGGATTTGTAAAAATGTTGCCAACCTGCAGAATATTTCCCCCAACAAGTACTTTTCGAACCTTGTCGTTCATTGGTTTGGAGCCCATCCAGAAATGATCGTGGTTCCCTATGGTCGCATACCATGGGATGGTGTTGCTTAGACCCTCCGCCTTGAATTCATCCTGGTAATCGTTGGCCGGCCCCGGGATTGGATCGTCCTTGGTCCCTGAATCGGGATTGATGATCTTCCCATCCATGGTGTCGATGAACCATCTGATTTCGTTGTATTGCGTGCTATTGGCCAAATCACCCAATGCCAGGCCAAAGTCAATTGGATTCTCTTTGTGGATGGCGTTGATTGTCTGTACGGCGGCATTAAGTACCTGTGTTGAATAGAGCATCAGCGGTGAATAGACGGAAATGCCAAAAGATCCGGCTGCAGAGGCAAAAAAAATGGCCTGGGCCGGCGATTCTTTGTCGGTGATGTGGATGTCTGTCATGGCAAAGAAACGAACGAGTCTGGCTGTTTTTGCCACATTGGCACCATTGTACCCGGTTGGCATCAGATCTATCCGTTTTTGGACCGGAAGACCGGCGCCAAAATGCCATTTCCCATATCCATTCTTTTCGAAATTGGCGGGGTCATCGATGCGAACGGCAGGAATCGTGTTGACGAATTCGGGGATGATGGTCCTGTCGATGGTGGTAGGAACGCCGGAAACCTCCGGGGCATGGTATTCAACCGATTTTTGGCAGCCTGCGCAAAGAAGCAGGAGCATTCCCATGGCCATGGGAACGCGAAATAATTTGGCTATTTTTTCAGGAGAGTGTTTGTGCATGATGCAGTTTTTTAAGGAGATAACAAGTAGAATATGGAATTGTTTAGTTGAATCTTCCATTTCGCAGAAAGAAGTGCCAATGAATTGGCTTGGGCTTCCTGGTAAGTTTTCTGTTTTATTTGAACTTTATCAAAACATTTTTGACAATTGGTTGTTCGTTTTGTGAGACAATTTGTAGACGAAAATTGAATCTTCTTCAGATTTGAGCGAAATCAGTGTGATTTAAGGGAGTGCCCGAACATCTTTCGATATAATTCAAAAATAATACTTTGATTAATAGTTACATAGGTAAAAAATTAAAATATATGAACTTTAGGTTAAAATTTTTGGAGTTTGTAATTTTAATATTTACATTTGAGTTGAACATTCAACCTAAACTGAAGGTTCGTTGACTCGTCTGATATTTAAACCCGACATATTTAATTTATTCATTTAATGAGGAGGTTTGTTATGGTAAAAGATGCAGTTGTAGAAAATGTAGAGCAGTCAAACATGTTGGTTGCTACTGATTTGGTTAAGAAGTACATGTGGTGGTCGATGGGAGCCGGTCTTATTCCTGTCCCGTTTGTAGACCTGGCGGCCGTGTCAGGTGTTCAGTTGAAGATGTTGAAAGACATGTCAGATATTTATGGCATAAAATTCAGCGAGAACAGGGGTAAATCGATTGTAGGTGCCCTTTTGGGATCGATTGTCCCCAATTCATTGTCTTTCGGTGGAATGGGAAGTCTGTTGAAGATGATTCCGATTGTAGGAACGTTGATTGGAGGTTTATCTATGTCATTGTTCTCCGGAGCAGCGACTTATGCCATCGGAAAAGTTTTCATTCAGCATTTTGAAGCCGGAGGCACTTTTCTTGATTTTGATCCTGCCAAGTTAAAAGATTATTTCTTCGCTAAATTTGAAGAGGGCAAGGAGCTTGCCAAAGAGATGGATGATAAGAAATCTATGAAAGAGGAGAAAGTTTGATAAGTTGTCTGTTTCTCACCAGCTTGTAGCTATCCTATCGGCTCGATTTATGCAATACCCCGTCTCAACCTGACGGGGTATTTCGTAGGTGGAGGCGGAACAGGCATGGCGAAGGGTTTGTTTGAGAAAATGGATCAAAAACGCATCCTTTATTTTCTTTTTATGGAGATCTCATGAAGATTGCACTGTTATTTCCGGGACAAGGGTCTCAGTTTACAGGTATGTGCCAATCATTGCTGAATGATTTTCCTTATGTAAACAGGTATTTTGAAGAGGCGAATGCATTGCTGGGGATTGACATGCTGGATTTGTGTCTGCATGGCCCCGAAGAGAAGTTAAACCTGACCGAAAATGCTCAACCCGCCATTCTGCTGAACAGTTATTGTGCCTTCAGGGTACTGAGGCAAGAATATGGCGTAGAGCCATTCCTCCTGGCAGGACATAGTTTGGGCGAAATCTCTGCACTGTGCTGCAGCGGGGCGATTGCGTTTGGCGATGCCATCCGGCTCGTCAGAAAGCGTGGGCAGTTGATGCAGGAAGCAGCGGCAGTAGGCTCAGGGTCGATGGTTGCCATCAATGGATTGTCGGTTGGGGTGGTTGAAAGCATCCTACGCACCTCCGGCAGTTTGGGAAAGGCCGTTGTCTCCAATGTCAATTCAGAGACGCAGGTGGTTGTATCCGGAGAGATGGAAGCCGTTCAGGAGATTGGAATCGTGGCAAAGAGTATGGGGGCAGTTACCATTCCACTCAGGGTCAGCGCCCCTTTTCACAGTCCGATGATGAAGTCTGCAGCCATTTCGTTCGAAAAAGAGCTAAGCAACTATCCGTATGCGAGCCTTGATTATCCTGTTATTTCCAATGTCAGGAGCAAACCCTACCGCAGCGAAAAGGAGATCATTCCCTTGCTGACCGAACAAGTGACTTCGCCTGTTAACTGGCAAAAAATTACTGAGTACATCCACAGGACTGGTGTTGATCTGTTCCTGGAACTTCCGCCAGGAAAGACTTTGACCAAACTTTCCGGAGCAAAAGGGCAAAAACATGCACATTTTACTTTTGATCAAATTGGTGAGTTGTTTGTTGATAAGATATTAAGTTAACCGCTAATCAAATCATGAAGAAACATACCTATCCCATTGCCCTTGCCTCGCTTCTTATTGTCTTGATTTTTGCTACGAAGTCAGAGGGGCAGGTGCCTGAAAAGTGGTGGACGAAGAGCTCACGCTCCGATTCGGTCCAGAAAAAAATTTTGGTACATGCCAGTGGTAAATACAGTTATACAAGGATGAGAGGGGCATTGAGCGGAGAGATGCATACCGGCGATATATCTCTGGCTGAGCGAAAAGGTTATTTTACCAATTTCTCGTCGTATGGTGTGGACAAGATGGACCTGAATCTAAAAATGGCTACGCCCATGATTTTCAAGTCTACTTCTCATTATTTTACGGATTATATAGATGCTGATCTCTCAAAGATTGTTTTTGGACAAGCCGGATTTGTTTGGGAAAGAGATGACCTGCTTCTGCTTCAAAACAGGTACTCATTTTATGCAGGGATAGGCGTGAATGTTTTAATTTTCAAGAAGTTGAAATTGAAATCCATGGGCGCAATGGGCAGGGTCAATCAGGACTATATCATCCCGGTTGACAATATCAATGTGATCAAGCGGCCATACACGGCATTTTATTGCAAGCACAATGTCACATTTGCCATTTCCAACAATGTCTCGTTTATGGGCCAATTTTATTACTATACCAATATCGCCGACAAAGAGAGATACAGGTATGGTACCAGTATGAATCTAAGTATAGGGATTGCAAAACATGTCAGTTTGGTAGTGGGTTACACCTACAGGTACGAGCGGGAACTTCTGCTGTTTGGTGCCTCCCCCGACAACAGCACCCAGAACCTCGGAATTGAAGTTAGCCTATGAGAGAGATGGATCACACCGACTTATATCCACTGACCCTTCCACAGCAGACCTTTTATTACGACTATCTTCTTCATCAGAACGACAGTAAATACAACATGGGCGGTTCTTTGATGCTGAAGGGAGATCTGGATGTTGAACTTTTTGAGAAGGCATGCAATTTTGTGGTACAAAAATTTGATTCCTTGCGCATTAGGTTTGTAACGAAGGATGGTCAATTGTTCCAGCAATTTCTTCCGGAATACCGCTGTCATGTCGACTATCTTGATTTCAGGAACAAGGAGAATCCCCTCGATGAAGCCATCCAATTTCTCATCCTTGAGAATGCAAGGCCTTTCCCATTTGAGGAGGTAACCTTGTTTATGGAGATGGTCTTGCAAATTGCGGATAAACAGTACATATTGTTTCCGAGATTTCATCATTTCGCGAATGACGGTTACGGGAAATCAGTTGTCAACCAAGCCTTATCGACTGCTTACAACATTTTGTTGGCAGATGGGACTTACCCTGAAATGAAATCCTATTCCTATCTCGATTTCCTGGAGGATGACCGGGATTACAGAATATCCGAGAGCTTTAAAAATTCTTCCGAATTCTGGCGGAAGAAGCTGATGCCATTGCCAGAACCTCTTGACTTTACCACCAAAAAGTACAGCCTGAAGGATTTTTCCCTTCACAACGAGCGGATCACTTTAAACCTCCATCGGATATGTTATGCCTCCCTTTTGAAAATTGCCGATGAAACTGGCATTACAACCTTCCAGGCTTTGCTTGGTATTTTGTATACCACGCTTCATAAATTGTATGGCAGAAATGACATTGTTGTAGGCATGCCTGTTTTGAACCGGAGCAATCATAAATTCAGGAATACGCCCGGACTCTTCATGAATATGATCCCGCTGAGGCTGAAACTGGATTCACAATGGACTTTCACAGATATACTGAATGCCATCAAAGCCGAGGTGAAGGAGTGTTACCGGCACCAAAGACTTCCTTTGAGTGAGACATTCAGATATTTCAGGGACCAACCGGAGTTCAAAAATGAGTTGTTTGATGTGACGATGGTGTACAGGAAAATGGATTTTTCCCAGCAGTTTGGGGAAGCAAAACTTAGCTCTGTCACGTTGGATACCCAACTGAGAAACGAAAGTCTCAGCCTCGAAATCGATGAGTACGATGAAAATGAGAATGTCAATTTATTTTTCAATTACAACCCCCTGGTGCTATCGGAAACTGAAGCCATCCAATTCGCCAGGTGTTTTGAAGCTGTTCTGTTTGAATTGATCTATTTCCCCGATAAACGCATTGCTGATGTCAAATTTATCAGTGCGTTTGAACAAGACAAGATCTTAAAAGTATCCAATGCGAATGGTGAAATCAAACGAACCGGGAAGACGGTAGTTGCACAGTTTGAAGATTGTGTGCACGACGATCCCCACAGGATCTCGGTTGTGAGCGGAGATGAATCTTTCTCCTACCTTGAACTGAACACAAGAGCAAATCAGATCGCAAATTTGTTGGTGGAGAAACACCACCTATCCAAAGGTGATATAGTTTGTCTGGCAGTGGAGCGAACCAAGGAGGCAATTGCTGCCATGGTTGGGATCATGAAGGCCGGAGCTGTCTGTCTTCCAGTGGATAGCCACATTCCCCTGAGCCGGTTGAAATTTATATTGGGGGATAGCGGGGCCAAGGTGCTTGTTACTGACCAGGAAGCGCACAAGGAGCTGAATAAGTGCTTTATTTGGCTGAATGATGTGAACCATCCGAATGAAGGCGATCCTTCTGTCGTGATACTCCCCGAAGATCTGGCTTATGTCATCTACACCTCCGGTTCGACAGGAGCGCCAAAAGGCGTGATGATAGAACACGGAAGTTTTATGCACATGTTCGTGAACATGATCGGGGTTTTTGGAGTTTCGAAAGCGGATAGGGTCCTTCAATTTGCATCCTTGGGATTTGATGCAGCCGTTTTTGAGATTTTCCAGGCCCTGTTGACCGGTGCCGCGCTCGTAATTGTTGATAAGGAGGTCATACAAGATCCGACTTCCTTCATTGGTCAGATGAATGAGCAGAAAATTACAATTGCAACAATTCCGCCCGCCTATCTGAGTGCCCTTGACAAGGCGGATTTTCCAAATCTTCTGACCCTCGTGACGGCCGGCGAACCGGCCATCCTTGGGGATGCCAATCACTACAAAAAATCTGTAAAATTTATCAATGGTTACGGTCCAACCGAGACCTCTGTCTGCGCTTCTTATTTCATAGCAGAAAGGGAGCGGGAATACAAAGATTTTCTTCCGGTCGGAAAGAGTTTTCCGGGTTCTTCGCTATATATTTTAAACCAGAATCTTGAATTGTTACCCATTGGTTTTGCAGGCGAACTCTGTGTGTCGGGTCCAAGTCTGGCACGTGGTTATTTGAACAACAAGGAGTTAACGGATCAAAGATTTGTTCCCAATCCATTCGAAAAGGGGAAGCGGATGTACCGCACCGGAGACAAGGCCCGGTTGTTGCCTGACGGTAACATCGAGTTTATAGGTCGAATAGACCATCAGGTCAAAATAAATGGAAACAGGATTGAACTGGGTGAAATAGAGCATCGTTTGCAGGAATATGCACTTGTGAAGGAGGCCGTTGTACTTGATGTGGAGGTGAATTGTTGCAAAAACCTTGCAGCCTATATCGTTGGTAGCGAACCGATTGATTTGAATGATTTGCGAAGGTTCCTGCGCGAATATCTCCCTGAATACATGGTGCCGCAATATTTCCATTTCATCGGTAAGATTCCATTGACGCAGAATTTAAAAATAGACAGAAAGGAGCTGCGTAACTTGGCTATTTCCAGGCCACATGACCAGGCTACTCTGTCTCATGAGCCAACGGTACTCGAGCAGAAGCTGATCCCAATATTTGAAAAGGTTTTAGGTTGCCGGGCCATCGGGGTGGATGATAATTTTTTTGAGTTGGGTGGTGAGAGTCTAAAAATTGCGCGACTCATTACCTTTATCAGGAAGGAGTTGCAACTGGAAATCAACTTTAAAACCATCTTCGATAAGCCAACAGTGAGAGGAGTGGCAGCAGCGCTTGCAAATCTGAATCTTACCGAATACCACGAGCTGGAGGTCTCTTCAGGGCAGGCATACTATCCGCTTTCACATGCCCAGCAGCGATTGTGGATTCTTTCGCAGGATAAGGAGAATGCATCGGTGTACAACATGCCAGTTTCTCTTTTACTCGAGGGGGCCGTACATACCGAAAACCTAAAAGCGTCGGTTCAAAGCATCGTAGACAGGCACGAAGTCCTGAGAACCATCTATACGGAGGTTGATGGTACACCTTTTCAAAGCGTACTGGCAACTTGCGAATGCCGGATGAATGACCTGGATTTCAGTTCGGAGGTGGATCCGGAAGGGAAAGCGATGAAATTTGTCAACAAGGAGGTAATGGCTCCCTTTGATCTGGCATGTGAGATTCCAGTTCGAGCCTCTATCGTAAAGATGCGGGAGGAGCAATATGTGTTCCTGTTGGTGATTCATCACATTGCCGGGGATGGGATATCCGTCGGAATAGTGATGAATGAATTGTCTCTTTTGTACAATTCGTTCAGCACGGGAGCGTTGAATTTTAGGTTAAAACCGCTTAGAAATCAATACAAAGATTATTGCCTGCATGAAAAAAGAGTATTGGCAAGCGACAAATACCTGAAAGAGAAAGCGTACTGGCTGCAAAATCTTGGTGGGCCCATTCCTGTGTTGCAGCTGCCCACAGACAGGCCACGCCCACCCATGAAGAGTTATCGGGGGAATTTTATCTTTGGTCAAATTGATCCATCGCTGGCCGGAAGGATCTTTGCTTTTGGTAAAGAAAATGGGGTTAGTTCGTTCATGGTAATGCTTGCTGCAGTAAATATCCTGCTTCACAAATACACATCAGAAGAGGATATCATCGTAGGCTCTCCGGTTGCCGGCAGAAACCATGAAAATCTTGAGGACCAGGTAGGCGTCTATATCAATACGGTTGCGCTTCGAAACAGCATAGAAGGAGAAACTTCTTTTTGGAAATTCTTGCAGCATGTGAAAGAGGTTTCCAGTCTTGCATTTTCCAACAGCAATTATCCCTTTGATAGCCTGTTGCAAAATTTGAACCTTGAAAGGGATACCTCAAGATCTCCTATTTTTGATGTTCTGGTTCAGTATCAAAATGTCGATGTTACTGCGATTCGGCTAAATGAGGTAAAGTCCTCTTTTTATCGGATGGATTTTACTTCGAGCAAATTTGATCTGGTATTCACATTTACTGAAAAAGAGGCACACATAGAATTCAGCATAGGCTACAACAGCCAACTCTTCGATTCGCCCCGGATCGAAAGAGCTGCGGGGCATCTGGTCAATATTTTAGCTTCTGTGATGTACCATCCAGAGGTTTGTATCGATGCCATCTCCATTTTAGGTGCGCAAGAATCGGAACGGCTGCTTCGGATGTCGGAAGGCCCGGTAACAACTGTCGAAGAGAGGACAGTAAACGAACTCTTTGGTGCGCAGGTCGAAAAGACACCGGATCAAATGGCCTTGGTATTTAGCGACACCGGATTGACTTACAGGCAACTAGATGCGAGGGCCAATGTTGTTGCAAACAGAATTTTAGAGCATCGCTGTGTGGCCCCGGATGACATCGTAGCCATCATGGCTCCACGCTCTGAGCTGATGGTGATCGGCTTGCTGGGAATCTTAAAAGCAGGAGCAGCCTATCTGCCGATTGATCCGGAGTTACCTCCAGAACGGATCAAATTCATGCTTTCAGACAGTCGTGCCAAAATGCTGCTGACTGAGACCAGTCTTGTTTCGCAGGCTGAAGAGATGCTGAAGTCTGCGATTCAAATTTCTGAAAACGAAATTATTGTCCTGGATATAAGCCACATAGAAAGCTATTGTCAGAAGAACACTTCGTCGGATATCTCTCCATCCAATCTGGCCTATGTCATTTATACTTCGGGTTCGACGGGTACACCCAAGGGAGTAATGGTTGAGCATGGTAGTCTCTGTAATCTTGTGAAGGGTTTGTCGGAGGCGGTTTACCACGACACCACTGTCGCAATGAATATCGCACTGATTTCGCCCTTTTTCTTCGATGCTTCCGTCAAGCAAATATTTTATGCCTTGCTGAAAGGGCACTGTCTGTATATCGTTCCTGATGAAGTAAAATCCAGTGGAAGGAAATTGCTGAATTATTACAAAGTACATTCGATACACGTTTCTGATGGGACTCCGGTTCATCTCGAAATAGTCGTCGATGAGCTGGAGCCCGGAACGACACATTATTTGCCTGAAATATTTGTCATTGGCGGTCAGCAGTTGATGCCGCAAACTGTGCAGCAGCTTTTTGATTCAGCGGGAGAGCATCCTCCTGTTGTGACCAATGTATATGGTCCCACCGAATGTTGCGATGTCTCAACTTCGTATACTATTGGGCCCGAATTCTTTGGCAATGGGACAAAATCACTGCCTGCTGTTCCTATCGGGAAGCCCTTGACCAACATTCAGGTATATATTCTTGATGCCAACCTTGCGCAACTCCCGGTAGGGGTTGAAGGTGAGCTTTTTATTGCAGGGGAAGGTCTTGCAAGAGGGTACATCCACCGGGCAGACCTGACCGAAGAGAGATTTTTTAAGGCAGATTTTCTCCATGGCAAAAGGTTGTACAAGACCGGTGACAAAGGCCATTTTCTTGATAATGGGGATATTGTCCTATCGGGAAGGTCGGACGATCAGATTAAACTGCGTGGCTACCGGATTGAGTTGACAGAGATTGAGAATTGTCTGCGAAATTATCCAGGGGTCAATCTGGCAACCGTCATCCCGGTAGGAGCTGGAAATGAGACTGAAATAGCGGCATATTACACTACCTCCCTGGGCTTTGATGGAGCCGGATTGCGGCAATTCGTGGCGCAGTTCCTGCCCGGTTACATGGTGCCATCCCATTTCATCGCGTTGGAGACGATGCCGGTTACGCCCAACGGTAAAGTCAACAAAAAAGCTTTGCCTGCTCCTGTCAAAGAGACTAATACGGGCGACCACACTGCATTCGTTGGTGATTTATTAGAAGAAAAATTGGCAAGCATCTGGAAGGAGTTGTTGCACCTCGACCGTATTGGACTGACAGATAATTTTTTCAGTCTGGGCGGACACAGTTTAATTGCTATCCGGCTGGTTTCCCAGATTCACAAGAAATTCAACATCGAAATCAGTATATGGGAGGTGTTTCAGCATGCCACCATTTCTGCACTTGCCATGTTGTTGAGGAGCAAAAAACCCACACTTTTTGATCCGATAAAGAAGATAGAGGAGCTTACCTGTTATCCGCTTTCTCATGCCCAGCGCAGACTCTGGTTCCTCTCCAAACTGGAAGGACAGAATTCCCTCTACAACCTGCCTGCCGCCTTGCATCTCATTGGAGATGTTGATGTAAGCGCGCTCGGGAAGGTTTTTGATGCAATTGTTCAGCGTCATGAGTCTTTCAGAACTTATTTTGTCGAGATTGAAGGAGAACCATTTCAAAAGATAGTACCGGAGGTTGAAATTCGAATTGAGATATCAGAATACCAAGGGAATACCTGGGACAAAGATGATCTCCGGGAAATGGCACTTGCTTATTTTCAACATGAATTTGACTTGTCAAAAGTTCCGTTGTTGCAAATAAAACTGATATTGTTGTCAGACAAACATTCTCTTCTCCTGTTCAACATGCATCACATCATCAGTGATGGGTGGTCTATTGAGATCATGCTCAGGGAATTTGAAACCTATTACAATGTTTTTCTCCATCATTTGGATGATCCGCTTCCACCACTTCGGATTCAGTACAAGGATTATGCAGCCTGGCAGAATAGTATATTGGGTGAAGCGTCGCTGGGTGATGTAAAAGATTACTGGCAGCAAAAATTGGCCAAACCGCGTCCCCTGTTGAACCTGCCGGCCGACTTCACCAGACCAGAAGCGTACGGGATGGAAGGAGACATGCAACAGTACACATTAAAGGAGCATCTGACGAAGGAGTTGATGGGTGTAGGAAGCAAACAGAACGCGACTCTTTTCATGACACTACTCTCTTCCGTTTATATCTTGTTGTACAAATACACAGGAGAGGAAGATTTGATTGTTGGCTCACCTGTTGCAGGCAGGCAGCATTACGACATCGAAAATCAGGTGGGATTTTTTATCAACACCATTGCCTTGCGTACGGCAGTAAACCCCGAATTTTCTTTTCAGGAGTTGCTTTGTGCGGTGAAAGAAACCATGACCGGAGCCTTCGCCAATCAAGTATATCCTTTCGATAGGCTTGTGGATGAACTGGAGGTGGAAAGGATTCAAAACAGGAATCCGCTATTCGACGTGATGGTGGCCTGGATGGTTCAGAATGGCATGGGAATGAAATTGAAATTCAATGAATTAGAAATTGAAGGTCTCGATTTTCGGATTACAAAGAGTATGTTCGACCTTACCTTTCTCTTTGATGAGCGGGATGGTAAGGTTGCGTTTGCCATTGAATACAATACCGCTCTTTTCAGGAAGGATAGAATCGACAGAATGGCCGATCATTTTGTGCAATTGTTGGAGAACATCGTATCAAAACCAAAGGAGAAGATCAAATTTCTTGACTTGGTACCGGCCTGTGAGAAGGAGAAGATTCTCCATGAATTCAATCATCGAAATGCCAGGGTAACTTTAGAACAGAACGTCATTGGGCTTTTTGATGAAAGGGCAAACATCAGCAAAAAGAAAATTGCATTGGTTTACGAAGCGAAGTGCCTGACCTATGAGGCATTGGATCTCTTGTCCAACAGAATAGCCAATTTTCTTAAAGAGCGCGTGGCACCTGCAAAGGATGAGATTATAGCGGTAGTAGCAGATGATCCTTTGCTTTCGGTGGCAGCCATCCTGGGGGTGATGAAGACGGGTGCCGCCTATCTTCCGGTTGCCCCGGATACTCCTGCTGAAAGGTTGTCCTACATTCTTAAGGACAGCCGTTCAAAAGCCGTTTTGGTTGACAATCCTTTGCTTTGCGTCGAAATAGAAAGTTGGGAAGGAACCTCTTGTGGTAGGATGGTATTTGACCTAAGCGGTGATATCGGTGAAAACGCATCTCCTCCGGAAGTCAAAATCGAGCCAAACAGTTTGGCCTACCTGATTTACACTTCGGGTTCAACAGGTTTACCGAAAGGAGTTTTGGTGGAGCATGAATCTCTTGCCAGCCTCATCTCCTCCCTGGATCCACTGATCTACACGGATCCTCTGCGATCAGGTAATGAGTTGATGTTGAACTCCTTTGCATTTGACGTCTCCCTCAAACAGGTATTTGCGTGCCTTTGTCACGGGAATACACTTCACCTGATGGGCAAGGAGAGAAGACTGGATGCGCGCGAAATAATCAGGTACCTACAGGACTATAAAATCAATGTCACAGACCTCACGCCCTCCCTTTTCTCTGTGATGTTAGAGGAGGGTTTTGGAGAAGCAGCCAAGCCGGATTTGAAGGAACTGTTTCTAGGTTCGGAGGCTTTGCCATTGAAATCTGTAAAGAAATTTTACAGTTTTGGTCACAACGCAAAGATCAACATCACCAATTTCTACGGGCCAACAGAATGTTGTGTCGAATCTTCCAGCTTTAGGTTACGGCCCGACTGCCTGGATGAAAATTATACTATCGTGCCAATTGGCAAACCCGTGTTGAACGAGCAGATTTACGTGCTCGACAAGGAGTTGCAAATGTGTCCTGTGGGTATCCCAGGTGAAATCTGTATTGCCGGGAAAGGGTTGGCACGTGAATATTTGAACGATCCTGGTAAGACGAACGAGAAATTTGTTTTCCCTCCCTGGTTGCCTGGAACGCGAATTTACAAGACCGGGGATATTGGAAGAACCCGGTCGGATGGGAACATCGAATTTTTGGGCAGGGTCGATGAGCAGGTAAAGATCAGGGGATACAGGATTGAGCTGCAAGAAATTGAGAAACAGTTGCGGGAGATGGATGGGATCAATGATTGTGCGGTAGTCCTTTTCGACAGGAATGGTTCCGGGGAATTGGTGGCCTATTTTACCGCCAACGAACTTCTCGATGGTACGGAGGTGAAGCGTCATCTGGAAAGGTTCTTGCCAAGGTACATGGTTCCTGCCTTTTTCGTCCGGCTTGAAAAAATACCCCTTTCCGCGAATGGGAAAGCCAACAAAAAGCTTTTGCCGGATCCTTCGAGCCTCCAGGAGAAGGCGTCCTACCGTGGTCCTCAGGATGAGGTTGAAAAGATCATTCTCAGCATCTGTTCTGCCATTCTGAAGAAGGAGGGGGTCACCCTCGGCGACAATTTTTTCGAAATAGGAGGGCACAGTTTAAATGCAGTGAGGGTAATCTCACAGATTCAGCGAGAATTGAATATAAACCTTCCATTGAAGGAAATTTTCTACACACCGGTTCTTCTTGATATCGCAAACAAAATAAAGGAATTGATCAAGGGGAATGCATTCGGTGCTGAGGTTTTTGAAGAGGAAACATCCATTGTTCCACTCTCTGATGAAGAGCTGGAACTATTGTCCAATATAGAGTTTGACAGTGATGAAGAATAATCTGAATGAGTTGAAGCAAAGGGCCCTGGCCGGAGATCTGACTGCCCTGAATGCGTTAAGAAACCTTGGTGCGTTGTCGGGGAACAGATCAAAATACAACATGGCGCCTGTCTCCTATGCGCAAAGACGTCTTTGGTTTATTGACAAGATGGATGAATCGCCTGCCTATAATCTTCCGGCTGTCTTACTTCTTGAAGGAAAATTGGATGCCGGAGCACTCGAAAATGCTTTTGGTGAGATAATCCGTCGGCACGAAATTCTGCGAACCTGCTTTGTAGAGACGGATGGGATTCCCTATCAAAAGATATTCGAGGAGTCTGAATTTAAGCTGCCCATCGTTGATCTGACCAACGTTTCAGATCAGGAAGTTTTGGTGGCAAACTATATCAGCGAGGAGTCCAAACGTTACTTCGATCTTTCAAAGGGGCCCCTATTGGTTGGTCGGTTGTTGAAAATAGCCGAATCAAGTTACATGTTGCTTTTCAACATGCACCACATCATCAGTGATGGTTGGTCAATCGGGGTTTTGATCTCTGAATTGACACTTCTGTACAACACTTACTGCAAAGGTGGCACCAATCCGTTGCCTTCGTTGAAAATTCAGTACAAAGATTATGTCCGCAGGAACATTCAAATTTTGAAGGAAGAAGGAACTTCAAACCACAAATCATACTGGTTGGATAAATTGACAGGAGAACATGAGGTGCTGGAGTTGCCAACGGAGCTGCCTAGACCATTGCACAAGACTTTTGCCGGTAAGCTGCATGAAATCGGGGTGGATAAACAGCTCCATGCACAGGTAAAAGATCTCTGCATTGAACACAATGTCAGTCTGTTCATGTTTCTCGTATCGGTCGTCAACATCCTTCTCCACAAATATACCGGGAAGAGTGATGTCCTGCTTGGTTCACCGATAGCAGGCAGGGAGCAGCGAGACCTTGAGGACCAAATAGGATTTTATGTAAATACCATTCCCTTGCGCAATGAGGTAAACGCCACGTTGCGATTCAAGGATTTTCTCACAAAGGTGAGGCAAAATTGTATCGAAGCCTATGAACATCAGGTATATCCATTTGATATGCTGGTCGAGGATTTAAACCTGGTGAGGGATACAAGCAGGAATCCGCTGTTCGAAATTGTGCTCTCGCTGCAGGAGGAAAATTCGGGATTGATCCTTTTTGAGGGTATCAAGACAACTCTATTGAAACCTGACATCACCTACAGCAAATTCGATCTGCATTTTGATTTTAAGGAATCAGCTGAAGGCATGAAACTTGGAATTATTTACAATCCTGATATTTACGGTTCAAAAAAAATTGAGAGGCTGGGAAACCATCTGTTGGTGCTGCTTCAAAATATTTTGAATTCTCCCCATGAAGCGATCAGTAACCTGGAAATTATCTCTCCGACCGAAACCGCACAAATTCAAAATGTCTTCAATCATCCTGCCAGTTACTATCCAAAGGAGCAGACAATCGCCTCCCTCTTTGAAGAGATTGCCGGGAAATATCCTGATCAACCGGCCGTAGTTTACCAGGGAAAGCCCCTGACATACAGCGATCTGAACAGGAAGGCCAATGCCATGGCACACTACCTGACGAGGAGATACCAGGTAAGTATTGACGAACCGGTTGTTTTGTTGATGGACCGTTCGCCCGAATTGGTTGTAGCGATTTTGGGAGTGCTCAAAGCTGGTGGTGCCTACCTGCCAATTGACACGAAAATGCCATTGGACAGGATCAACTTCATTCTGGAGGATGCCGGAGCAAGGATTGTCATCGCCGACTTTCTGCCTGAACAAAGCACCATCAAGGCTCCTTCTGTGCTGCAAATAGACCAGTGTCTGCTTTTGACAGAAGAGGAACCCGACCGGCCCTTTTGTGCAAAGAGTTCTTCAGATCTGGCCTATATCCTGTACACTTCAGGATCAACAGGATCTCCCAAAGGAAGTATGGTGGAAGAGAAATCTGTGATCAGGTTGGTCAGAAATACCAACTATATGACCTTCGGAGCCACAGACCGGATTTTTTCAACCTCCTCCATCTCCTTTGATGCCACTACATTGGATCTTTGGGGCGCCTTGCTAAATGGTGGAACCCTTTACCTCGAAAACATGGAAGATTATCTCGATCCCGGAAAACTGGCGCTCTATTTTTCGGAATACCGGATTAGCAAGGCAGTTATGACTACCGGACTGTTCGAAAGAATGGTAGAGGCGGATCAGTTGCAGGATCTGAAAATGTTTTCAGGCATTGGAGCATTGATCGTTGGAGGTGATCGTTTGCCTGTTCAGAGTGCCAATAAAATGATAGAAATGTATCCGGACTTGACCTTAATCAACGGATACGGACCCACTGAGAATACTACCTTTACGACCTGCTTTCGAGTCACAAGAGAATTTGAACGTGAAATACCAATTGGAAAGCCAATTTCAAACTCAACAGTCTATATTTTAGATATTTCCGGGAACCTTTGCCCCATTGGTGTACCGGGTGAAATTTTTATTGGCGGAGATGGCTTGTCGCGGGGTTACATCAACAGGCCCGAACTGAATGACCAAAAATTTGTCGCAGATCCTTTCAACAAGGAGGGTAAATTGTACCGGTCGGGCGATATGGCCATGTGGGCCGAAGATGGGAATATTGTATTCCTTGGCAGAACGGATGATCAGCTAAAGATCAGGGGTTTTCGGATTGAAACAGGTGAAATAGAAAATGTTGCCTCACAATTTGAAGGGATCATCCTGGCAAGAGTTGTCGTCATACGGGAAGAGGATCAAAAGCAACTGGCACTTTATTTTACATCTGCCAAAGAGATAAATACGAAAGATTTTAAACGGGAGTTGGCAGAAAAATTGCCCGAATACATGCTCCCGAAATACATCATCCACCTTGGGCAGTTTCCGCTCAACCAGAATGGAAAAGTGGATCTCAAAGCGCTTCCGAAACCTGTACTTATGCTTTCACCTATCGTGAAAAGCATTGAATCTGCCAATCCGACGGAAAAAATATTGGTCAGAATTTTCGAAGACATCCTAAATGTGCGTAATATTTCCCTGACAGATAATTTCTTCGGCCTGGGAGGGCATAGCCTTAAGGCAATCAGGGCTGTATCAGCCATTCAGAAAGAGTTGTCGGTGAAGGTGAGTTTGAAAGAATTCTTTGCAAATCCTGACATTCAAGCTCTGGAGGAGATTATCCGCAACAAAAAACGGGAGTCTCTTGGAATCATTCCAGTCATTGCTGCGGCCCCACATTACAATTTGTCGCATGCCCAAAAGAGGCTCTGGGTTTTGGACAAGATTGAAAAATCAAATTCTACCTACAACATCCCGCTCGCTGTTACAATTTATGATGAGGTTGATTTGATCGCGCTTCAATCGGCCTTCGATGATCTGATCCACAAACATGAATCGCTAAGAACGATATTCATTGAAATTGAAGGTGATCCATTTCAGAAAATTGTCAACGACAGTCTTATTTCAATTGCAACATTCGATTTTAGCGAAGAAAGCAATCCGGATGAATCGGCCTTTAACTTTGTCGTAGCCGAGGCACACCGGCCATTTGTCCTCTCAGAATTTCCATTGGTTCGGTTGCATGTGATCAAGACGGCCGAAAGGCAACACATCATGTTCCTGAATATCCACCACATCGTTTGCGATGGCTGGTCCTTGAATACCATAGTTGGAGAGTTGTTTGGAGCATACCGGAACCGGCTCCAACATCTGGCCCAGGAGCCTGTTCTGCTTCCCTTGCAATACAAGGATTATGCCTACTGGCTCAACGGGCGAATCAGTCAGCCGGAGAGCTACGCCGACCGCACTTACTGGTTAGGGAAGCTTGGTGGGGAGATCGTTCCACTTGATATTCCCTCAGATTTTCGTCGACCGGTGGTCAAGAGCTATCGGGGAGATTCGGTTCTGTACCCTTTCCCAAAAGAGCTCAAACAGAACCTCGACCAATTTAATCTGGAGAAACGAAGCAGCTTGTTTATGACGCTCGTTGCCGCTCTGAAGGTATTGTTGTACAAATACTCGGGGAAGGAAGATGTCATCATCGGTACGCCCGTGGTTGGAAGAGACCATCCTGATCTGGAGAATCAGGTAGGCTATTATGTGAATACACTGGCATTGCGCGACCAGGTTCGTCCTGACAAGAGCTTCGCCGAGCTGTTGGCCGATGTTAAAAAGACGGCCACCGATGGATATTCTCATCAGATGTATCCTTTCGACAGACTCGTTGAAGAGATCAAACTACCCAGGGATACCAGTCGTTCTCCCTTGTTTGATGTGATGGTCGTGCTCCAGAATTTTGATATTTCCTACCTTGAGGTTTTCAAGAAGATAGGCTCCTATCATATTCCCATGAACATGAGTAAGTTCGATCTGACGTTTACTTTTAATGATTCAGGTGAGAATCTGGAGCTTGTTATCGAGTACAACACCCAATTGTACCGACGGGAGAGGATCGATCAGATTGCCTCTCATTTGGTCGTCCTGCTGGAGTCGGTAATCGTCAATCCGGCACAGGAGCTGCGCATTGTCAATATCCTGGGCAAGGAAGAAGAAAATAACCTCTTGTACAATTACAACGACTCGGCTGCGGGTTATCCGGATGATAAAAACATCGTTCAGTTGTTTGAGGAAATTGTACTCAGGTATCCTTTTAATCCTGCAGTTGTCTGCAAGAATCGTGAATTGAGTTATGCCGCCCTGAACAGCAAGGCGAACAGGCTTGCCAGGTATTTGAAGGAGCACCATGCAGTGGCGCCGGGCGAGGCAATCGGTGTTTTGGTTCCACCGACTGAGAATACAATCGTCGTACTCCTGGCCATCCTAAAATCTGGTGGAGCCTATGTTCCCATCGATCCGGAATATCCGGATGAAAGAATTAAGCACATCCTTTCTGAAAGCAGGACAAAGATATTTCTCACCCAGCACGAACAGGTTGGAAGGTTGGCAAGGCTTGCCGAAGAGGTTGAAGTAGATTGCCAGGTGCTCAATCTGGATGATTTGTGGGGGATGAATGGTCAAAATGATTCAAACCTGGTTGGAATCAATGCGGACCCTGACACGAACGCCTACATCATTTTTACTTCCGGTTCCACTGGAAAGCCCAAAGGTTGCCAGATCAGTCACCGGAATTTGGTGCGGCTGTTTGTCAACGACAAATCAAATTTTGACTTTACTTCAGCAGATGTATGGATCCTGTCATTTTCCTACTGTTTCGATTTTTCGGTGTGGGAGATGTATGGAGCTTTGCTCTTCGGAGGGAAGCTGATCATCCCCGACCGGGGTGAAGTAAGGGATGTCTCAGCTTTTGTAAGACTTGTGTCAGAACAAAAGGTGACCGTACTCAATCAAACTCCGGGAGCATTCTATAAATTTATAGATGTTGCGCTGGAAAGTCGGATTTCAAGAGCCCTTTCTATCAGGTACATTATCTTTGGCGGAGAGAAGCTCAATCCATCAAAACTGTTGAATTGGGTCAGAAAGTATCCCGCGGGTGAGGTTAAGCTCATCAACATGTACGGCATCACTGAGACAACGATTCACGTTACTTATCACCGTTTGACGGACGAGGAGATCATCTCGACGGATGGAGCAAGCAACATCGGGGTACCCCTTCCCGAAACCAAGGTGTACCTGTTCGACAACCACAGAATGCTCTCCCCGGTAGGCGTTTATGGCGAAATGTATGTGGCTGGGACTGGATTGAGCAAGGGATACATGAACCGTCCGGATCTGACTGCCGACAGGTTTGTTCCGAATCCTTACAACAGCAATGAAATTGTTTACAAAAGCGGTGACGTTGCCAGGTGGCTTTATGATGGGACCATGGAATACCTCGACAGGTGCGACAATCAGGTTCAGATCCGCGGATTTAGGGTCGAAATGACTGAAATAGAACTTCAGTTACGGCTTTATTCCGGAATTGTAGATGCAGTAGTGGTGGCCAACGACAAAGAAGGAACGAAGGAACTTGTTGCTTACGTTGTTTCGGCAGAAGAGCTTAGGTTAAATGCGCTCAGAAATTTTCTTTCCGCTTCACTACCGGATTACATGGTACCTACCTATTTCGTCCGCATTGACAAGATTCCACTCACTTCGAACGGAAAGCTCGATAAGAAAGCTCTGCCACCGGCGATTCAGAACATTGCTACGGATGCCCTGTTTGAGAATCCATCCACCAGCTACGAAGAGGCCTTGCTTGAACTTTGGCAGGAAGTCCTGTCTACTGAGACCATCAGTATTCATGATAATTTCTTCGATCTTGGCGGCAATTCGATTTTGCTGGTTAAACTTCATGGTAAGATCAATGCCTTGTATCCTGATGTGATTGAACTTACCGATCTGTTTTCGAAGGGTAAAATCGCGGAACAGGCTGAATTCATTTCACAGAAAATTGCTTCAAGTGGAACCCTTGCCGAAAAAGCGGATGGACCTACCAAAGGCGGAAGCGAACTTCACGACCTTGCCGTGGTTGGAATTGCCTCAAGAATAGGTGATTGTGAAACTCCAGATGAATTGTGGGAAGATTTGTGCCTGGGCGTTGATTTCATAGGGGAAATGCCTGCCACGAGAATCCCTGACATCCAGGCATTGAGTGAAAAATACAACAGAGATCCTGAATCACTGAAATTTAGGGAATATTGCTATTTGAAGGAGGTCGATAAATTTGATTGTGGCTTCTTTAAATTGTCACCCAGTGAAGCCGCGTTGATTGACCCTGGTCAGCGGATGTTTATGGAGACAGCTTACCATGCCCTGGAGGATGCAGGATACGGAGGCAACAAATTGTGGGGATCCCGCACGGGTGTCTTTATCGGTGCCAGCGATAATCTGGGAGAATATTCGAGGTATGTCGAATTTGCTGAGAACGCTGATCCGAACCTTCTTTTGGTCGCCCAAACCCCCTCCATCCTGGCAAGCAGATTGTCCTATCACCTGAACCTGAAGGGCCCTGCCTTACTCGTCGATACGGCCTGCTCTTCTTCCCTTGTCGCGCTGCATTTGGCATGCCGGTCGATCAGGGAAGGAACCTGCGATTCGGCCATTGTCGGTGGAATCAAGGTTCACCTGTTGCCATTTGATTCCGGTTCACGCATCGAGATTGATTCATCCGACTCCCGTGCGCATAGTTTCGACGATTCGGCCAACGGTACCGGTGCGGGTGAGGGAATCATTGCCATCTACTTGAAACCATTGCAACAGGCTTTGAACGACCACGACCATGTTTATGCGGTCATCAAGGGAAGTGAGATTAACCAGGATGGCAATTCAATTGGAATTACTGCCCCGAATGCGGATGCTCAGGCCGAGGCCATTGAGAATGCCTGGCGCAATGCGGGCATTGATCCAAAAACCATCAGCTTCATTGAAACACACGGTACTGCCACAAAATTGGGTGATCCAATTGAGATTGATGGCATCACAAAAGCTTTTGCAAGATATACTTCCGAAAAAAGCATCTGTGCCATCGGGGCAATCAAGGCAAACACCGGTCACCTGGATACGGCAGCGGGACTGGCAGGCTTCCTGAAAGCGGTGCTGAGTCTGAAGTACAGAAAACTTACTCCATTGGTTCATTTCAAAGCGCCCAACAGAAACATCAATTTTGAAGGGAGTGCTGCCTTTGTCAACCGGGAGCTGAAGAATTGGGAGAGAAATGGGTCTCCGCTGCGCTGCGGGGTAAGTTCGTTTGGTTTAAGCGGAACAAACTGTCATGTTGTTTTGGAAGAGGCTCCTGACGTAAATGAGGAGGTAATCCAAGACAAGAGGAAAAATTTATTCGTGCTTTCTTCCAGGAGCAAGGAAGGGCTTGCCCAGTATGCCAGAACCATGAAGCAGGCCCTCTATCTGCATCAGGATACCAATCCGGGGAACATTTGTTACACGCTTGCGACAGGCCGAGGTCATTTTCCGCATCGTCTGGCCATCGTCTTTGAGAATTGGAAGGACTTGATTGACAAGCTCTCCCAAATAATTGAGAAAGAGCTTGGCCACCAGGCTACTGAGTCTGTTTTTTACGGCTATTCAAAGGCAGTGGCCTCCAACAAGAAGAACATGGGCAAGGGAGAGATCCCGGAGAATGAACTACGCAAGCTCAGCCATGAGATCAACGCACTGTTATTGAACCTTCCCTGTGATGGGGAATGCCTTCAAAAAGTGGCACAATCCTACTTGACAGGATGCGATATTTCGTGGGAAGATTTTTATGCACCAGCGGAACGGGTGAAAGTGTCGCTTCCCGGTTATCCGTTTGAGAAGAAAAGATGCTGGGTGAAGTTGAAGGAAAATGTTAGGGAGAAGCAGCAACTTCTTACCTCCTATTCCAGGAAATATGAATCTGTATTTTTGAAAAACTGCATACTTGAAACGCCGGCAGTGGCCGTTTATGCCACTACCTTCCATGAAGATGACTGGTTGCTGAGTGAGCACCGGGTCATGGGCACGCCAACGCTGGTTGGTGTCTCCTACCTCCAAATGGCTTTTGAAGCCGGAAAGAATCATCTGAACTGCTCCAGGTTACGGTTTGAAGATTTCTATTTGCTTCAGCCACTGACCTTGAGCAACGGGAAGACGTTGGAGTTTGTCACAACAATTGCAAGAAGCGAGGATCAGCTTCAGGTGGAGGTTCAGTCTAAATCAACTGACGACGATTGGACAACCTATGCAAGATTCAATGTCAGTAAAATTGAAGTAGATACCATTGAATCTTTTGATATTGAGGCCATAAAGGATAAATTGTCAAATTCGCGCGGTGTCGTTCCAAGAGGAGTGGATGAAGGGAATGAGGAGATGATTCAGGTCAGCACCAAATGGAATTGCCTCCAAAGGATCTATTGGAAGGAGGCAGAATTTCTCGCCGAATTAATTGTTCCGGAAGAAGATGAAGCATTGGCTTCCGGCTTTTTCCTGTATCCTCCGCTGATCGATGCAGCAGTTAGTTTTGCCATCGATGAAAGCGGTTTTTTACCCTATTCGTTTGGTACTGTCGAGCTATACAAAAGGGCATCTGGAAAGATGTACAGTTATGTCAGAAAGCAGCAGGAAAATTCATCCGAAACCCGCATATTTGATATTTTTCTGACAGATGAAAACGGAGAAATGATAGCTTTTTTCAAAAATTTTACACTTAAAAAGATAGCTCAGCAAAAGCAGTACAATTTGTTTCATGAATTGATTTGGAAAATATGGCCACTTGAAAAAAATATTTCACAGATTGATCATAAAATAGCTGTATTTCATCACTTTGGCTATAATTCAAGAATAGTTGATCAGCTTGGATCGACAAAAGAGATAGCTTTTTGTGAAATTGTTGAGGACAATTACAATGAAATATTTGAGCAATTTCCTGCACAATTTCCGGACAAAATTATTTTTATTCTCCCTGCCAAAAAGATAGGCATCGGAGATGGTATCACCTGGCCGGAAGATAGGTTTGTTAATTCACTATCTTCTGTTTTTAATCTGGCAAAATATCTGTCCGCTAACGTGGCTTCAAAGTTAGATTTGCTGTTTGTTGGCGAGAATGTCAACGAGGTTACAGGAGATGAGCACACCCTGGATTCTTTGGCCAATGCGGTGGCTGGGTTGGGGCAGGTCATGCAACAGGAAATGCCGAATATCAGGTGCCGGTTTCTCGACGTGGATGAACAGACCAATGTTTCTGAGATACTGATGGAAGTGGAAACGGGGTTTGCCGAATCCTATTTTTTGCGTGCCAACAGGGGCGGTACCAGGTATGTTCGTGAGATAAAACCCATGGTCCTGGAAAGTAGAGAATTGTCAAATGTGACTTACCAGGAAGGTGGAGTCTATCTGGTTACCGGGGGTACCGGTGGCATTGGACTGGAGTTGGCGCATTACCTTGCCAAACAAGCAAAGGTAAAACTTGCCCTAATGAACCGTACCGAATTTCCACCTGAAGCTGCCTGGGATGCTATTTTGCTGGAAAACAGGGACCAGAAGCTGTCCAGAAAGATTGCGAAGATTCTTGAAATCAGGAAGGAAGGATCGGAAGTCTATTTTTATACGGCTGATGTGGGCGAGTATGATCAATTGCTTTTTGAAGTCGAAAATATCAGAAAAGAATTGGGCAGAATCTCTGGGGTGGTTCATGCCGCAGGAGTTGCCGGAGAAGGATTTATTTTTGGAAAAGAACCGGAGACTTTTCGGGCAGTGATCAGACCAAAGATTCAAGGTACTTCATACTTGTTTGAATTGTTGAAGCACGACAAGCCAGATTTCTTCGTCATGACTTCTGCCATAACTGCCATTGCACCGACCTCAGGGCAGAGTGACTATACAGCGGCCAATTGTTTCATGGATGCCTATGCGGCTGAGATGAATCGTGCAGGGATGAATGCCACCAGCATCAACCTTACGGCCTGGGCCGATACTGGAATGGCTTATGAACACGGCGTTGCAGGGGATGGCATCTTCAAATCCATCGCCAGCACAACCGCTGTCGCGGCCATCGGAAGTCTGATGAAAAGGAAAATACCTTCCGTGGTTCTGGGTGAACCGGATTTAACCGGTCTTACCACTGCCGAAGGGTTGCCTTTCTTTTTGGACGAGGAGATGCTTGTGCCCGTAAAACGACTTCAAAGGGTCAAGGCAGCGACTGAACAAAGGATGGAAGTTGTTCTTCATGGTAATGAAAACGGCCACTACTCCGATTCTGAAAATTCAATAGCACAAATCTGGGGAACCGTACTGGGTTACGGCGAGCTAAATTTGACTGACAACTATTACGATTTGGGTGGAGATTCGATTCATGCAATAAAGATCAACACGTTGCTTGAAAAGCGGTTAAGGGTGCAAGTGACCATTGGTGATCTGTTCAACCACCTGACCATTGCCGAACTCGCCGCGTTCCTTGATTCCAAAGCCATTCAATCGGCAGAGAAACCGCAGGAGACATCTGAAATAGCAGACATTCTTCCAACCGAACGACGCAGCAATTATCCGGTCTCATCGGCACAGCGAAGGCTTTTTATCCTGGATCAGCTGACGAAAGACAAATTGAATTACCACCTTCCGGAAGTATGGAACATCAAAGGGCAGCTGGACGTTGAAGCCTTCATCCAAGCCTTCAGTCGACTCGTGCAGCGTCATGAAATTCTGCGCACCTCCATTGAATTTTTCAATGAGGAGCCGGTCCAGGTTGTACACGACACCATTGATTTCAACATTCCTGTTTCGAAGATGAATGAGCCGGAAGCCAGAGACCACATCAGGTGTTTCGTACAGCCCTTTGATCTGGGCGTTGCACCTCTTTTCAGGACTGAGATCATCTTGTTGTCTCCTGATAATTGCCTGATACTGTTTGATTCTCATCATATTATACTGGATGCCTTCTCGTTGGAAATATTGAAAAGGGAGCTCTTCGGTTTGTATGAAGGAGAAGAACTTGAGCCACTCAGGTTTCAATACCGTGACTATTCAGTCTGGCAAGGCAACTATTACCAAAGCAAGGAGGCCATTGCAAAGAAAGCATATTGGATCAGCCAGTTTCAGGGAGAGATTCCCGTCCTCAACTTGCCCATGGATTATCCCAGAAGTGCCGATCAGTCGACCGAGGCAGGCGTATTTAGCCTCTGTCTTGACGAAGGATTGACGGCAGAGATTAAACAAATGTCCTCCAGGTATGGAATCTCCACTTTCATGATTTTACTTGGCGTTTACAACATTGTTTTGCACAAGTATGCCCAGCAGGAAGATGTTATTATTGGTGTTTCATCGATGGGACGAGACAATGACGCCTTGTCGAAATTGCTTGGCATGTTTGTCAACAATCTGCCCGTCAGGAGTTTTCCAAGGGGAGAAATCAGTATCCTGGAATTTCTGAATGAGGTAAAGGAAGCGGCCATTCAGGCATCTGCCAACCAGGACTATCCTTTTGACGAATTGATTGAAGATCTGAATATCAAAAGAGATTTGAACCGGACGCCACTCTTCGACGTGGTCTTTTCGTACATGAATTTTGCCTTGACGGAACAGAAAAATGGAAAGCTTCAGGTATCCGACTTCAGGGCAGAAACGGTCATCTCCTCCGAATACGATTTGATGCTTTATGGACTGGAAGCTGAAGAAAAAATATACATCACGATCAAATACAAGAAGTCGCTGTTCAAAAGAGAGCGCATCGAAAGGTTCGCAGGGCATTTTACGAGAGTGGTTGAGGTCGTTACCAGAGAAACGGAACTTAAGCTTTCGGACATTGATCTCCTTTTGCCCTCCGAAATGGAGCGTTTGAAGCTATTTAACAGCAATTACAGTGTCATTACCCAAGAGACTGAAGTTCTCGATTTGTTTAGGGAATCTTTTTCAAAAAATCCGGAGCGTATTGCCCTCCTGCACAAAGAGCGGTCTATGACTTACGGCGAAATGAACAGCAGGGTAAACAAACTTGCAAATTACCTGCAATCAGAACTTTCCGTTGAACCGGACGACTTGGTTTGTATCATGACCGAACGGACAGAGACGATGGTTATCGCCATGTTAGGGGTGCTGAAAAGTGGGGCGGCCTATGTCGGAATCGACAGCACCTATCCCCCGCAGCGGATTGATTACATCCTGAAAGACAGCGGTGCAAAAATTCTGTTGACAGAAAGCGAAATCCATCAAAAAGAATCTTTTTCGGTTGTTGGTGCTATCAGAGTCATTGATTTGGACGACCCGGCCCTTGATAAACAAGATCCGGTAGAACCCAAACGGAAAAGCACCCCCGAAAATTTGGCGTATGTTATTTATACCTCAGGATCAACAGGTGCCCCCAAAGGAGTAGCCATTACTCACAAAAACCTCTCCATATTCCTGCATTTCTGCCTGGAGGAATTCAAATCAACTCCTTATGAACTGATGTATGCCGCTGCCTCCTATTGCTTCGATTTGTCGGTATATGAAATCATTTTTCCGCTTGTAGCCGGTAAAGGCGTGCGTATCCTGAAGTCGGCGCTTGAAATACCTGATTATCTGGGGAATGATGACCGTGTGCTGATCAACCTCGTTCCCTCCTCCATGTTGACAATTGTTGACGAATTGGACAAGGGTAAATTCAAGTATTTGTCGGCGGTCAATCTCGGGGGAGAACAGATTCCCCAGACCTTGATTGACAGGATCGACTGCGACAGACTCGAGGTGCGGAACCTCTACGGTCCTTCCGAAGATACTACCTACTCCACTTTGTACAGGTTCAGTAATAAAAATAATAAAGTCCTGATTGGCAAGCCTTTGGCAAATACACAAATTTTTATTGTGGACCGTGATATCCAGCTGGTACCACTCGGCCACCCTGGTGAAATTTGTATCGCTGGCGATGGATTGGCCAGGGGATACCTGAACAAAGAAGAGCTGACGAAGGAGAAGTTTATAAGAAATCCCTTCGGAGATGGACGTCTCTACAAGACTGGGGATCTGGGTAAATGGACGGATTCGGGCGATCTGGAATATTTGGGTCGTATGGACCGACAGGTTAAGATCAGGGGATTCAGAATTGAATTGGGTGAGATAGAAATCAACATCCTGAGGTATCCGGCCATCGAACATGCAGTGGTGGTAGCGGTGGAGACAGATTCGATCCAAGATATTGTAGCTTACATAGTTGCCCAGCAGGGGCTGGATGTCATGGAGTTGAAGAGTTATTTGGGTAAACTGCTGCCTGCCTTTATGGTTCCATTGTACATTGTTCAATTGGACAAGATACCGTTGACTCCCAACGGCAAGATAGATATGAAGGCCCTTCCAAGGCCTCAAATGGCGATTCCCAACGCAAATCTGATTGAAAAAGAGCGATTAAATCCGACGGAAGAGGCGCTTTTAGAGATCTGGAAAAGCGTTCTGGGCATCGAAAATTTGAGTAAACATGCTAATTTCTTCGATCTGGGAGGACATAGCCTGAAAGCACTGAGGCTGCTTTCGCAGATCAACAGGCAGTTTGAGTGCAAATGCCTTCTGACCGATGTCTTTGAATTTCCAACCATAGCACTTTTTGCAGCCATCATCAGGAAACAAAGCCGGGCAGGTGAAAGGGCCCTTGTTCCCCTAAAGAAAGCGGATTTCTACGAAGTCTCACATGCCCAGCATCGGCTGTGGATACTCGACAGGGTGGAGAAAAATTCAATTGCGTACAACATTCCGATTGTCTACAGCCTGAAGGGAGCCGTCGATATCCAGGCACTTCAGCAGGCATTCTGCGCAATCATCCGGAAGTTTGAATCGCTAAGGACTTATTTTGTGGAAATTGATGGAGAACCCTGGCAGGGGATCCTCGATGAATTTGAATTTGCAATTGAAATTGTGGAGGTAAACGTCGAGAATGAGCTGATTCCGGAGACGAAAGAGTTCATCCAACAGCGCATTAACACACCTTTCAAGCTGACAAAAGCACCGCTGATGAAGGTGACCCTGTTCAAGGACAAAGCCCTTGAAACATATGTTTTGGTCCTCAACATTCATCATATCGTGCTGGATGAATGGTCGGTAGATATTTTGGCGGATCATTTGACACTTTTCTATGAACATTTTGCGGGCAAAAATATCCTGACAGATCAGCTGGTTTTCGAACCCTCCTCCATCCAATACAAGGAGTTTGCCCATTGGCACAATCAGCAAATTTCAGCGAATGAGGAAGATGCCAATCTGCACAGGAAATATTGGCTCGAAATGTTCGACGAACCGGTGCCATGCCTGGATTTGCCTTCTGATTTTCAGCGACCAAAAACCCAGACTTTTGAAGGGAAGACGGAATCATTTAAATTACCTGCTGATTTGTCGGAAGGGCTCAGGCGACTGGGAGCAGAAAACAATGCCACCCTTTTCATCACCTCTTTGGCTTTGTTTCATGTTCTTTTCTCGAAATATACAGGGCAAAAAGATATTGTTATCGGAACGCCTATTGCCAATCGCGACCACCAGGAGTTCCAGAATCAGATCGGATTTTTCCTGAATACACTTGCCTTGCGAAATCGTTCGGATGAAGCCGATAGTTTCTTGGTCTTTCTTGACCAGGTAAGAAAAAGTACCCTGGAAGCCTATCATCATCAGATGTATCCATTTGATTTATTGGTTGATGGATTAGAATTGCCGCGTGATCTTTCCCGTTCGCCATTGTTCGACGTGATGCTGATAGCACAGACTCCCATTGACGATCGTATCAAATCCCTGGCGGGACTTGAAATGACCTCTGTCGAATTTGATTATCCGGTCAGCAAATTTGACCTTTCCATCAGTTTTTATGACGACGGGAATGGGATCAACTATTACTTCGAGTACAACACTGCATTGTTCAGACGGGAGCGTATCGTGAAGATGTTTGACCATTTCGCCTGCCTCGTCGAGAATCTCCTCTCCAATGTTCAAGCGCCTGTTTCACAGTTGAGTATGGTCTCTTTTGATGAAAAGGCTCAACTCAGTAGTATGTCCGTGGGTGTCGAAAAATTGCTTGAAAACCAATCAATTGTAACGCTAATTGAGAACAAGGCAGCAGAATTCAGCGACAGAATTGCGGTAGTTTACAAGCGGAAGAGATTGACTTACCAGGAAATAAACGGGAAAGCCAATCAGTTAGCCAGATATCTCATTGAAAACCAAGGTATAAAGCCGGGTGCATTGGTTGGTGTCATGCTGGACAGGTCGGAGTGGTCGGTCGTTGCCATGATGGCCATTCTGAAATCGGGTGGAGTCTACGTTCCTGTCGACGCAAATTATCCGCAAAGCAGGATCGATTTTATCCTGAAGGATAGTGGAAGTGAAATTCTAATTACCACCGATGACTACAAAAAGCTGACAACAAACAATACAATTAAAATTGTTTCCGTTGGGAATCTGGATGTGGATCTGTCGGCCCATGGTGTGTCCAATTTAACCGATGCGCAGCCTGCAGATTTGGCTGAAACGGCATACGTGATCTATACTTCCGGCTCTACCGGTGCGCCAAAGGGAGTCCTTGGGACGCACAAATGCCTGTTGAATCTGGTTGAATGGCAGTCGGAACATATCGAGGGTGGATTGAAATCACTCCAATATGCCCCCCACAATTTTGATGTTTCGGTTCAGGAAATTTTGTTCTCACTGGCCACCGCTGGAACCCTGTACATGATAGAGAATGAGACGAGGTACAAGATCAGTTTGGTTGCCGACATGGTAGAGACGGAGGGGCTCGAGATGGTAACCATGCCTTACAGCGCCCTGAATCTATTCCTTGGGGAAATCGAAAGTATCGCTCAATTGAAATCATTGAAGCACATCATCACCTCCGGAGAGCAGCCTTTTGTCAATGCAACCCTGGCAAAATTGTTGAAAGCCTATCCAGGTATCCTTTTTCACAACCAGTATGGACCATCCGAAACCCATGTGGTGACTTCCCATACCCTATCGGGACTTTCGGAGGTAATTCCAAACAAGATCCCCATCGGGAGACCTATCTGCAATACACAGATTTATTTGTTAGACAAGCAGATGGAATTTGTACCAAGGGGAATTCGGGGAGATTTGTACATAGGTGGGTTCAATGTAGCCAACGGCTACCTGAACAAGGCAGATCTGACAGATGAACGATTTGTTGCGAATCCATTTGGTGACGGAAAGCTATACCGGAGTGGTGACACAGCCAGGTGGGATCTGAATGGTGATCTGGAATTTTTAGGCAGAGATGACGGACAAGTAAAGGTGAGAGGTTACAGGATTGAACTTGGCGAGATAGAATCCTGTCTGTTGGACTTTCCCGATCTGAAAGAAGTCGTTGTTAAAATCTTTGATGAAGGTGATAACAAGGAGATTGCGGCCTATTTTACCACTTCGGCAGATGTAGGGGTGGCGCGACTGAAAGCTTATTTGGCAGCCCAACTTCCAGGGTACATGATTCCTGGTTACTTCATCAGGTTAGAAGAATTCCCTCATACCCCAAGCGGGAAGATAGACCTTCGTTTACTCCCTGTTCCTGAGGCAAATACTGACCAATTTGAGTCTTCATTCATCGAGCCTGTAGGCGAAACGGAACAAATCATTGCCAAAGTCTGGTCGGAGATTCTCCAACGGGACCGTATTGGCGCACAGGATAACTTTTTTGAAATAGGAGGAAATTCCATCAAGGCCATCAAGGTGATGTCGAGGATTCAAAAGCAGTTGGGCAAAAAGACCTTTTTAAACCTTATTTTCCAGCATCCTACCATACGGCAAATGGCAGAAATCATCCTGGGAACTGATGATCGGCTGAAGAAGATGGACACCGACTGGATTCTTCTGAATCAGGAGCACGGGAAGAAGATCTTCTTCCTGCCACCGGGCATAGGCTATTCGTTTGCCTACCTCGAATACGCCAAATATTTTGAAAACTATTCTGTTTATGGATTAAACTTTGTCGAATCGTTGGATCCTGCCGGGTCGATGGCCGAAATATTGATCGGTTTGCAAGATGATGGACCATTTTACCTGTTTGGTCACTCTGCCGGTGGCAACATGGCCTACGATGTCGCAGTTGAACTTCAACGGCAGGGTAGAGAGGTTGGCGGCATCATCTTGCTGGACAGTTACCGACAATTTGAAATAATTGATTGGAGTTCAGATGAATACCTAAATGATGCCATCCTTTACATCGAACAAAACCACGCTGAGTTTTTGGATGAAGAGATCAAGGAGGCGGCACTCAAAAAAATTGTTGCCTACCGAAAACATCTGAATGCCAGGAGTGAAGATAAATTCGTAAATTGTACCATCTTTCAGATAGAAGCATCAGACGAAATAACTAATTTTAATAAAAATATCAGTCGTACTGCCTGGATTGATTTGGCTTCTCATTTCGAAGTCTTCGAAGGTTCCGGCGGACACATGGACATGCTAAAACAGCCGAATCTCGAAAGAAATGCATTGTTGACGGGTAAATTGCTCGATCGGCTCTACTTCGAACAAAATGCGATGAACCTAATTGGAAATTACAAATGACCATCTTTCATTTCCTGAAAAAGGAGTCTGATAAACCCTTGCACAAGCTGGCGATATTGACCGCAGTCTCCGGCTTGTCAAGTACCGGGGTTTTGGCAGTGATCAATCTGGCCGCCCAAAACCAAGCCGGTAAGAGTATCAATGTTGGTCATCTGCTGATGTTTGTAGCCGTCGTCGGCATTTTTATCACCTCACAGAAATTTATACTTGTCGAAGGGGTCACGTTGATAGAGGATATCTTGAACAATCTTAGGATCAGATTATCCGATAAAATACGCCGCACCGATTTGCTGAACATCGAAAAGATTGGGAAAGCCAAGATTTACAACCGTTTGACGCAGGAGACAACGCTCATTTCACAGATGTCTGTTTACCTGATTACAGCCTTGCAATCGGGCATCATGCTCATCTTTATCTTTGCCTACATTGCCTATCTGAATCTGATGGCTTCCCTGATCTTGTTGCTGCTGTTGTCGTTAGGGGTGATGCTTTTCATGAAAAACAATGTGAAAGTATTTGCTGAACTGGATGCCACCAACAAGGCCGAAATCGAATATTTCAACTCACTGACCGATATCCTGGATGGTTTGAAAGAGATCAAGTTGAACCGAAAAAAGAGCAACGACCTATTTTCGCACTACAGGAAAATTTCGACTGTTGTTCAAAAACTGAAAGTAAGTACGGGGTACCTCTTCTCCGTCAACACCGTCTTTTCTCAGGCATTTATCTACATTGTGCTTGGTGCCATCGTATTTGTGCTGCCACAACTGAATGCCAGCTTCTCGAAGGAGATCGTCAGTACCACCACCGCCATGCTTTTTGCCATTGGCCCCCTTACCTCATTGGTGTCGATGATTCCTCCCTACGAAAAACTCAATTTAGCGGTACGGAATATCTATGAACTTGAAGATCAATTGGATCAAAATTCCAACCACGATGAAGTACAGCCCATTGAAGGTGAAAACAGGTTCAAAAATTTCAAAAAGATTGAACTTAAGAACCTCTATTTTGAGTACCGCGACAGTGAAATCTATGATAATTTCTCAATTGGTCCGATTGATCTGGACATCAACAGGGGCGAGGTAATCTTCTTTGTTGGCGGAAACGGTTGCGGAAAGACTACCCTGCTAAAGGCCCTTACGATGCTCTACAACAAGCTGCAATCAGGCGGTATTTTTGTAGACGACAAGCTGGTAGACAATTCGAATTACCTTGAATACAGGGAGTTGTATTCAGCAATCTTTTATGATTTCCATCTCTTCGACAAGCTCTACGGATTGGAGCACATTGATCCGGAAAGGGTCAATGAACTGCTGAAATTGATGCAGATCGACAACAAGACGCAGTTTAAGGAGGATCGCTTTACGGTACAAAATCTTTCAACGGGTCAGCGGAAACGGTTGGCTCTGATTGTTACCTTCCTCGAGGACAAACCCATCTACATTTTTGATGAATGGGCCGCCGACCAGGATCCACAGTTTAAAAACTATTTCTATGATATTCTGTTGAAAAAATTAAAGGCCGAGGGTAAGACAGTTATCGCCGTAAGTCATGATGACAGGTATTTTCATGTGGCAGATCGGGTGATAAAAATGGATTACGGGAAAATTGTCTCCCTCTGATCCTGCCAATTTGTGAATGGGTAATTTAATCATGGAAGTTAATGATTTCAAAAATGAAAATATTTTTTAGAAAAGTCGGGATGTATTACAACGCTATGAAGAGAAGTATCGTTGACTATTGGGAAAGGCACACATTGGGGATTACCATGTCATTTTTGGTGTTTGTCTTTTTGCTTGCCTTGTTCTGGAAAAGCATCTTTATTTCTATCGACTCCGGAGAACAGGGAATCAGGTGGTCGGGGCTCACCGGGACCCAGCTCAATGAGTATTATGGTGAGGGACTTCAGATGATCTGGCCCTGGGACAAGATGTACATTTACAATACCAGAATCCAGACCAAAAGCGATACCATGGAAATTCTTACTGCCGAAGGACTTTCCATCAAAGTGGAATTTTATTACAGGTTCTTTGCTTTGACCGATTCGATTCCGGTTATTCACAAGATGTTGGGTGTCAACTACGCGAATACCTATGTGACGCCCGAAGTTCAGGCGGCATCCATGTCTATCATAGGTAATTACACTCCCGAGCAACTGTATAAAATATCGACGCTAATCATTCAGTCGACCATCAAATACTATCTCAACAAGCAATTGATCCAACGAAATATAGTCATTGATGACTATTTGATCAAAAGGATCAGTCTGCCTCCCATCGTATCCCAGTCGATCGAAAAGAAAATGGTTGCCGCTCAGTTGGCGTATGAATTTGATTATAAATTAGTTACTGAGGAAAAGGAGAAACGCAGGAAATCTATTGAAGCCGAAGGGATCAAAGATTTTCAGGATATTTCAAAAGTACCCATCCTGAAATGGAAAGGACTGGAGGTGACTTCCGAATTTGCGAAATCGCAGAATGCCAAAATAATTATCATGGGTACCGGCGAAAAGGGCTTGCCTTTGTTGTTGAATACGGACGATAAAAAATAAAAGAAAATAGTCCATAAATAATTGACAATCAATATTTATATCGGGCATAAGCACCATAGAAGCAACAGTTAGAACAATGAGAAATCTGAAGAGAAGAATATTAAAATTGATTTTTATTTTCATGCTCGTACTGTGTGGTCTGTCTCTCTTGTTCCTGGGGAATCTGGCGTACAAAGAGGTGTTCAGGAAAAAATCGAACATTGAACTTTTTCAGAACCGATCGAATGCCGCCATCAGGAAAATAAACAGACTCATTGAATTTGTTCAGAAAATACCCGAAGACCTGGTCTATATCTTAGAATTTCAGGATGTTAACAAGGAGGAGATGCAAATCTTGCTGGAGTCGGTCTTGTTCAATAACCCGGAAATCTTCGGAAGCGCGATCGCTTATGAACCCAATCAATTCATCAAAGATTCGGTGTTCTATGCACCATATGTCTACCGGAAGGGTGATGCCAATGTATTTACGAACCTGAATAGCCCTTCTTACAATTATTTCCAGAAGGATTGGTACCTCATCCCCAAGACTTTGATGAAACCTGTCTGGAGTGAACCCTATTTCGACACGGGCGGAGGCAATCTGCTCATGTCGACCTATTCCATCCCCTTCAATAAATTCAATGGTTCGAAGGAGTTCTTCAAAGGGATCGTAACCGTGGATGTTTCAATCGAAGAGTTGGCGAAGAATGTTCAAACAATTGGTAAATTGTGGGGATGTCATGCCATGCTGATCTCTCAGAACGGTACCATTCTCTCAGCTGCCCATCCGGAATGGATCTTTAATGAGACAATTTTTACGATGGCCGATAAGTTGAAATTACCCATTTTGCACGATATAGGGAAAGAGTTGCAACAAGGTAAATCGGGATTAAAAAAATTGGATGAATTTGAAAACCAAAAAGACTGGTATGTTTTTTACTCCTCCATCAAAACAAACAAGTGGGGGTTCTTGTTGTTTCTGCCAAACAGTGAGCTGTACCGGCATTGAAACTTGCAGGGGTTCGAGCTGGATGGAGGAGCAATCCTTAAACGGCTGCATTTTATTCTATATCATAGATTGATAGGAGATTACTAAATATTCACAGACATTTAAATGTAATTATTATGGCTTTCTTCGTTGTTTTTTATCTGTTTCTCTGTTTTGTGGTCGGTTTGTTGGGGAAAGATACCAGTTTTGGTTTCTGGGTAAATTTTATTTTTTCTATTTTCTTTACACCCATTCCACCCCTGATTTACATCCTGATAGCCAGTAGCAACAACAACAAAAAAGAGTCTGCCCACTCTAAATAGCTTGTATCTCAAGAATTTCGACGGGGCTTCCTTTTCTGTTTGATGTGATGCAACAAGAGATGGAATTGTCAAAGCGCTTGTGCACGGGAAACCAGGTTTGGCCATCTAAAATTACATGGTCTTCAAATATTTGATTTCTTTTCATTGAGAGGAGCGGCAGGCCTCTTCCATCTGCTTTGACGGTACTCTCGAAGCGTGTCCAAAAGTCGTAAAATGTTCTGAAACTGTCGGGTGATGAATGAATTTCATCCCATTCATCTTGGCTGAAGAAATCGTTAAAATCTTCTAAATCAATTTCTTTTATCTTTTCAACATCGATGCCAACCCGACCATTTTCCATGTAGGCGACGGCGGCACAATTTTCGGTGTGGGATATGTTAAAATCGAACGGAGCATTTGGGAAATAGGGTCTGCCTGATTCACTGTATTGCAAGTCCTTCAATTTGTACTCCATTTGCCCGTTGTCCATCAAAATTCTTGCCAACAATCCGGCCGAAATAAGCTGAAGACGTTTGTCTTGATACCGCCTCAGACCTTCCAATTTTGCCCTTGACCGCAACGACAACTCAGATGTCAGAAACTCGAAATTGGTTGACGGAACCTCATCGGCATAGGCATAATAAATTTGTATCATCTTTTATGATAGTGCATTGCATTTCTCCAAAATCAGTTGGCAGACAAGTTTCGTTTCACTGAAGATAAAGAAATGTCCACCTTCAAACCGATGGATGGAGAGAGTACCCCCGGTTTCAAGTTTCCAATTGCCAGCTTCAGTTTCATCAATCTTCTCTTTGTTGCCCAGCAATACGACCAGCGGCATTTGCAGCTGAAATTCGGAAGGTTCGTATTCGTAGTGGGCAAATGCCTGAAAATCAGATTTTATAACCGGAAGGAAATATTGAAGAAAGCTTTCGTTGGCAAGCAGTTCATCAGGCATGCCATCCATCTCTTTCAGCAATTGAAGGAACTGATCTTCAGGTAGATTGTAACGGTTGTCGGGTCGAATCAGGGCAGGGGCTTTCAGTCCGGAGACAAAGAGTATGGAAGGCTGGTTGGCCCCAATGTTGTGTAACTTCCTGGCCAGGGTAAGCGCAAGCAAGGCACCCAGACTGTGTCCGAAAATGGCGTAGCTGCCTGTCGTCAGTCCTTCGATCTGCCTCGATAGATCATCAGTCATTGCTTCAATGGTTTGCAGCAATGGCTCGGAGATCCTTTTTCCCCTACCGGGAAGTTCAAGGTTGCAAAGTTCAACATTCACCGGTAGGTATTTCCTGAATTCGGCATAGGAATAGGCATTTCCTCCGGAAAAGGGGATGCAAAAGAGTCTCATCTGGTTAAGCCAAGTTTAAATTTCCCATAAAACTAACAATATTTTATTCTCGTGATCCATGAAGCAACCTTTGTGAAAAATCTGTAATATTGATAGTAACTTAGCCGTAGTTAACTTTTTGTAAAGATAGGGTCGAGCTGTAGCCGTCAGAATGGTAAATAAATTGGTAATTGCATTGATATTCTTGGCATTGTGGACAAACCTCACTGCTCAGAATTCCTCATGCCCATTGGCTGAGTCGCAGTTGTTGAGGATTCAAAAATCAACGGATGTTGAACTGAACAAATATCTTTCCACTTCGGGCTGGTCCATCGACCGGAGCATTGAGAACCCGATGTATGACTATTTCGGCTCTTTCTTGGATTACCAACTTCAGCGGTTTAAAAATGCGAAGGCTCTTGGTAGCGACGGGTTGTTGTTGGTATACCAGAAGGCCGGAATTCCCAATTTGGTCATCTACCAGACAACGGCAGCCTGCTTCACCAACATGCAGCGAAAAATCGTACAAACAGTGAAGAATCTGGATTATACAAAAAATGTCTTGGCGGAGCAAGATGGAGTCGTGATGGAATTCAGGGAATACCCAAAAGAGAGCGGACAAAAAAGATATTCGGTTTTGATCTACAAGGATGAATCGTTGAAGAGCCAGATGCTGAAAGATCAGACCCGGGCCGCACGATACAGGCAAAACAAGGATGCCGGCGACCTGCGCTACAGGGAGCTAAAATTTGGTGAGGCCCTCCGCTGCTATGAAGCAGCGAAAATGGACATTCAATTGTGGGACAACGATGCCCTGGATGAAATAGAATTCTCCCTGAAAAACACAAGAAATTCCCTACTGAAGGAGTCTTACGGGCAACTGTTGAAAAAGGGTGATTCAGTTAGCAGGTTGGAAAAATACCAGGAGGCAGTGGTATTTTACAAGGATGCCGCTGCCATCGATTCGACGGATCAAAGTCTGCTGCTGAAAATCAGGAGGAGTGTTGATTTTCTGAACATCAAGGATTTTAGTGCCCGGGAGCAATCTTATGCCTACCTCAATCCCAATGGTTACAAAGCGTTTCGGGCCATTAATGTGAAGGCATTGGAGGAACTGCTGCTACATGGTGGAAACAGTGGGAGGTTAAATTACACCTCTCTCATCAAGTTTGATGCCCAAGGTCACAACCTTTCAAATGTAAAAATCAACTATTTGAGCAACAGAAATTTAAGTTCATACCTTTCGGGAATGTCCTTTTCCGGAATTTCCCAGCCAAGGATTTTGAATGTTCCTGTTCCCGTCAGGGAGGAGTTGAATTTCAATCTGACCTGGAAAACGAACAAAATCCTTGCCGCTGTGAAGCATCCGGGTATCGACTTCGAGAATGATGATTTTTCGACCAGCCGGTACAACGACAAGATCAAACAGTTCATTCATGCGCAGAGTTTCAGGAATGGGCGCTACGGATTTGAGGTTGTTGAAAAGAAGTTGAACGGGAACTATTATGAAGATCTGAGGATGGCCTCTTTCGTGGCCATCGATGGTCCGGCGAATTGTTTCTATTCGATGGTTTTTCCTGGCTGGGGGAGTAAAAAAATCAGTGATGGAAAGAGGGGAAATGGCAGAATGACGCTTTTCATTGTCTCGGCAGCACTCTCTCTCGGCAGCAAAATTTTCTCCGGATTTATGTTCCGAAAATACCAGGACGATCCGGCCCACAGCGAAAAATATTATGCGAATGCCAACCTGTCGAACAAAATTTTCCTGGTTACAGGAGGAATCTCTGCAGGAATATATCTTTCAGACATCGTGCACGTATTCACCAGAGGAGTCAAAAATGACAACAAAAACAGGCCTTTGAAGCGTATTTTAAGGAAGAGTCCGGTTTCCATCATTCATTCACCTTTAAAACCTTAGCCTCTTGAAAAGCTTTTCCAGCCTATTATTGATGCTTGCAACATGCCTGATGGTGGCCTGTTCCAGTTCAACCATGGATTGGAATCTGCCAAAATTCGCATTGCTGGAGACCACTGTCCCCAACAACATCCTGGATGTGACGGCAGTAAGCGGCGGAAATGTGACCAACGATGGGGGATCACCTGTTGAGAAAAGGGGAGTTTGTTACAGCAGGAATGCGCTTCCTACCGTGGTCGACAGTACGGTTCTCTCTGGGAACGGAACGGGTGAATTTACGGCCAAAATTTCAGGATTAAAGGCTTCAACCACTTACTACCTGAGGGCCTTTGCCACCACAAAAGCCGGCACAGCCTATGGGAAGGAAGAGAGCTTCACCACCCTCAATTTTGCCGCACTGACCACCAAACAAGTAAGCAATGTGGCCCTTACATCGGCCGATTGTGGAGGAAATGTGGTAGATGGCGGTGGGGTATCAGTCACCGGGCGGGGCATTTGTTTCGCTCTGAACAAAGGCCCGGTGGTGACCGACAATGTCATCCAGGCAGGATCAGGATTGGGCGAATTCACGGTAGGACTCTCCATGCATACGCCGGGTACTACCTATTATATCCGTGCCTATGCCATCAACCTGGTTGGAACCATGTATGGCAACGAGGTGGTCTTTACCACGGCGAGTCTGCCGACGCTCACGACAGTTGTCGCGAATTCGGTTACCCAAACCGCTGCAAAGAGCGGTGGCACCATTGCGAGTGCCGGAAGTTCGGGCGTTTTGCAACGTGGCATCTGCTTTGACACGAAGAACAATCCAACCATTGAGAACAACGTGGTTTTAACTGGCACCGGCACGGGCACTTTCAGCTCAACCATAAGCGGATTGATCCCAGGAACTACCTACTTTGTAAGGGCCTTTGCGACAAATGGTTCTGGTACTTCCTACGGGAACGAGATCAGTTTTACGACGAATCCTATTTTGGTACCAACACTTGCTACTTCCAATGTCACCTCCATCACACGTATTTCGGCCATTTCGGGAGGAAACATCTCCAGCGACGGAGGCAATGCCGTGGTGATGCGTGGAATTTGTTACAGTCTGACACCGGCGCCAACAACCGCACAAAATGTGGTCGAAAAAGGTGGAGGAACGGGCGGATTTACTGGCGACATGACGGGTTTGACGCCGGGTACTACCTATTACCTGCGGGCATTTGCCACCAACAGCGCTGGTACGGCCTACGGGAATGAGCTTACCTTCGTCACCAATCCGATTCTGGTGCCCGTCGTTACGACTTCAACAGTTACGACCATCACCAGAATTTCAGCCAATTCGGGTGGAAATGTAACCAATGATGGGGGAAGTGCAGTGCTGACCAAAGGCATCTGTTTCGGAACTTTGCCAAGTCCTACGATCTCACAGAATGTTGTGGAGGGTGGAAGCGGGACCGGTAGTTTTACCGCTAATTTGACGCTTCTGATTCCCGGAACGACCTATTATGTAAGGGCGTATGCCACAAATATTGCCGGAATTGCCTATGGCACAGAAATTTCTTTTTCTACCAATCCAATTGTGCCTCCGGTATTAACCACCAATTCAGTCTCCTCACTTACCAGGATCTCGGCCGTTACCGGAGGAAATGTCTCGAACGATGGCGGAAGTCCTGTTACTGTTAGGGGTGTCTGTTACGGCACAGTCCCAAATCCTACTACTGGTTCGGATGTTGTGGAAAAGGGAACCGGCACGGGTAGTTTTGGTGCTGATCTAACTTTACTGACTCCGGGTACGACCTATTATGCCAGGGCTTATGCGGTTAACATTGCCGGAACTGCCTATGGCAACGAAATTGTCTTCACCACCAATCCGATCATCCTTCCTGTCGTTAGCACCTCAGCTGCGACAACCATCACCAGAATCTCAGCCATTTCGGGTGGGAATGTGACCAACGACGGAGGAAATGCCGTAAGTGCGAAAGGGATTTGTTACAGTTTGCAACACAATCCAACGCTGACTGACAATCCGGTTGAAAAAGGCACCGGACTGGGAAGTTTTGTTGCAGACATCACCGGTTTAAACCCCGGAACAACCTATTACATCAGGGCTTTTGCCACCAATAGTGCCGGAACGGCTTATGGCAGTGAGGTTACCTTTGCCACAAACCCGATCATCCTTCCTACGCTCAGTACAGTCAATATTTCCCTGGTACAAACTACCTCTGCCACTTCGGGAGGCAATGTCACCAACGATGGAGGTAGTCCAGTTATTTCAAGAGGTATCTGCTTCGGCCCCACGCCAAATCCAACCATTGCAGAGTACCTCATCGACAAGGGTCCAGGCAGCGGTAGTTTTGCAGCGGACATGATGGGCCTGACCCCGGCAACAGTCTATTATGTGAGGGCTTTTGCCATCAACAGTGCCGGGACTGCTTATGGCAACGACATCACCTTCACCACCAAAACCATTTTGCTTCCCACCGTTGGCACGGTTGCTGTCTCCGCAGTGACCAAAACCACAGCTGTTTCCGGCGGAAACGTAACAAACGATGGTGGTGGAGCCGTTTTTGCGAAGGGTTTCTGTTACGGAATAAGTCACCTTCCCACCACTTCACAAAACAACATCGACAAAGGGCCGGGCACCGGCAATTTTGAAGTCAGTCTGACTGGATTGACCCCCGGTACCACTTATTATGCAAGGGCTTATGCTACCAACAGTGCGGGCACTGCCTATGGAAATGAGGTAAGTCTGCTGACACTTCCCGATCTTAAGATTGGTCAAAGCTACCAGGGAGGTCTCGTTTTTTACCTCGATGCCACTACGCTGCACGGATTAATTTCAGCCACTTACGATCAATCCGTCGGAGCGCCCTGGGGATGTTCAGGGACACTCATCCCTGGTAGTCAAGGCACGGCAGTAGGCACAGGAATGGCCAACACCATCGCGCTTGTTGCGGATTGTACCACTGCCGGAATTGCTGCGAAATTGTGTTCCGACTTGGTTGCAAGTGGTTACAGCGACTGGTACCTGCCCTCCAGGGAAGAGTTGAACCTGATGTATGAAAAGCTTAAGTTGCAGGGATTGGGAGGATTTTCAGCAGTAAATTACTGGAGTTCAACAGAGACCACCTCCACCACTGGTACCATTCAGTCTTTTTCCAATGGCAGCATCACCCAGGCATCCAAGAGTGCCTTGTTCAAAGTTCGGGCCATCCGGACATTTTGAGGGATTGTTTTTTCTCTAACAGTGAAGGCACTGCAGGTGGGAGTTTGATGCGTTAATTCGGCAATTTGACAATTTTACCACTCTTCTCCCAAAAATATTTTTTTGTCCATGATGTGACCATGCGGTTTTTGGGAGATTAAGCGTGAAAGTTTCTAATTTTGAGCCGTTGTTAACATGCTTAAAATCAATGTTTTCAGAATAAGTCTTAGCCTGGATTCAAAAAAAATATTTTTTTTTTAAAAAACCTGAACAAAATTCAACCCCCTTTGTTAGATAGGTAGTTTACTCCCTTTTAACTTTTGTTGCATCAGACCTATCGTTTCGTAATTATGCCCATTAGCCAAGTTTTGACCAATTCAAGCGTTTTGCAAGCTTTACCCAAAGTGAATGGGTATCGTTTGGGGCTTGGTCTGAGTGCAATTCCCACAAAAATCTTAAAATTTCTTGTTGCCATTCTGCTGGTCCTGTTCTTTTATGGACAAAAGGCTGATGGACAGGGAAATGCTTTGACTTTCACAGGATCCAGCAGTCAGTATGTGACAATCACTGATGCAAATGCATTGGATTTGACCACCAATTTTACTGTAGAGGCCTGGATAAAGCCCTCTTCATTTAATTCATTGGGTGGCATCGTTGGAAAATACCAAACTTCAGACGCAAATGGCTATTTTTTGAGATTGGGTCATACCTCTCCATATACCAGCATCGATTTTTGCGGTGCCATTACTGGCAATGGTGTGCTTGCAGCCGGTACCTGGTGCCATGTTGCAGGAGTTTACAGCAGCGGATCAGTATCGATCTATATCAATGGCGTGTTGCAATCCACTACCGGAATTCCGATTACAGTATTGGCCAATTCCAATGCATTGACAATCGGCGTTGACTATTTGACATCGCCAAGGTATTTCACCGGAAGTGTTGACGAGGTGCGACTCTGGAATACGGCACGCACGCAGGCGCAGATCCAGGCCAATATGTTGGATGAACTTGAGGGCAGTGAGAGCGGACTTGTCGCCTATTATAAAATGAGCAACGGGAGTGGTACTGCACTTGCCGACAATACAACTGCCGGATCGTATCCTGGCACTTTGACCAATTCGCCTACCTGGACAGCAGGAACGATTTATTCCACCCCTTCTACCCAGGCCAGCAATGTTTCCTTCAGCGGTACAACTGATATTTCAACGAGCATCTCCTGGACCAATGGGAACGGAAGCAGTCGTGCTGTATTTATGAAGGCGGCGAATTCAGGAGCAGCATCACCTGTCAACGGTACAGCCTATTCGGCCAGTACCAACTATGGTTCAGGTACACAAATAGCGAGTACTGGGTGGTATTGTGTTTACAATGGAACAGGCACCTCGGTCGCGGTAACCAATCTTGTTGCTTCTACAAGCTATGTGGTGATGGTGACCGAATACAATGGAACAACAGGATATCAGGCATATTTTTCGGCATCAGACACCAACAATCCCAACACTGTCAACACAGCTACAATCGCTACGTTGAATTATTCGGGCTCAATTGTAAATTGGACAGTCCCTTCGGGCGTTACGACACTGGTAATAACAACAAAAGGGGCCCAAGGTGGTTCAAATGGTGGCACAGGAGGATTGGGAGCTATCCTGACAGGAACTTTTAGTGTCACACCCGGACAGGTTTTATCTATTCTGGTTGGACAGCAGCCTACCGGTTCAGGTACATATGCTGGCGGTGGTGGGGGTACATTTGTTGCATTGGGAGCATCTTATTCTACCGCTACGCCGTTAATTGTTGCCGGTGGAGGAGGCGGTTCAACTTCAGGAACCGGTGGAGCGGCTTCAACCAGTACCAGCGGTACAGGACCTGCACCTGGAACGAGTGGCAATGGTGCACCACGCACGGGTTGTGGAGGAGGCGGTGGAGGTTTCTATTCCTCAGGTGGTGCGGATAATAACTACAATGCCCCCGGAGGTTCAGGTTTCCAGCAAGGTGGTGCAGGCAGTTCTTATGGAACCTATCAACCAGGAGGTTTTGGTGGTGGTGCAGCGCCAAATTATGATGGTGCCTGCAATATGCGGGGTGGAGCGGGTGGTGGCTACAGTGGCGGAAGTGGTATGAACACCGGTGCTGGTACAGCGAATGGCTTTGGGGGCGGTTCCTACAATGGAGGCACAAATCCAAGCAGTAGTGCGGCCAATACGGGCAATGGCCTGGTTACAATAACTTATACCTCTGGTCCAACAATTGGAACAACAGGAACTCTCTCGGCATATACTGCCTGTTCAGGAACTGCTTCAGCAGCCCAGAATTTTTCGGCATCCGGTACCGGTTTAACCGGCAACATCACGGTTACGGCCCCCACCGGATTTGAAATTTGCCTCACCTCGGGTGGTACCTATTCGGGTTCTTTGACTCTGACCCAAACGGGTGGAAGTGTCTCCTCCACAACAATATATGTCCGAATGGCAAGTTCTGCGACCGGAACTCCTTCGGGAAGTGTAGCATTAACTTCAACGGGCGCCACTACCGTGAATGTGGCGGCAAGCGGAAGTGTCACAGCGACGCTGTCGGCTGTTGCCTTAACACCAAATACCACGCAAACAATTTGTGTTGGCGGAACCGGCACCCAGTTAACTGCCGCCGAAACAGGTGGTGGATCCATCACCTCCCGGCAATGGGGCATTCGCTCTACCTCTGGCGGAGCCATTAACGCCATCAGCGGGGCAACAGGCAGTACCTATACGCCTACAGGTACAGATATGGGTGGCGTAGCCGGAACAAAATATGTGGTTTGTACTTCGACACCATCTTGCGGCAACGCAACAATATCCAATGAGGTTGCTGTAACTGTATCATCTTTGCCGGTATCCGGAACATTAACTCCCAGTGTTGTTGCAGGATCAGTTTGTACAGCAACCAACGTTTCGGCCACTCTTGCAGCTGGTTCAGGCGGAGCAGGAACAGTCGTTGATGTATTGCAATACAAGTACGACAGTGGTTCATGGGCCTCCTATACCTCAGGTTCAAGCCTGACAACCACCGGACATACTTCCGTCTCCATTCAGACCTATCGCACGGCTTCGGCAGCCGGATGCACGACCTCCAGCACCAATGCGGTTGTTTGGACGGTAACTGCTGGATTATCCGCGGTAGCAGTAACGCCTTCCACTGCACAGACATTTGTGACAGGGGGCTCAGGCTCCCAATTGACTGTCGCTGAAACCAACGGTGGCACGATAACGGGTCGTCAGTGGGGTTACAGAACTACTACCGGCGGGACGATTTCTACCATCAGCGGAGCAAGCGGTGCAACCTATACCCCAAACAGCACTGATTTGGGCGGAGTTGGAACAAAATTCATGGTCTGTACCTCCACCCCAACTTGTGGTACGGCCACTGTGTCCAATGAAGTTACAATAGCGGTTTACGGTGCCCCTTCGACCCAGGCGACCAATGTGACCTTCAGCGGTACAACTGATATTTCAACGAGCATCTCCTGGACCAATGGGAACGGAAGCAGTCGTGCTGTATTCATGAAGGCAGCGAATTCAGGAACTCCTACACCTGTCAACGGAACAACTTATACGGCCAGTACCAGTTTTGGCTCGGGAACGCAAATTGCAAGCAGCGGATGGTATTGTGTCTACAATGGAACAGGTACCTCTGTTGCAGTAACCAATTTAACCACAGGCACTGCATATACTGTTATGGTGATAGAATACAATGGTGTTGCAGGTTCACAGGCATATTTCACCTCTTCTGGTACAAACAACCCAGCAACCTATTCATCGAGTACGAGTACATTTAATTATGGAGGATCCATTGTAAACTGGACTGTCCCGGCAGGAGTTACCTCCATTACCATCGAC
>CAZGSQ010000015.1:0-50834 GCA_964528535.1 uncultured Tangfeifania sp. | reverse complement strand
GGTGCAGTCCGAGTCCGGTACTTTGCTCTCCATCTGTACCGGGTCGACTCGTGTTGATGGTCAATTTGAAAAGGTTCAAAACCATTTCACTGTTCATGCCGATTCCGGTGTCATTGACGATCATAACCAATGTTTTATTCTCGGTATAGCCGGAAGAGATGGTGATTTTGCCACCTTTTGGGGTAAATTTGACGGAATTTGAAATCAGATTGCGGATCACAGATTGAATCATGTTTGAATCGGCAATTACTTCCTGATCTTCGGCTACTTCAACCATTAGCTGAATCTCTTTCTTCCGGAGGTTGTCGGCAAGTGGTTTTACGCATTCGGCTACCAATGCAGAAACGACAATAGGTTTCGGATGAAAGGTGGTATGACCCTGTTGCATCCTGGCCCATTCGAGCAAGTTTTCGAGCAGGTTGTATATGTTGCGGGCAGAATGACTGAGGTCAATGGTCAGCTCTTTCTGTTGTTCCTGAGACAGAGCTGCTGTCTCATCTGCCATCAATTCTGTCAAAACCATGAATCCTCCCATGGGTCCCCTGAGGTCGTGGGAGATGATGGAGAAAAATTTGTCTTTGGTAGCAATAAGTTCCTGAAGTTCTTTACTTTGCTTCTGAAGTTCCTTGCTTTGCCGGTGAAGTTTGAGATGGGTTTTAACCCTGGCAACAACCTCTTCCGCCCGAAAGGGTTTGGTGATGTAATCCACTCCACCTGAAGTAAGCGCCTTTACGATATCGTTGGTATCGTTCAAAGCGCTGATGAAAATAACAGGGATATCGCATAATTTCTAGTCCTCTTTCAGAAGCCTGCAGACTTCGAATCCATCCATGTCCGGCATCATGATATCCAAAAGAATAAGGTCGGGAGATTCTTTCGATGCCACGACAAGTGCCAGTGGACCGTTGGGCACAGGTCTTACTTTGTAACCTTCTCCCTTCAGAATTTCGCCCAAAACTTTCAGATTTGCAGGAACATCATCAACGATAAGAATATCGGGAACCTTGGCAGAAAACGGATCGTCAGATTTCATTCCTTTTCCTCCTTCCCAGTTAAAAGGAGCTGTAACTGATCGTAATCATAATTCACAGCAAGATGCATAAGTTTTTGAGCAAGCTCCTCTTTGGTTCCCTCCATACTTTTGATGAGCAGTATCAAAAGGTCCAAATCGGCTACAGCAAGTGCATTTTGCATTTTTAGCAACAGGTTGTTGGGGAGTTGTGCAATATCTTCCGCGAGAGCTAAGCTGTCTGAGCTGTATTTATTCGCTAGAATGGGGGTATCATTTTCGTAGATATAATTGATGCCCAATATTTTGCCAATCGTATTGAAAAGTTCATTTTCTCTGAAGGGTTTTCGGATATATCCTTGAATGCCAAGAGAATTGATTTTTTTGAGTTCATCTTCAAAGGTACTTGCCGTCAATGCAATGATGGGCGTTTGCTTCCCTTTTTCTGTTGATTTGATACGTTTGGTGGCTTCGTAACCGTCCATGACAGGCATGCGCATGTCCATCAGGATGAGGTGAGGGTTCCAGGTCTCAAATTTTTGGATGGCATCTTCACCGTTGACGGCTTCATTGGTTTCAAAACCCACCAACTTGAGAAGCGTTGCGGCCACTTTCAGATTGTCTTGCTTGTCGTCAACGACCAAAATACGGTAGGTCATTTCCCCTTGATCAATTCCTATCACGCCTTTGGTGGTATTCTTTTCCACTGCATCAGAATTTCCCTCTCTGATCTCCACCTGAAAAGTAAAAATGGATCCCTTTTCCAGTTCGCTGGATACGGTAATGTCTCCACCCATCAGGATGGCTAACTCGCGGCTGAGGGCGAGTCCCAATCCGGTGCCGCTTCCTTTGCTGATTCCGGAACTTGTTTGCTCAAAATGCTTAAAAAGCTTGTCAATTTCCTCTTCTGCAATTCCCGGTCCTGAATCCTGAATTTCCACAACCAACTTGTACTTCTTGTTGTCAATTTTATCGACACGGGAGCGAACGGCGATGCCCCCTTCTTCCGTGAATTTTAATGCATTGCCGATGAGATTGACAAAAATCTGACGCAACTTACTCTCATCCACAAATATATAACGAGGAAGGTCAATTGCCTTTTCGCAAATGAATTGAAGATTTTTGGATTGGGTACGCTCTTTGAAAATCATTTGAATGTCGTCCAAAAGCGCGTGCAAGTCGAGATTGGATGGAGTTAAAATGACACGGCCTGCCTCTATTTTGGATAATTCCAGGATGTCGTTGATCAGCGCCAACAGATGTTCTCCTGCATGAATGATTGAAACATTGTACTCTTTTTGCAGGTCAGACAAGAGTTTGTCGCGGTTCATCAACTGTGAGAATCCGATGATGGCATTCAGGGGTGTTCTTATTTCGTGCGACATGTTGGCCAGAAATACACTCTTGAATTTGTTAGCCATTTCGGCTTCGTGTTTGGCTTTTACCAGCGCCAATTCAATGCTCTTCTGCTCCGAAACATCCCTGATGATCCCAACCGCATGCCATTGGTCGTTGATTTGGATGGCCGAAAGGGACAGTTGAACAGAGATTTCGCTTCCATCCTTTTTTCTTGCCTCCAGATCCAATGTCTTGCCTATGGCGGCTCCATGACCACTGTGCTGAAATTCAGGGAACGCCGCATGGTGTGCCTGATGGTAACGTTTGGGTACCATAAACAGGTGAAGGTTTTGGCCAATGGCTTCTGATCTGGAAAAGCCAAATATGCGTTCGGCTGCAGGGTTCCAATAGGAGATCAGCCCGGCTGAATCCATGATCAGAATTGCATCCTGTGCCGAGTCGGTAATAGAGCGCATGCGGATTTCACTCTCCTGAAGTGCCATCTCTGCATGTTTTCGTGAGGTTATATCGGATGACACCCCAATCAGGGCGATTGGCTTATCTTCGTAATCCCGAACAACAGAGGTAGAGATAAAGACTGGAAACTCACTTCCATCTTTCTTCCTGTTGAGCAACTCTCCTTGCCATCCTCCCTGTAAAGTAGCAGGCAGAATAACATTGGCCAATTCCGGCGGATTGTTCTCTGAACGAACAATATCTATTGATTTTCCCAACAGCTCTTCTCCAACAAATTGATAGGTTTTCAGAAAAGCCTTGTTGACAAAGAGTATTTTGTCGTTCATGTCGGTGATGCTGACGCATTCGCTGATGCTTCTAATGGCATGTGTAAGCAGTAACATACTCTCCTCTGCTTTCATTCTATCTGCAATCCCGGTATTGTACAATTGGAGCAGTGACTCATTTTTTTGCCTGAGATCCTGAACTTCCTCCATAAGCTCTTCCTTTGTCTTGTCGTGAATGGTCATCCAATTTTGGGTATTAAAAGATGAATAATTAGCATCCATTTGATGAAGCATGGAATCAACTTGCGATTTCCATGAACGTATAACAATTATGTTAGCTTTTTGTTGTAAATGACCGGTAATTCTGAAATTCTGAATGATACTTATGTATAATGCTGAACCATTGAACGATCCATTGAGGAGATGAAGGGCGAGGAAATATGCACGATGAACGATCCACGGGGCCTCCTAAAAAATGGCTCCATGAGTTTGGCATTTTTGCAGTGCAATTTTTTGTCGATAAACCTGATGGCTTGTTAAGGGACCACTAAGTTAACAATCATTTGGTTTGATTCAATCTTCCTTTTCTACTTTTTCGTAGAATCTTCGCAGATATAGGAACACCGGAATACCCGTTAAGATCAGCGTCATACCAATGGCTGCTTCGCGGGGACGGGCTACGATCGTATTAACGATGAGTGTAATACAAAACAGGATAAAGATGGCAGGTACGACAGGATAACCCCAAACTTTGTAAGGACGAACGGCATCCGGCATTTTTCTGCGCAAGACAAAAACACCCAGAGAGGTGGCTCCATAAAAGATAAAAACGGCAAAGATGATCATGTCTGTCAATTGATCGAAGGTTCCTGAGAGGACCAGCACCGAGGCCCAGATTCCCTGCCACAACAGCGAATTGGAAGGGACATTGGCCTTGTTGATTTTGGCTACTGCCGGAAAGAACAGTTGATCGCGAGACATCGCATAATAAGGACGTGCTCCCGTTAGAATGCTGGCGTTGGTGCATCCAAGGGTGGTAATGAGGATCAGTATCGAAATAAACAATACCCCGCTGGATCCCCAAAAACTGCGGACTGCCTCCACGGCGGCAATCTGGTTTCCCGATGCATATACTTGTTCGAGTTGAGGAATGGAGAGGAGTGTCATGTAAGTCACATTGACCAGCAAATAGATGGCAATTACCACCAAAACTCCAATGACGATTCCCTTCGGAATATTTTTGTTGGGATCCTTGATCTCACCTCCTATAAAGCCTACAGACACCCATCCCTGGTAGGCCCAGAATGCTGCCAGCATGGCGGTGAAAAAAGAGGAGATGGTGACAGCTCCGCTTGTTATTTGGCTCAATTCCATAAAATTAGCTGGCCTGGCCGTGGCACTTCCCAGTCCAAAGATGACGATCATTCCCAATCCTGCAAAGACCAGGTACATGATGGCTTTGCTCACACCGGCACCAGATTTTAGCCCGGAGATATTCAGGGAGGTTAAGAGGGCAATCAACAGGATGGCGGTTAGTTTAATTCCTGAATCCTGGAAAGGATAGAAGATACCGCCGATTGTAAAATGCTGCAGGGAGGGGAAGATCTCAGGAATAGGAACAATGCTGTTCAAAGATTGTGCAAAAACGTAAGCCAGGGAGGATATGGTGGCCGTTTGAATAACAGTAAACAGCGTCCATCCGTAAATAAAAGCGAAGAAACGGTTGTAGATTTTCTTGAAATAGACAAATTCACCACCGGTATCGGCCAGCATTCCGGCAATTTCGGCATTGCTTAGTGCGCCCAGGAGGGTAATGATTCCACCAACTATCCAGGCAAGAAGTATCCATACCGAGGAGTGAAGTTCGGCGGCCATCGGAGCAATCTTCTTGTAAACGCCTGATCCGATGATGTTGGCTACAACAAATATGACCACATAACCGAGTCCGAGCGTACGGACCAAATTTCTTGGATTACCCATGGGTGTGAAGCTGATGGTGAATAGTGGTTATAAATATAGTAAAACTGAACCAGATCTGGTGCGCGGCCTGAAAAGGGGAAGAAAAATCTATTGGTGTTGTTTTTCAAAAAATATCCATACCGGATCGTTTGGTAAAGAAGCAGTTAACTGAATTGGCAAGTGGCTGACCGGATGATCAAAACGGATGCACCTTGCGTGCAGATGAATTCCGCCATCCTTGTTTGAACGCGGGAAACCGTATTTCAAATCACCCTTGATATGCAGTCCAATGGCAGCCAGTTGTGCCCTGATCTGGTGGTGCCTGCCGGTATGTAGTTCAATCTCCAGCAGGTGAAACCGATCGGAAGAGGCGATGTAACGGTAGGTGAGCGACGCTTTTTTAGACTCTTTCTGCTCCTTGGCAAAGGCAAACGATTTGTTCTGTTTTTCGTTGCGAACCAACCAGTGTTCAATGGTGGCTTCGGAAAATTCCGGTTTAACATCCACAACTGCCCAATATGTTTTCCGGATGGAGCCTTCATTTTTGAAGAGTTCATTCATCCTGGTAAGTGCTTTTGAGGTGCGCGCAAACAGCAGAACCCCGCTGGTAGGACGGTCCAACCGATGGGTGACCCCTAGAAAGACTTCTCCGGGTTTGTGGTATTTCTCTTTGAGATAGGCTTTTATATCTTCACCAACAGTCTTGTCACCGGTTTTATCACCTTGCACAATATCCCCGCACCGCTTGTTGATGGCGATCAGGTGGTTGTCTTCGAAGAGAATTTCAAGGTTCTTGTGCATAGGCTATAGGGCGGGAGATAGGAGACATAAGATAGGAGACATAAGATAGGAGACTTAAGATATGAGACTTAAGATATGAGTTATGAGATACCAGATATGAGAAAATGATTCCTAACTCATAACTCATCACTCATAATTCATAACTTTCATTCATACTGTTCTTTTTCGTTTGGGAAATCCATCGATTTGACATCTTCGATGTAGTGAACGACAGCTCCTTTGATTTCTGCGGCAAGATTGTGGTAACGGCGCAGAAATTTGGGAGAGAACTCCTGGGTGATACCCAGCATATCATGAATGACGAGTACCTGCCCATCGACACCACCGCCTGCACCGATTCCAATGATGGGGATCTTCAACTCTTTGGCGACGCTGGTTCCCAACGAGGCAGGTATTTTTTCAAGTACAATGGCAAAGCAACCGGCCTCTTCGAGTAATTTGGCATCTCTCATCAATTTGTTGGCCTCTTCTTCCTCTTTGGCCCTCACGACATAAGTACCGTAGCGGTTGATGGATTGAGGCATGAGTCCAAGGTGTCCCATCACGGGTATCCCCGCTGATAAAATTCTGGTAACCGATTCGATCACTTCGCTTCCACCCTCCAATTTGACAGCATCGGCATGGGTGATTTTCATGATTTTGATGGCAGAGTTGAGGGCCTCCAGAGAGTTTCCCTGGTAAGTGCCAAAAGGCATATCCACCACAACCAGGCATCTGTTGACTGCCTTCACCACCGACTTACCATGATAGATCATCTGATCGAGCGTGATTGGAAGGGTGGTTTCGTGACCGGCCATGACGTTGGCTGCCGAATCTCCTACCAGGATGACATCGATGCCAGCCTGATCGACCAGTTTGGCCATGCTGTAATCGTAGGAGGTGAGCATGGAGATTTTCTCTCCTTGCAGTTTCATCTCCGCAAGTACGTGGGTCGTAACCCTCTTGATCTCTTTGTGCACTGACATGAAGTTCCATTTTTAGGATGAAGTGACAAAGTTACCGAATGTAAATGGAAAAATGGAAAAATGGAAAAATGAGAAAATAAAAAAAAGTGCTGAAAATGAAGGTTTCAGCACTTTTCTCACAACTCATAACTCATATCTCATAACTCCTATCTCATAACTCCTATCTTCTTTCTTCTGGCTCAGACCCTCAAAAAGATCTTCTTTTCATAGAGGAAGCGCAAAAACAACCATTCCAGGATGATCCCACCCAGTACGATGATCCAATCTCCCAAGGCAGGTTGGAGAAAACCAAGGAAGAAGGCAGCCGCATCACGGAAATCAAAGATGGCACAAGTGAGGTAAATGGTGATTGAGTTCATCCCTATGACTTTAAAAAAGAAGGCCTTTCTTGCTCCGAGTCCCCAGTTTTTGGAGGGAGAAGTCCAATCTTTTACATCGATGGAGAAATAGAAAAGGGAGAGTAACAGGAAGCTGATACCTGAAGTTAGCAGGTCGAAGGGTACTGTCCAGGCTGCTTTGATGATGGGGTAAAATGTTGAAAGCAGCAGTGCAGTGGTCAAAACACAAACACCTGTGATTGCCAGTGTAACCGCTTTTTTGGTAGAAGCAGGCTGCCCATCGCGTAATATTCCACCTGCAAGGGCACCCATCAAGGTGACTGAAATGGCTGAGATGCTGCACAAGATTCCCTCAGGATCAAATGTTTTTCCATGCAACCTGCCGGGAGTTAGCAATCTGTCGAGATAGGCATTGATGCCATTGACCGGATCGAGCAATCCTGCCCCTTGTCCGGGAACCGGCACCCAAAGCTGAATGAACATGATGGAAACCAGAAGACCTGCCAGCCAGAGGATCCTTGATTTCATGTTTTTGGTGTAGATTACGATTGTTGCAGCAAAGAAATAGGCAAATCCAATCTGGCCAAGGACACTGGGAATCCGAATGTTGGACAATTCAAGCGGACGGTGAAGTGCTCCATTGTACAGGATACCCAACAGGATCAGAAGTATACCCCGTTTGGCGGCTTTCTTGAACAATGAAAATTTGTCGGTGCCACTTTCAATTTTCGCCGAGATGGCATAGGGTATTGCTACGCCAGAGATAAACATGAAAAGCGGAAAGATGAGGTCTTCGAAGTGAAACCCGTCCCATCTGACATGCTCCATCTGTTCGGCGACTAAATTGAGCCAACTCCAGTTGAGTGCTTTTGACAGACCTACAATGAGACTGCCCCCGCCAATAATCCAAAGCATATCGAAACCTCGCAACACATCAAGAGATGCAAGGCGTTCCTGCTGCCTTTCAATCTGATTTTTTTTTTGCATTTGGTAGAATGTTAATGAACATTTAGTAGTAAACTCCTTCAAAGATATCCAAATCCTGATATTTATCAAAAATCTCTGGCAGGAATGAAAACATTGCCTGTTGTACAAAATGTCAAAAAATGAACAAGAATCAAATTCTTCTGTCGTTTTGTCATTTTCGATGACATTTCGGTCCCGAAGAAAGAGCTCTGCAGGCAAAATTCCCCGAAAAACTGCCCTGATTCAGGATTGGCACAACTATTGATTGGGAGGAAGTAATAGATTGTAAATTACATCAAAAACATATTAATAGTAAAATAAGAACAAAATGGGAAAAATTATTGGTATTGACTTAGGGACAACCAACTCCTGTGTTGCCGTCATGGAAGGCAACGAACCTGTTGTAATCCCCAATAGTGAAGGTAAACGCACCACACCATCTATCGTTGCTTTTGTAGACAATGGTGAGCGCAAGGTTGGAGATCCTGCCAAGAGACAGGCGATCACCAATCCCACGAAGACCATCTCTTCGATCAAGAGGTTTATGGGAGAGACTTACAACCAGGTCTCCAAGGAGATCGGAAGGGTTCCTTTTGCCGTGATCCAGGGTGACAACAATACGCCACGTGTTAAAATTGACGATCGTTTTTACTCTCCGCAAGAGATCTCTGCCATGGTTCTTCAGAAAATGAAGAAGACAGCCGAAGATTACCTCGGACAAGAGGTAACCGAGGCCGTGATTACAGTACCTGCCTATTTCAACGACTCACAACGCCAGGCTACCAAAGAGGCTGGTGAAATCGCGGGTTTGAAGGTTCGCCGGATCATCAATGAGCCAACCGCTGCATCCTTGGCTTATGGGCTTGACAAGATGCACAAAGACATGAAAATTGCCGTTTTTGACCTCGGTGGTGGCACATTTGATATCTCGATCCTCGAATTGGGAGAAGGAGTGTTCGAAGTGAAATCTACTGACGGAGATACCCATCTTGGGGGTGACGACTTCGACCAGGTCATCATCGACTGGCTGGCCGATCAGTTCAAATCAGACGAGGGAATCGACTTGCGCAAGGATCCGATGGCTTTGCAACGCTTGAAGGAAGCAGCCGAAAAGGCCAAAGTAGAACTTTCAAGTTCAACTGAGACGGAGATCAATCTTCCCTACATCATGCCTGTGAATGGAATTCCGAAGCATCTTGTTAAGAAACTAACGCGTGCTCAATTTGAAAAATTGGCTGATTCACTGATTAATGCGACCATGGAACCATGTCGCAAGGCCTTGAAGAATGCCGGTTTGACAATCAGCGACATTGACGAAGTTATTTTGGTGGGAGGTTCAACCCGTATCCCGGCCATTCAGGAAAAAGTACAACAACTGTTTGGCAAAACACCTTCCAAAGGTGTAAATCCGGATGAAGTAGTTGCAGTTGGTGCTGCCATTCAAGGTGGTGTTTTAACCGGAGAGGTGAAGGATGTGCTCTTGCTTGACGTAACGCCCCTATCGCTTGGGATCGAGACCATGGGAGGAGTGATGACCCGGCTCATCGAATCCAATACCACCATCCCCACCAAAAAATCCGAAACATTTACCACTGCTTCTGACAACCAACCTTCTGTCGAAATTCACGTCCTTCAGGGTGAACGCCCGATGGCAGCCGGAAACAAAACCATTGGCAAGTTCCACCTGGACGGTCTGCCACCAGCACAGCGCGGTGTTCCACAGATCGAGGTCTCCTTCGATATCGATGCAAACGGAATTCTTCATGTTACCGCCAAAGACAAGGCGACCAGCAAAGAACAATCTATCCGTATCGAAGCCTCTTCAGGTTTGAGCGACGACGAAATCAAGCGGATGAAAGAAGAAGCCGCAGCCAATGCTGAAACAGACAAACAGGCCAGGGAGCAGGTAGAGAAACTCAACCACGCAGATTCTCTTATCTTCCAGACTGAGAAACAAATGAAAGAGTTTGGCGACAAATTGCCGGCCGACAAAAAAGCACCCATCGAAACGGCTCTGAATAACTTGAAGGAAGCCTATAAGATCAAGGATTTTACGGCGATTGATGCTGCAACCAACGAGCTGAATACCGTTTTCCAGGCTGCTTCACAAGAGATGTACAATGCTTCTAACGCGCAGGCCGGTCCACAGGGAGATCATCACGAAGGTCAACCATCTCAACCCAAAGGGAGCAAGGGTGATGGCGAAGTGACCGATGTTGATTTTGAAGAGGTAAAATAATACTGTTAATCAGATTGCATAAAAAAACCGCCAAACAAAGGCGGTTTTTTTATGAATTAAAAGGAGTTACTTTTAAGTCCGGAGAGATAAGGTATCCTATGCATTCCATCAAAACATTTAAAGCCTTCCTTGTCACATTAGCAATAGTTGCGATGTCCATTCCTTTGCAGGCTGGGGATATCGTTTATTCTGATAATGTCAAATTTAACACGATCATATTGCCTCGTGTTTATAAGCCCTTGGAAACAAAATCTGCCATCTCCATCTCTTTCGTACATCTGCCTCTTGACTGGGTGGAAACTTCAATTGATGCTCCCTTGGTCCAGCTGAGCAGCAAACTTGGTTTACCAGCCGGCTTTTCGCTTGAAGGCAGTTTCCAAACCATTTATGTATCGAACCAATTTAGAATTGGCCCCCACTGGAACATCGAAGTTGGTAAATTTTCTTTGGCCACCGGAATTGATGCAGGATTTTTATTTGGGAAAATGGATATTGCCGGTTTCAATAACAAAGCAAATGGCCTGATGCTTTATCCTACTATTTCCTTGGGATTTCATACAAACGATTTGGCTTTCACCATCTCTGCTGAACGAAATACAATTCAGTCGCTGAAAATATCTTCAGGAGATGCTGAGATATCTGATTTCAAAAACTTCAAATCGGGTCAAACCATCTCACTGTTTTTAGAACAGAAACTATGGAGAAGGCATGTGTTGGTTCTTGGATTGATGAATAATTTTCAAAAATTCTATTTCCCTGCCTGGCCGGCTTTTTCAGCTTTTAACAAACGGTACTATATTCCGCAAATTTATTTAGGGCTGGTGCTATGAGAAATAGAAACAAATACTGCAGTTTGGATTTTCTGTTAGCGGCCCTGTTCTCCCTGTTTTTTTCATGTGAAAAGCAAACTAGCAATACATTGGAGGTTCCAGATTTTGCCAATAATTCGGCTTTGGCCAATAGTTTAGTCGTTTCAGATTCTCTGAAATATGAACTTGAAGGAGTCTACAAGGTTACACAAGGATCTGATATATTTGGAGATACACTTGTTTTGAAACATTCCAAGGATAAAATATCGGTCTTTGGCAACAAAAATGGGTGCTATTTTATTCTCGATGCAGGAAACATCAATCATCAGATTCTGCTTGAAGGCTATTGGAGATATGCATTAAATAGTAGAACTGGCCTTGCCCGGCTGACCATTGGTGATGTGAATCAGTTGTTCAACGGGAATGTGGTAAAAATTGCAGGGGTGTATGGTAATGGAAATTCTTTACCGGATGCTCCTTTGACATTGGAGTTGATCAAAAAATTTTCTTCCCGGTTACGGTCTGATCCCTTTGTCATTGGGGCACACAGGGGTGGAGGCAGAACTTCTGACTTGCTGCCAGCATCCGAGAACAGTGTGGCCATGATAAAATATACGGAGTATTTGGGGTCGACAGGCATCGAAATAGATGTAGTGCTTACCAAAGATAAAGTTCCGGTTTTGTACCACGACGATGATCTGAACATACGATTGGTGCAAAAGGGACCACTGTATGGCACCATACAGGATTATTCTTTTGCACAGCTGAGATCTATGGTGAAACTCATCCATGGCGAAGACATTCCTTCGCTTGAGGAGGCTTTTGCTGCGGTTTTGAATGATACCCAGCTAAAATTTGTCTGGATGGACATAAAGGATGCCGAAGCAATTCCAGTTGTGGTTCAATTGCAGAAAAAATACCTGGATTTGGCAAAAAAAGCAGGGCGCGAACTACAGATTCTGATTGGAATTCCGACGCAGCAGGTTTACAATTACCTCCTGTCAAATCCCGATTTTAAGACTATTCCGACACTTTGTGAGTTATCTACAGATCAGGTGAGCATAGCAAATTCTCAAGTGTGGGCATTTCGCTGGACATTGGGACTTCAGGAAGCAGAGGTGCTTAAAATGCATGAACAGGGTAGGAAATGCCTGGTCTGGACCCTTGATGTACCTAAATTTACGGAAATATATACCTCTTTTGGTGGCACTGATGCAACAAGGAGGTTCGATGGGCTATTGACAAATTATCCTTCCATTTTATCCTACTATCATTATGTCCGTCATAACTTTTAAACTAAGAGGTCAGATCATTCTATTTTTGGCCTTTTTGGCTTTACCGACGATGATGCTCGGCCAGATTCAGGAAAAATCCAGATCGATACAGCTGATATTGGGAGGCGGATTGGGCCACTATTTTAATACCTTCACAAATGTATTGGATGAGGATGTCATTAACAACCGGCCATCGTTCTCCGGAAAATTGTCCTGGCAACCTGAACACCGTTTGAGTCTTGGCATAGAATCAGGATATTATTTTATTTATTCCACCACAAGGATTCAAACAGATGTTGGCGCGGAGAAGCTGACTTCTAAACTGAAGGTAATTCCAATCTTTCTTTCTCTTTCCATGCGTGTTATCAATCATCTGGAGATAAACTTTGGTACCGGATGGGCAGATATGGTTTACACTGTTAATGCCGCCAAAACTAAAAGTGATAAAGTTACCGGTAAAACCTATAGCATGTCAAATTACACAACAGGATTTACCTATACCTACCCGATGGGAAAGAAGCTGGGATTGGGGGCTGAATTCAAGTATCTGTACCTTGGGAAAACAGAGGACCACCATGTGTCTCTTCTATTAAATGTTCATTATAAGATCGTTGGTTGGAAAATCAAATAATTCACTGGATTGTCCCAATTTCATAGTTTGCCAGGCCATTGAAATCTCTTTGAAGTCCGCGTGCGGACAAGACCAGGCTATTCCCTTTTCTCTCAGCAATCAGATAAAAGTAAACCGGTTTCGTGTCTTGAGGAATTAAATCGCCGTATAATCGCTTTCCTGGTAAGTGAAGGGGTTGACTTAATCCGCCTCCGCCACCGATAACAAGATAATTCTTCTTGAAATTATCCGTAAAAAATTCGAGGTTATGAGAATGACCGCTGATCAATAATTTTGCTTTTGGAGAACTCTTAAATCTCGGTAAAAAATTCAAAATAACAGATAATGAAGGCTTTACAATCTTGCTGTTGGTGTAAGGAGAATGATGCACACAGACTAAGATCATCTTTATTCCACTTTCAGTATCCAGGGAGGTCATGGTAGCCTTGTACCAGCTTTGTTGCTTCTGAAATTCGCCGGGGTCAAGTTTGTTGAAATTTGAGTTAAGCATGACAATTGCCATCGAATCAACTTTTACACAATATCCATACAATGGGTCTCCCGGAAATCGCTTTGCGTAATTTTGAATTCCCTTTTTGGCATTGGTATAATATTCGTGGTTTCCTGGAATTGCGTGTATGGAGGTTTTTCCCAATTTCAGGTGATGCAACAGCTCGTCTAAAGGATTCCATGATTTCTGGTTGGATCCTTTGGACGTCAGATCACCCAGAAGAAATAAATTTTGGGGTTCTTGCCTGATTATATCTGAAAATAGGGTATCCCTGGCTTCTTCATTCCGGTAGGGCTTCAGGCGGATTTTTTCGAGCATCAGAGGTTGCTGACAGTCGCTGATAAAATATAATTTATGATTTTTAGATTGATTCTGACAATTCCCCTGCCTGGTAGTTACCAGAAAAAGGATAGGGAATAAAACCAATATGTTCCGGAATTTATTGCTCATCTCCCTCCCAATTTTGTAACAACATAGGCATTACAGACAAATTCAACCTGAGCTAAAATGGTCATGACAATGTGACTGAGTCTTTTGATCAGGGTTCACCAGACAACAAAAATTTACAATGGCGGAGCTACCTCCACGACCTCACAAAGTGAACAAAGTAAACACTTTCCACTTTGGGAACAAAGTGGCGATGAGATGATCTATCCTAGTAAAAAGTCAAATCAGTATAACAAACAACTGTTATTTCTTCTTTCCTGTATTTATTCCCAATGGAAAATAGAGGGGGCAAGATCCGATCAAACTTGTTAAGACAAAGATTCCGGCCAAGACGAGCAAAACGATGCCCAAAGTACCTGTCAGTACATTGGCAAAATAGAGACTTGCAATGACTACTGCGACCACAATGCGAAGGGCTTTGTCGATGGTTCCCATGTTCTTTTTCATGTAACTTTTCTTTAGTGGATGAATTTGATTTGCTGTGTTATACGCATTTCTGAAAATCTTGTTCCTTTTTGTTTCGTTTAAGAAGAATAAATTGATGGAGGGCTATTTGATCTGCAGGACTTCGCTGATCGCCTTCTCCAACGTCTCTTTTGGCACTGCTCCAACAGTTGAACGTGGCTGACCCTTGACCGGAATGAAAAGTAAGGTTGGCAAATTTTGAATTCCCATGCTTTGGGCAAGAAGTGGTTCCTTGTCTGTATCGACCTTGTATACGATCATCTTGCCATCATATTTCCTGGCCAACTCTTCCACCAGTGGAGACAACTGTTTGCATGGTCCGCACCAGGTGGCATAAAAGTCAATGATGACAGGCAAATTGCCTTCAAACTTCCATGTTTTGTTCAGATCGTAATTAAAGACTTTCTGCTTGAAAACCTCATTCGTTAATGCAATGACTTTGTCAGAAACATTGGTTCCTGATTTGACCGGATTGCCTGCATGACAGTTGCTCAGCACGAGCCCAAAGGCTAAAGTAAGGGGAATAATTAATTTTCTCATTTCTATGAATCTTTATCTAATTAGATGTTAGCAATTTCCTTTGGCGCAGGGACTGTTCACAAGAAAGTATCCCATCAAGCCTCCAAAAAGAATGCTCATGTAAGGATTGCTTGTGATGGCGCAGGTTCCTGAGGCACAACCCACAAAATAGTAGTAAAGAAAACCAAGAAATCCTCCTGCAACCGCTGCCGCAAAGGGCTTCCAGAAATAGGCGGAAGTAAATAATTCTTTGGCTGTTTTTGGTCTTGGCGTGGAATTGCAACTATTTTCCATGGGACTATTTTATCATTTATTCGACAAAGATAAACAACAAAATTAATAAAGCGTTATAATATCACCTAAATCGTTATAATATCACCATTTTTTTTTGTTCTTTTGTAAACTTATTGAACAAGTGCTTCGGAAGGAGATAAAAATACCTCCAATGATGAAGCAAAAAATAAATATTAAAAAATTGGGATTTTAATTCACAACAAGCTATGCAAACAACGCTAATCGTAATCGGCGTCTTTTTATCGACCATCTTTATCGTTCGCTATGTCGCGATGAGGAAAATAAAAAATACGCCCATGGTAGCCGATCATGAGAAAGTAATAACACTTACAGATCTGAATTTTCAGCAACAAACCAAAAACAAAATTATTCTGGTCGACTTCTGGGCCAGTTGGTGTGCTCCTTGCCGCATCATGGCCCCCGTATTGAATGAAGTTGCCTCTGAACTACAAGGAAACGCACGTATTGGGAAGATTGACATTGAAAAATATCAACCAATGGCCCAAAAGTTTAAAGTGAGGAGTATCCCAACATTAATTTTGTTCAAAAACGGAATAGAAATAGATCGTTTTGTGGGTATCAAATCCAAAGATTTTTTACTGAAAGAGATTTCAAAAGTAAAATAAACCAAGTTATTGACTTTTTATTAGTGACTTCACACATTAAAAATTGAAACTCAGACAGCGTCAAATGAAGAATATTCTGATATTAGGGGGCGGCTTTGCCGGAGTGCAGACAGCCATAGAGCTACAGAAAAGAATAGTCCCGCAAGAAAGGGTTACCAAGAGCACCTGAATATCCTTTGCGTCATGGATACCGGTAATGGAGCCGCTTTCGTTTTTAGGAACAATCTCCGGTCCTTCATCATTCCTTTGCCATTTTTAGGACATTGGATGAAAAAAGGGTGGGGTGTTTACTCCAAATGGACCAAAGTGGGAAAATTCCCGAGGTTACCGGGTTTGTAATGAGCAATATAAAAATGAATTGATGAGAAGTGCAGTTAAGATTTTGGCCAATTTTCGGATCTATATCCTCGCGGTAGTTGGTATTTTGCTCTATATTGGAATTTCACAATACCATATTTCTTTGTGGTATGTGCTTTTGGCGGGAACTGTCTTGGGCTTGCTCTTCGGGAAAGTATTTTGCCGCTGGGGCTGCCCAATGGGATTGGTAATGGAAATCATGATGAGCCTGAGTCCGGATGGCAAAGTTCGCCAAATGTACCAATACCATAAAATTGGATGTCCCATCGCGTGGGTTTCGGGGTACCTGAATAAATTCTCACTGTTTCGAATCCAATTGAATGAAAAGAGCTGCATCACCTGCGGTAAATGCGACAAACAGTGTTATATTGTGGCCATGGAGCCACAGAAATACAGTTTGTACAAGCCCGGACTTGTAGCGCCGGGAAGTAGCTATACTTGTTCGAAGTGTTTGCAGTGCGTCGCTTCTTGTCCGAATGGAAGCCTAAATTACAAAGTAACAATTAAAAATATTTAAAAATGAGTGAATTCGATAGCAAAGCCAGCACCTGGGATGAGAACCCGATGCACCTAAACCGTTCCAAACAGGTAGCGCTAAAAATGCTGGACCTTCTTCCGCTCAGCAAGAGTATGAGCGCGATGGAATATGGAGCCGGAACCGGGATTCTGAGCTTTCTGCTCAGTGAAGATCTTGGTCAAATTACCATGATGGATAACTCAGTTGAGATGGTCAGGGTGATGGAAGAAAAGGTAAAGAGCAGGAAGGCTTCCAACCTTGTACCGGTCTGTCAAAATTTGGAGACAACGCCTTCAGATGCCAGGTTCGACCTGATTTTTAACCAGATGGTATTGCACCATATTTACAATGTGCCAGCAATCTTTGAACAGTTTCATGGCATGCTGTTACCCGGAGGATATTTGGCCATTGCCGATCTGTATCCTGAAGACGGATCTTTTCACGGTCCTGGCTTTGACGGACATCCTGGATTTGATCCCGATCAGCTGAAGGAGTTGCTTCTGGGAATTGGTTTCACACAAGTTAAGTACGAGCAGTGCTACGCTGTTGAGCGCGACAATCCTGATGGCAGTATCAAATCCTTTCCGATTTTTCTGCTTTCTGCTTTTAAAGAACATTGAATCAGTTATTAAGAAAGTCAAAGATGAATTTGAATGATCCAAGAGATTTGTACGATCAAAATTCACTACAGGTGATGGCAGTTGCCGAAGATGCCTATGTTAGAGGGTCAAACAGGTTGGAAGAGATCCGGAATTATGCCAGACAGGCAGGTTTGAAACGCATTGGAATTGCCCATTGTGTCTCCATGCCAAAGGAGGCTGCGGCGGTAAGTCAGTTCCTGTCAGAAGATTTTGAAGTGTTCAGTGTGGACTGCAAATGCGGAAAGGTCACCAAACAGGAGATGCTTGGAAGAGAAGGGAACAGCATCATGTGCAATCCCTCGGGGCAGGCCGAATTTCTCAAAGAAAATTCAACCGAACTTAACATCTCCATGGGGCTCTGTGTCGGACATGACATGTTGTTTAGCCAGAAGTCATCAGTTGCCGTTACTACATTGGTAGTCAAGGATAGGGTCAACAACCACAATGCGATGGAAGGGATAAGGGCATTGATGAACAGCTCCGACAACAATTAAATTTATCATTTGCCTGTTTTAGCCCATTTCAACCGATACCCCAGCGTCCATTCGATGAAATCCGAGACATGGTAATTGTAGGCCCTTAAACAAATTCCGGCAAAGAGGTTTTTGCCGATCATATAATGTAATCCAAGCCGTTGGTAGGCGATCGGAGAGGGGTTCTGTGACGCTTTTCTTACAAGATAGAAACCGGGTTGCACAACGACTGTTAGGTTGTTGATTACCAATTCGTATGAGGGGAATATACTCAACGTTAATTTCTTGGGATGAAATCCTTCTACAGTTTCGAGCTGTCCGTTTTCTACGAGTATCGTGGAGTTGTAAGAACCATCGTAACCCAGGGAAAGGCCAATTCCTAACTTTGATTTAAAGGAAACCTGACGGTTCAGCACAGCGTTGAAACCATAAACAGGATAATTGACCCCCTTGTATTTTGTAATTGAATCAACTGCATTACCTGTGTACTGCACATTTTTCATTCCTCCGAAAAAGGATAAATCCACAGATGTTTTTCGTTGAAATGGAGGAGATTCCTCTTTCACCAAGGGTGGAACGAAGCGGTTGATGTGGTAGGCAAGGCTGATTTTGGGGGCGAAGGTATTCAGTCCGTAATTTGGATTCTTCAGCGCTCCGTTTGAAAAATGGGTGAAGCTGTATCCAAAACCCAGGTCAAAATAGTGGCCTATGGCATAAGTGAGATTGGCCCCCAAATCAATATAGACGCTTTCATTGGCCCCCAATGAAAGATTGTAGCTGTTCTCTGATGGGTTGTATCCCTCCCAGTTAAAGGTAAATCCGAATCCACCTTCGTAATTCAGGCTGAACCTGTTCCAACGTTTGAAAGGAGCTTTCAGAATGGCATAAAGGGCTATTGGTGTTCCCAATTTGCTGGTATTTAAGAAGGTGGCGGTATATGCTCCGAAACCATACGAAGGATATCCAAATTTCCTTTCCCAGAGTTTTTCCCCCTTGGTTTGTCTCAGAATTTGAAAGGAGAGCGCCGCGAAATCGTAATCCTTATCAAATATCGGATCTGTAGGTTTCAGAAATGGATTGGTGGCCAGCACAGTTCCATACTGAATACTACCACTAAGAACAAAATTCTTATTGACCCTTGAAGTGTCAGATTTAATTGTGGAAGCCAAACAACATTGCGAGGTCTCCAAAAGTAGAAAGCAAATGAGGAGGGTTCGAAATGGGGAATATATGAAGTAGGTTGGATTATTTTGAGATTTGTCAAATACTAAATTCATTTGTCAGCTTTGCTAAATTGGGATTGAAGTCACCATTAAAATTAAGTATTAATGGTCATTTTATCGCTTCCCGAAAGAATATTTCTTTTGGGAAGCGATAATTTTCTGACAAAATGACTATCCACAAGAAGAGAGACCTGTTTAGTCTCTCTTTTGTTCAAAATGATTCAAAATTAGTCGTTCATTTTTTCGGGGCAGATGGAAAATCTTGTAAAAAGACCGGCCAAACATTTGGTTTGGGTACACTGACACCCTTGTTGCTCCCTCTGAAAAGGCCCGAGGCATCAGCATCCGGACCGTAATAGTAAATAGGCCAACCCTTGTAGGTTAGTTGTTTCTTTCCGTAAACCGTGATGCTGCTGAACAAACTCTTATCAAGTATGGATGGCACCACTATCTTGTCAGTTTCATAGATGGGCCAAACACCATTGTTCGATAAATCTGCCTTCGTATATTTGTTAAGATTGGCACTGTCTTTCGCAAATGCATACAAGGTTCGTCCCATCAGATCTGTAAAATAAGTAGTTGCCCCTAAACCTTCTGAATAAACATTGGCGGCTGAGACCACATAATTTTTTCCATCTGCTCCAACCAGTTGGCTCTTGGCAAGCATGATGGTGTAGTCGGGTTTGGCGACAAACCATAAACCATTAACTGCCTGCCCAGTTGTCAGTTGTGAATTTTCTCTCACACCTGAAGGAGCATAATAATAGAGTGGCCATCCCTTGTAGGTTACCTGTGGAGTTCCCGATGCATTAATAGCAGTTCCAAAATCTGTTGGCATCAGACCCGCCGACAACTTGTCCTGTGTGATGCCTGTAACATTAAAGACTGGCCAGTTGGTCGTGCAGCCACCCGTGCAATTGTTCACTCCATTTGCATCCATGGCGAAAAAATAGAGGGCATTGCCATCTTTGTCTGTCAGGTAGCTACCCAAAGTGGATGAGGTGGCAAGCTTTATCAAGTATGGATCTGAAGTTTCTGACTTTTGACAACGGATTATTGCAAAACCTATAAATACAAGTAAAACGGTGATTGGTAAAAAATTATTTTTTTTCATGACCTAAAAGTTTAGAATTTTTTGTAATAATTCACTTCAAATTTCAATACGAAGTGGCTATAAAAAAGTTCAGCTTTTGGAGATTTAATTTTAAATTAGATTAAATAAAGACAATAACAGTTAAATTTTTGTCTGTTCAAGAGATCGCTGAATGGCGTTCTGAGCTCATCAGAAATGCTCAGGAGGTAAGAAGAGCTTATTGGTTTGCCCCTTTGAGAAATAATCTTGTTTTTAAAAGATTTAGTATCCTGAAGTGCAGACTTAAAATGAATAATTTGATTAATATTGTGTGGTGTATTGAAAGAAACTTGTGCCACCATTGATGCATCACTAGTATAAATAACTTCTCCTTGAGAAATGAGAAAATCGATTTCTGTTCTTTTCTTCTTCTTTCTGCTCATTCAGTGCGGATTTGCGCAGCAAAAAAACCTCGACTATTTTGTGAAACTGGCTTTTCAGAATTCACCCTTGCTGAAGGATTACCAAAACAGATTGCAAGCCAACCGGTTAGACAGCTTGCGTTTAAGGGCTGGGTTGGGAACTCAGGTAAATGCGATCAGTAACGATAGCTATGCCCCGGTTATTGGCGGAGTGGGACAGGATGATGCTATCACGAATGTTGCCAATATCAATGCTTCTGTTTCTGTTTCAAAGGGAATAATCAGCAAAGGCAATCTTCAAAACCAGCTTCAGTCAGTGGCTTTGCAAAAATTGTCCATTCAGAATCCTGCCAGGATTTCCGAACAGGATCTAAAGAAAAGCGTTGTTGATCAGTATATTACTTCTTTTGGACTCTTGCAGCAGGTCAAATTTTTTACCGATGAACTGGAATTGCTACGCAAAGAGGAGGTTGTATTCAAGAAGCTGACTGCCACTGGAACCTACAAACAAACGGATTATCTAACCTTTATGGTGGTCATGCAACAGCAGGATCTGCAGTTGGTCCAAATCAGAAATCAGTACCGGAACGCATTCAGGAGCCTTAATTATTTGTGCGGCGTACTTGATACGGCTACTGCTCCTCTTGCCGATCCAGCTATAAAACTTGAGAAGTTGCCTGAACTACAAAATTCCATTTTTTACCAGCAGTTTGTTACAGATAGTCTTAACCTTGTGGTCAGTGACAAGCAAATCGATTTCTCTTATCAACCGAAATTAAACCTTTTTGGTGAAGCCGGCTTCAACTCCTCATTTAATTTGCAACCTTGGAAAAATTTTGGTCCTAACATCGGATTGAACCTATCCATCCCGATTTACGATGGTCATCAACGGAAGATGCAACACGACCAGATTACCCTGTCTGAAAAAACCAGACAATACTACCGCGAATTCTTCACCAAACAGTATGGTCAGCAATTGAATCAATTGGTGTTGCAGTTATCAGACAACCAGAGCATAAAGAGCAGAATTGGCAAGCAGGTTTCCTATGCACAAGTATTGGTTGATGCCAACCGGCAATTACTGGAAACAGGCCAGGTCGGCGTTACAGAGTACATGCTTGCCCTTTCCAACTTGCTGACTACCAAAAATCTACTGATACAAAACGATATTGAAAAATACCAACTCATCAACCAGATCAATTACTGGTGCAGAGATAAACAATAAAAAATATGAGATTATTTTTTTGTCCATCACTCCTCTTTGTCTTGCTTGCTGCTTCCTGTAATTTTGGGAAAAGCCCGGCATCAGAAGCCGTGCCTGAGGGAAGGATCCCTGTGACTGTCACTACGGTTAAAATCGGGGAACTGAACGAATGCGTAGAATTGAATGCCACCTCCCAGTTTCTTTTGAAGACGTCGGTCAAATCTGTTACCAATGGTTACCTTCAAGAGGTTAACATCCGGTTGGGACAGCAAATATCAGAGGGTGAGCGCCTCTTCGTGATCCGCTCCAAAGAGGCACAGAATTTGGGCAATACATTTAACAAGGCCGATAGTTTGTTCCATTTTGACGGAAAAATAAAGATAAATTCCCCAGGGAGCGGTTATGTATTACAACTTGCCTACCGGGAAGGTGACTATGTTCAGGATGGTGAAACCATTGCAACCATTGGCGATTCGAAAAGTCTTGTCTTCGTTCTTGAGCTTCCATATGAGTTGAAATCTTACCTGGCCGCCAATAAATTGGTGGTGTTGTCCTTACCGGATGGTACTAAAGTGAAAGGTGTAGTAACTTCGGCCATGCCGAATGTGGATGTCCTGTCACAGACCCAGGGTTACCTGATCAGGATAGACAATTCGAAGCCAATTCCAGAAAACCTGGTTGCCAAGATTCAGTTTATTAAGAAAGAGAGCCACAACGCCATGATACTTCCGAAAGAGGCCATTCTGACCAACGAAGTCCAGAGCCAGTTTTGGATAATGCAAATGAGTGACAGTAGCACAGCCATTAAAGTTTTGATCGAGAAAGGAATAGAGGCAGGAGATAGTGTTGAGATTCTCTCTCCCCACTTTAAACCTGATCAAAAAATCCTGGTTACAGGAAATTACGGCTTATCAGACACGGCCAAAGTAGTCATCGAAAAATGACCATTTCATGAAGAGTTTCTTTACTTCGCACAAAAACGCACTATCCGTCGTCATTGCCGTCATACTGATGGGTGGTGGCTTTGCCTATAGCATACTGCAAACCTCTCTTTTCCCCGAGATTACTTTCCCGAAAATCAAAATCATTGCGGATGCCGGGCAACAGCCTGTCGATCAGATGATGATGACTGTAACCCGCCCACTCGAACTTGCCATCAAGAAAGTGCCTGATTTGAAGGTTCTTCGCAGCAGTACGAGCCGTGGCTCGTGCGAGATTTCAGCTTTTATGGACTGGAAAACAGACATCAACCTCAGCCAACAAAGAATTGAGTCTAAAATCAGTGAAATTCGAAGTTCCCTGCCGGCGGAGCTAAATGTTCAGGTTGAAAGAATGAACCCCTCTATTTTGCCTGTGATAGGTTATACACTGGAGGGGAAAGGACGGTCGCCCATCGAATTGAAGTATCTGGCAAATTTTACCATTAAACCTTTTCTTTCGCAGGTCGAAGGAGTATCGGAAATAAGAATTATTGGCGGCAAGGAGAAGGAATATTGGGTAGAACTCAACATATCAAAAATAAGTTCACTGGGTTTGACACCTGAAATTATCAAGAATACACTCAATGAAACCGGCTTTGTCCGTTCAAATGGATACCTCAACGATTATCGTTTGCTCTACCTTACCATCACGGATGCACTCGGCAGAAATAAGTCAGAATTGGAGAATCTGGTGGTCAGCAACACAGGGAAACGGGTTATCCTGATGAAAGACATATCCACGGTAGAGATCCGTGAGGCCAAGGAGTACATCAAGATCAATGCCAATGGGAAAGAAAGCCTGTTGATTGCCGTGATCAAACAACCCAACGCCAACCTCATCGAGTTAACAAATCAAATGAGGAAAAAATTGATCGACCTGCAAAAAACATTGCCATCGGATATCGTCATTCAGCCCTATTACATGCAGGCCGATTTCGTCAATGCATCGATCAAGAGCGTAACTGATAGTCTGTGGATCGGATTGATTCTGGCCATATTGGTTGCCATATTGTTCCTTCGCTCGTTGAAGGCCAGTGCAACCATACTGCTCACTATTCCAGTAACCATTTGCCTTACCCTTATTGTGCTCTATTCGATGGGTCAGACCCTGAATATCATGACGCTCGGCGCAATTGCAGCAGCCATCGGGCTGATCATAGACGACGCCATTGTGGTGGTGGAACAAATCCAGCGAACGCACGAAGAGCATCCGCTGGAAAAGTCGACAACCCTGGTTCAAAAAGCGATTCGCTTTCTATTCCCTGCCATGGTTGGATCATCAATGAGCACCATCGTAATTTTTCTTCCTTTTTTGCTGATGACAGGTGTGGCCGGAGCCTACTTTAAGGTGATGACAAATGCCATGATAGTGACCCTTGTTTGCTCTTTTTTCGTTACCTGGATGGCACTTCCCATCCTCTACCTGCTTCTTACCAGGAAATCACTGCCTGCTGTTCACAAGAAATCCAAAGATGTTTCGCACCATGTCAAAACCCAAAGATGGGTCTCCTATTTTATTCACCGGCCGGTTATCAGCTTGGTTTTCATGTTACTGCTGGTGCTATCGATTTTCTATGTTTTCCCCAGGTTGGAGACGGGGTTCCTTCCTGAAATGGATGAAGGAAGTATAGTGCTGGATTACAGGTCCCCCCCCGGCACTTCACTGGATGAGACGGACAGGATCCTCAGGCAGGTAGAAAAAATTCTGGTAAAGATTCCTGATATCGAGACCTATTCGCGCCGTTCGGGAACAGAAATGGGCTTTTTTATTACAGAACCCAATAAGGGCGATTACCTGATTCAATTGAAGAAGGATCGCTCCAGGACTACCGAGGAGGTGATCGATGATATACGGACAAGAGTGGAGATTTCCCAGCCTGCGCTGAAGATTGATTTCGGTCAGGTGATCGGAGATATGCTGGGCGATCTGATGGAATCGGTAAAACCCGTGGAGGTAAAAATCTTCGGAAATGACAGGAAGAAGCTGGAAGAGATGTCCAGAAAAATTGCCGCCATTGTCTCTAAAGTTGATGGAGTGGATGATGTCTCTGATGGAATCATTGCCGCAGGACCTTATGTCAATATATTACCCGATAATGCAAAGCTTTCTCAATTTGGCATCACCTCTGCTAATTTGCAGTACCAACTTCAAACTGCTTTGGAAGGAAATATAGTTGGAACAATTCAGGACAGGGAACAGTTTACCAACATCAGGTTGCTATATCCCGGTAATAAAACGCTGGATGTTAATGATATAAAAAATCTTCAGATCTCGATGCCCAATGGAAAATTAAGGCCTATAGAACAACTTGCAACGGTCAAGCTCATTGAAGGGGATGCTGAGATCAATCGTGAGAATCTGCAAAACATGGGAGTAGTTACAGCCAGGCTTTCCCAAAGAGACCTTGGAAGTGCGGTCAAGGAGATTCAAAATAAGGTATCGGCTCAGATTTCACTGCCACAAGGATATAGCATTGTTTACGGGGGTGCCTTCGCCGAGCAACAGAAATCATTTGATGAACTGTTGATCATCCTGATTACTGCCAGTTTGCTGGTTTTCTGTGTCATCCTTGCCCTGTTCAAAGAGTTTAGGATCGCATTTACCATCCTGCTGATCGCCGTTTTGGGGATTTCAGGAAGTTACCTGGCACTTTACCTTACCAAAACCCCGCTGAATGTCGGAAGCTATACAGGTTTGATCATGATCGTCGGGATCATAGGTGAAAATGCTATTTTTACCTTCCTTCAATACAATGAGGCACGTCTGAAGATGAACGTTGACGATTCAATAGTCTATGCCATCTCTACCCGGTTGCGTCCCAAATTAATGACAGCACTCGGAGCGATCATTGCCCTGATGCCAATCGCATTGGGAATCGGCGCCGGAGCCCAGATGCATCAGCCCCTCGCAATTGCGATTATTGGTGGTTTTTTGGTTGCGATGCCGATGTTGCTTGTTGTCCTGCCAACCATGATCCGGATTATATACGCCAAAAGTCAGGGACATCTGCAACTTCTCGAAGACTAATCCGGCATAGGAATTGATCAGTATCTCAAAAGCGATATTTCAAAAACCGATTATTTTGTCTATTTGGATGAAATTATCGCTATAATTACATAAAAATAGTTTATTATATTGCAATAAAATAAATCATATATATAAAAATATGGCAATATATTGTAATATTATATAAAAAATGCATGAAAAATAGTTTTATTTGTGATTAATTACGATCTTTGAAGGGTCTAAAAGTCTATTTTTCATGTTTCTAAGAGATTCATATCTAAAAAAAATTACAGCTGGATTTAAGGTTGTCCAGATCGTCGTCTTGATTGGTGCCAGACAGGTTGGGAAGACTAGCATCATGAAGAGCTGCAAATTGGATCAAAAGAATCTATTTCTAAACGGTCAGGATCCCGAAATAGCGGAACTTTTCCAAAAATTGTCGGTGGTTGAGCAGTATTTGAAAATCTATCTGAATGAAAATCTGGACGGCTATCTTTTGTTGGACGAATTTCAGTACATCGACGGAATTTCTACCATATTAAAGTTGCTAACCGACAAGCATCCACAATTGAAAATTCTTTGTTCAGGAAGTTCGAGCCTGGATATTTTGCAGCAAATCGAAGAATCATTGGCTGGCAGGGTGAGAACCATAGAGGTATTGTCGCTCTCTTTCGACGAATTTCTAATGTTCAAAGATGAGAATCTGTATCGATTGTACCAATCGTTGGACATAGACACTGAAACATCTTCACTCACTGTAACTTTGGAAGAAGCTTTGTCGGAATACCTTCGTTACGGAGGATTACCGCGGACGGCGCTCACTTACAAACCAGATGATAAGATTGAGATACTGGATGATATCTACAAAACTTACCTGTTGCGGGATGTCAGAAGCTATGTTGTCAATCAGGATTTTGTAGGTTTTAACAAGCTGTTGCGTTTGCTTGCTTCACAAATTGGAAATTTGGTCAATATCAATGAAATAAGCAGACAAACCGGGCTCTCCTACAAGAAATGTGAAGAATACCTTTACCTGTTGGAACAGATATACATCATCAAAATGATAGAACCCTATTTTACCAACAAGAGAAAGGTTATCAGTAAGATGAAGAAAATATATTTTTGCGACCTGGGACTAAGAAACATCCTGGAATCCAATTTTAAGGAGTTGACCTACAGGTTGGACAATGGGGCTATCTTCGAAAATTTTGTCATGCTCGAACTCTGGAGAAACAAAAAAGCAGGAGGGTCCCTTCATTTTTTCAGAACGACAGACGGGACGGAAATCGACTTTATTTTGAATCAACTAACAGAATCACTGGCAGTTGAATGTAAGTATAAAAATTTGGTAAAACCCTTGAGCATTGCCAGTTTGAACAATTTTTGCCAGGCAGAATCCATTGATAAGAAATTTATTGTGAATCGGAATTTGAATTTCAGTTACAAGGATGCAAAATTGATACAAGGATTTTTGGTGGCTAAGATTGCACACTGAGGTACCAAGAATCCTAAATTTCTCCCAATTTTGGTTTTATATTTGTTGAAAATGAGCGTATTTTGAAAATATTAGTCATTGAAGATGAGCTGGTTCTGCGTGAGGCGATGGTAGGCTACCTGGAAGAGGAAGGCTTTCGTTGTGAGCAGGCAGGAACCCTGGAAGCAGGTTCGGAGAAGGTCTGTTTGTACGAATACGACTGCATTCTGGTAGATATTGGTCTACCCGATGGAAATGGCCTTTCGCTTATCAGGAAGCTTAAAAAACACCATCCGGAAACCGGGATTATCATTGTCTCGGCCAAGAACTCAATTGATGATAAAATTGCCGGATTGGATCTTGGTGCAGATGACTATCTTACCAAACCATTTCACCTTCCAGAACTAAACTCAAGGATTAAATCGCTTTTGCGTCGGCGAAAATTTGAAGGAAAGCAGGAGGTATGCATTGGAAATATAACCATTGTCCCTGAAAACAGGCAGGTTTTCATTAAAAAGGAACTTCTTTCACTCACCAAATCAGAATTCGATTTGTTGCTATTTTTTGTGAGTAACCGTGGTCGTGTACTTTCCAAAGAGTCTATCGCTGAGCATCTTTGGGGTGATTTTGCGGATACTGCCGATTCATTCGACTTTGTCTATTCACATCTTAAAAATCTCAGGCGCAAATTGGCAGAAAGAGCCGGAACAGACTATTTTCAAAATGTATATGGTTCTGGATATGTTTTTGCAGCAGAGTAACGTTTGATTGTATATTGAATCGAGTTTTTCGATTGTATTGCGATATTTAAAGTTTTAGAAAGATGAAGCTTCAGGAAAAGATCAACATCCGATTTTTAACAATCATGTTACTCATTTTCTCCATTGCCGGAGTATCGTTCTATTTCATCATGGGTAGGGTAGTTGATCAAAATATTCGGGAAATGCTTGAATCCCGAAGGGCATATATTCTTCTCAATATTCAGAAGCGGATACCAACGACTGATACTTTAGCCTCCCTTGATCACTCCATTTTCATCAGGTACGTGGCCAACCCGCAGGAGTATAAATATTTTGCCGATACCCTGGCCTACGACCAGGCAGAAAAGGAGTTGATCCCCTTCCGTAAGTTGACTTTTACTATAAAAGGCGGTGAACATCACTATGAGGTGACTTTGTTGCAGTCGATGCTCGAGTTGGAAGATTTGCGTATTGTCATCTTTTCATTCATGCTGGGTCTTTTTCTTTTGGTGATGGTCTCCCTTTTTCTTGTAAACCGATGGCTTTCGGCCAAAACCTGGTCTCCATTCTTCAAGAGTCTGTCTGTCATCCGATCGTGGAAATTCAGTGAGGACAAGGCCGTCGGACTTGAAAAATCGGGTATCGCAGAGTTTGATCAGCTCAATGGGATTTTAGGAAATATGATGCAAAAGATAAGGAGCGATTTCAACAACCTAAAGGAATTCACGGAGAATGCTTCGCACGAAATCCAGACTCCACTGGCGATCATCAAATCCAAGTTAGAGATGGTCTTGCAAGATAAATCACTGAATGACAAGCAATATCAACAAATTCAAGCGGCATTTGAATCGACCATACGGCTTTCGAAGCTCAATGAAGCCTTGTTGCTTCTTTCCAAAATTGAAAACCAGCAATTTGTAGGGCAAAAAGAGATCAATTTCTGTCAATTGATTGAGTCAAGGATGGAATATCTAAAAGAGCTTTTTGAACTGAAAAAAATTGAGGTGGTTGTTCAGATTGAAATTAGAGTGGTCTTTACCATGAATCCCATGCTTGCGGAAATCCTGATAAACAATCTTTTAAGCAATGCACTGAGGCACAATCATGAAAATGGTAAGATATTCATCCGTACTTCTTACCAGGAAGTCGTTATTTCCAACACGGGTAACAAGCAGGAAATTGATGCCTCGCGATTGTTCCAAAGGTTTGCCGGCAAGAACATTTCGGGCGAATCGAATGGGCTTGGTCTTTCCATTGCTTCTGAAATATGCAAATCAAATCCAGTTCAGCTCAGTTACCTGTATTTGGATGAGATGCATCACTTTTTCCTGAAACCGAAATCCTAAATTTCTACCAACTTGTCCTGTAATTTTGATCTTATTTACCTTATTTAAATTTAGAATCATGAAAAAATTGCTGATGATTTTCGTTTGTCTGGCTTTTGTTTTTGCGGTATCTGCACAAAAAGCCAAGGAAGAAAAAATTCCTGCGGAGGCCAAAGCCGGATTTGCTGCTAAGTTTCCGGCGGCCCAGAAAGTGAAATGGAGCATCGAAAAACCTGGAGAATTCGAAGTCGATTTTGTCCTCAACAAAATTGAGCAATCGGCCTTGGTTGATGCCAAAGGCAACCTGATCGAAACCGAGGTAGAAATTAAGGAAGCAGAACTACCACAAGCCGTGAAAGCGACCCTGGTCAAAGATTTTGCCGGTTACAAATTGGATGAGGTTACCAAGGCAACGGATGCCAAAGGTGTCGTAGCCTTCGAAATGGAAGCCGCCAAGGGCAAGGATAAGCTAGCCATTGAATTTGATGCCAACGGAAAACTAATGTCAAAGACGGCTATAAAAGCCGAGAAAGCCGAAAGTGAAGAAAAGGAAGATAAAGAAGTTAAAACAAAGAAATAGGTTTTAACCTCCTACGATAAAACAAAAAACCGCTGCCTGTTTGCAGCGGTTTTTTGTTTGAAAAAATCAAATTGACGGGGTGACTCTGAGTCACCCCGTCAATTTCGTGTTTATAAGCGCTGTTTACGTATTTAAAGTTCTGTTTAATAAGATGTTGAAGATGTTTGTCAAGCTTCGCAAACCTCTTAAGCTGTCAGTATCATCATCAAAGGAAAACCAAACTAATTTTTCAACGCTTCGCTGAATTAATTACCCGATAACCGATCAGACGGTCGTACCTCGAAGAGAATCCCCGGTAGTAAACAAACAGATGGTAATTGTTTTCTGTCTCTACATGGCTGCCTTCCAGAAAAGTGGCGTCGGCAAGATGCTTTTCAGGACTGTAAATGGCATATTGATAGTCGTAAAATCCTTGCTTTATGAGCATCACAGCTTCGTACAGTTTGTTTTCGGGAGAATAGGTCATTAGATTGGAAGGCTGGCATTGCCAGTCGGTGAGCGCACCGAAAATATATATTTGGTCGTTGGTAACCTGATCAGGCGGGATCAATGAGAAATGCACAACTACATAGTCAGATTCGAGGTCACTGTCGTTGGTTTTATCATTTTTTACCAGGAAACTTCCATTCAGATCATTCCTGGTAAGGTAAATTTCCTTTCGCAGCGAGGCATCTTTTTCGAGAAATAGATGATAATATGGATCCTGAAATTCAATGGAGCGAATTCCCATTCCATTGGTCTGCAGGTTCTTGGCATTAAAATTTCTGAATTCATTTCCCCCTTTAAAAGTATTTGCCTTATCTTCGTAGACCAATTGATTTTGTCGGATGAAGGTTGGCTTAGGCAGGACAAGTTTGTTGTCTCTCCGTGAATTCTGCATCACAACTGTCTTGATTTCGTTCAATGGATCTGTTACCAGTGAATTGGGAAAATTGACGGCGAAGGCAACCTGCTGGTTGGCACCGTAGTAACCTTCAAAGGGTGATTTTTGAACCTCCCCTGCAATTTCAGCAAGCTTCTCGGTTACGTAAAATTGCCTGACAATTAATGGTTTATCCATGTTCCCCTGCTCCCATACCTTTAGCAGGTAATTTCCTGAAACCAGTATCTTTACATCCTCATTGGGCAGCAAGATCCTGTAATTCACAAATGGAATGGTCGTATTGATTGACAAGGCATAGTCGTTGATTGGATTCTGCTGAAAGCCTGCCATGTATTCGGAGGTGGCCAGACGGGATGGATTCCAATCCTCATCGCATTGAACCAAAGTATATTGGTAGTTTTTAGGATTGGATGAGAGTTGGTCGAACTTAAAGACAAGGCGTTGGGAACTGCCCAATTCCAGAACGGGCAACGAAAACTCCCATCCTTCCGAATAGAAAAGTACCGTTTGAATTTTTGGTCCGGTAAAGCTTAGAAACTCTTCTGGTTGACGCATCTGCGCAGTCGAGAAATGACAACAGAGGAGGCCAGGAATAAATGTCAACAAGGATCTAATTTTCAACGTTCGTGGTATAAAATGGCGGAAAAATCTATTGCATCAAAATAGTTCAGCAAATGCAGTTTCTACTACTTTTTGTGGTTCGAATTAGTCGTTTAACTCTCTCAATTTCAATTTGTATACAACCTTAAAAATAATTGGAAAGATAAACAGTGTGAGAATAGTTGCGGTGACAAGTCCGCCAATGACAACGATTGCCAGTGGTCTGGATGACTCTGATCCAATGCCTGTTGAGATGGCAGCAGGCAATAACCCGATGGCAGCCAGCGTGGCAGTCATCACAACCGGCCTTATTCGGGCAATCACCCCGGCATGAATGGCATGATCGAGGTGCATCCGGTCGTGGAGGTTCTTCTTAAACCTCGAAAGCAGGATGACGTTGTTCTGGATACAAATTCCGAATAGGGCGATGAAACCGATTCCTGCTGAGATTCCAAAGTTCATCCCTGTGAGGTGGAGCGCAAAAATTCCGCCGATGATGGCAAAAGGTACATTCAACAGGATCAAACTGGCATCGATCACACTTCCAAACAAGATAAACAGAATGAAAAAGATAAGTACCAAGCTGATGGGAACCACTATTTTTAACTGTTTTGAAGCGCGCTGGAGGTTCTCAAAATCACCTTCCCACGAAACAGAATAGCCTTTTGGCAGGGTAATCGCTTTGTTCACTTTTTGTTGGGCTTCTTCGATCGTGGAACCCATGTCGCGGCCTCTGGCAGAAAATTTAAGTGCGATAAACCGCATGTTGTTGTCCCTGAAAATAAGAATCGGTCCGATTACCTTTCGTATGGTGGCTATCTCCTTGATGGGAATCTGGGTTCCCGACAGGGTAGGGACCATCAGGTTGCCAATCTCCTGCTCAGTCACACGATGTTCAGGGGCATATCTGATTCGAATGTCGAATTTTTTGTATCCTTCGTAAAATGTAGAGGCAACTTTGCCTCCAATGGCCATCTCAATCACAGCATTACAATCGGCTGTAGCCACGTTGTAAAGCGCCATTTTGTTCTCATTCAGTTCGATGCGAAATTCGGGTTGACCAATGTTCCTGATGACCCCCAGATCCTCTACACCCCGAATGTCCTTCATGACCTCATAAACGCTATCCGCTTTTGATTCAAGATATTCCAGATTTTCACCATAAATTTTGACGGCGAGTGACCCCTTCACTCCGGAGACAGCTTCCTCCACATTGTCCTGGATGGGTTGTGAAAAATTGAAGACAATGCCAGGATATTTTGACAATTTGTGTGTCATCCTGGAGATTAAATCATCGCGGTTTTCCTTCTTGTCCATCTCCTTGGTGTGGTAGATGTCGACGTGGAACTCAACATTGTAGAAACCTGTCGCATCTGTACCATCGTTTGGCCGTCCTGTCTGTGACATTACCTGCTTTACTTCCGGAAACGATTGAAGGATGTGACGCATGTCCTCCGAAATTTTAACGGATTCGTTCAGTGAAACACTCATGGGTAAAGAGGCACGAACATATATGGCTCCTTCATTCAACTGTGGCAAAAATTCATCTCCCAAAAACCGGAACGAGAAGATGCTGAGAACCAAAACTATCCCGGCAATTGTGAGGCTAATACGTTTGTTCCGGTAGGTCCGTTCGAAAAAGGAGGTCGTATATTTGGTGATGATAGCCAGGAAAGGATTGTGCTTTTCCCTGACATTCTTCCTGAACAACAGGCTAGACATGACCGGTGCAAAGGTCAAGGCAAAAATCAGGGCACCCAGGAGCGCGAAGCCCAGCGTGAAAGCCAATGGAGAGAACATTTTTCCCTCCACTTTCTGGAAAGAGAAGATCGGCAGCAAGGCAGTGATGATGATCAGCTTGGAGATGAAAATGGATTTGCCCATTTCGGTGCCTGTCTCTTTGATCAGACCAAGTTTGGACAGCCTGTTGAATTTCTCCATGCCTATGTCTTTTGCTTTCTGGTCGAGGGTTACAAAGATTCCCTCCACCATCACCACCGCTCCATCGATGATAATCCCAAAGTCAATGGCGCCCATCGACAATAAATTTGCCGACATTCCCTTGAATCTTAGACAAATAAATGCAAAGAGCAGAGATAGGGGGATGATCAGTGAGACGATCACGGTAGTTCGCCAATCGGCCATGAATAGAAATACAATGACTGTTACCAGGATAATTCCTTCCAACAGGTTGTGCAATACAGTGTTCGTAGAATAGTTGATCAAATCTTCACGATCGTAAAAAGTATCCAACTTTACATCGGAGGGTAGAATCTTGGTATTCAGCTCTTCAATTTTTTCTTTCACTTTACCAATGACTTCGCTGGGATTCTGTCCTTTGCGCATTACGACGATCCCTTCCACTACATCCGGTTGGTTGTCGCGGCCAACATGCCCCAAACGGGGAAGGCAGGACTCCTTAACCTCTGCAACATTCTTGACCAAAATCGGACTTCCGCTAATATTCTTGATGATGATGTCACCTATCTCGTAAAAATGGTCCAGAATTCCTATCCCCCGCACGACGTATGCCTGTGAATTGTGTTCGATTACATCTCCTCCTACATTGATGTTGCTTCTGTTTACAGCCTGGTAGACCTCCAGCGGGGTAATTTCGTACTTGGTCAATAGGTTGGGATCTACCTGAATTTCGTAAGTTTTTACCTCACCTCCGAAACTCACCACATCGGCGACTCCCGGAACAGAGCGAATCTGTCGCTCTACTACCCAGTCCTGGAGCGTCTTCAATTCACGTACCGTACGAGATTCGCTTTTGAGCGTGTACCTGAAAATTTCGCCTGTTGGACCGTAAGGTGGTTCAACGTCTGGTTTGATACCTTCAGGAAGGTCTACTCCGGTCAGTAGGTTGTTGACTTGCTGGCGTGCAAAGGCATCATCTACGTCGTCGTCGAAGATGATCTTTACTACAGACAAGCCGAAAAGCGTGGAAGATCGTACATCAATTTTCTTTTGAACCGAATTCATCTCTATCTCGATAGGGATGGTCACGTATCTTTCGATCTCTTCTGCACTTCTTCCCGGCCATTGGGTGATAATGGTAATCTGGGTATTGGTGACGTCCGGAAATGCCTCTACCGGTGTTTTAAGGTAACTAACTATGCCCCAAATCACGACAATCGCAATACTGAAAAATACGATAAATTTATTCTTCAGTGAAAAGGCGATGATATTTTTAATGAATTTGTTCATTGAAATGTGTGTTGGTTGAAAAATTCACTAATCTATTGATTGATTGCACTATATATTAATAGTTGCCGATTGGTGATCACCCTTTCACCGGCCTGGACACCGTTGTTCACATAGGTATACTTGCTATTTTGGAGGACTTTGTCAATTTTTCGGGTCTGGATATTGCATTTATCCTTGTAAATTAAGACCCAATTAAGGTTCCTGTCAAAGATCAAAGCATCGGAGGGAATGGCCAGCATTTTGGTGTTTGAGACCTGGTGGACGATCACTTTGGCAAACATTTCCGGTTTCAGCTTGTAATCATCGTTGTTTAATTTTATTTGAACCTTCATGGTCTTGTTTTCGGGGTCCAGCATGTTGTATATTTTGTCAATCTTTCCCGGATATTTAACGTCCGGATAGGATATTGTTGTGATCTCGACAGGATCATTTTCTTTTACCTCGGCGATATCCGATTCATAGACGTTTGCCAATACCCAAACATTTTTTAAATCGGAGATGGTGAACAGATTGGTGCTGTTGTCTGAACGTATCTGCATACTGGTGTTGATAAATTTCTCTACAATGAAGCCGGATATCGGGGCCTTCACCAGGTAGTCTTTCTGGGTATTGGTGCCATAAATAGATAGGACTGTAGTGGCCCTTTCGAATTCAGATCTGGCTTTGTCGAGCTCTTTCTGAGCGGTCGTGAACTCTTTATCTGAAAGGATACCGCTTTTGTTCATGTCGGAGGCTGCGGCAAAATTCTTATCGGCTACCGCGAGGTTGGATCTTGCAGTGACCAGGTCGTTTTCGGCACCTGCCATTTCAGAGCTTTTGATAACTGCCAAAATCTGACCCTTCTCTACGTGTGCGCCAAGTGTCACCTTCACATCCACCACGATACCACTTACCAATGGATAAATTCGAACCACTTTTTCCTGGTCGAAGGTAACCTTTCCGATGAGGTTCAGCTCGTTGAAAACGGGTTTGAGCTCGATGGTATCCATTTTAATCTGGTTCATCAGGCTGTCGGGAATGCAAAATTTTGGAACAACTTTCTCGGGTTCTTTTGGTTTTGGGCTGAAGCAACTTGTTGCGAAAGCCAATACGAGAACTGATGCGAATATTCTTCTCATGCGTGGATTTTGAATTTTTTAATAAAGGCTGATGACCTCTTTTCCAACAGTAAAATTGATGTTTTCAAACCCATTGATCCTGTTGTATTGAAGGTTGTTCAGTTGAACTGCGTTTTCTTTGTAGGCGTCATAATAATCAAGGAATTCGACCAACCCTATGTTCTTTTTTTCGTAGTTACTTAACATTTCTTTGTTCAGATCTTCCAGATCCGATACAAATTTTTGATCAAATTGCTTGAACAGCCTGTTGTTTTCCAGGGCCGTGGAATAGGCATTGACCACATCCGATTTAACCTGATCTTCGGCACTTTGCAACCTGAATTTGCTACCTTCAAGGTTAAAACCTGCTGATTTAATGTTTCCCTGGTTTCGGTTAAAAAATGGAAGGTCTATCTGCAGTCCGATGAAATTGTAGTTGTGAACGAAACTGCCATTCCTGTCCCATCCGGCAGCCAATGTAATATCGGGAACAGCCATTGCTTTTTGATAAGCCAGGTTGTATTCGTTGATTTTCAAGTCCGATCTTGCCATTCTCAGATCTTCCCGATGCGAAGTAGCTGTGTCAATCAATGCCTGAAGTTTTAAATTTTCCGGGACAATGGATTCCAGTTTTGACATGTTGGCTTGAGGAAGGTAGTTGATGCCTGTGGTGTGCATCAGTACATTAAAATCGGTGAGACCCGCAATCAATTGGGAGCTAAAACCCAGTTTCTCGCTTTCGAGCGAAAAAAGAGATGATTTCAACCTGAGTAACTCTCTTTTTGAGATGTATCCTTTGTCGTACTGACTCTGGAAAACAGCAATTAAATTCTTGATTGATGCGATTTCCTTGTCGTAAACCAGAATGATTTGATCCAGAAAATAGAGGTTGTAGAATCCACTTCTCAGCGAAAATTTGAGGGTGCGGAGCAGGTCAAAATAGTTCTGTTCCTCCTTGTTGGCAGAAAATTCGGCAATTTTGATCTGCTTGTTGCGTTTTCCTGCCAGGCGAAATAGCTTTTGCAATTGTGCACTGGTCTCTCCTTTGTCGCTGGCGTCGAACCATTCCTTTGCTCCATTGGTCTTGTATTCAGTGTTGTAGACATTTTGGTTGATTGAAATGGTTGGATTGGTAAATAGCCTTGCCTGAATGACCTGTGCCTTTGCTGCATCCACATTGCATTTCTCAGAAAGCAGTGAAAGGTTCTTGGCCATGAAGATGTTTTCGGCCTGTGGAAGGGATATTTTTACAGTGTCCTGAAAGCTTTCCTGAGAAAACAGACCCAGAGGCAGAAGGAAGAAAAGTAAAAAATAGGAAGGTATTCTGATGGGCATACTGCTTAAATTGAATTTTCTTGAATTTTGAACAAAGTTAACAAATGGGCATTTCCCATTATTTAAAGATCGTTAATTAATCTTAATTCCCCGTAACAATTTACCCATGGACTTCAGATTTCAAGGTGAATTCTTAAACCTGCCGAATGCACTGGTCCACGGTCCTTGTTGTAGGCAGGGTTGACAATAAACTGGTAATTGGGAGAGGCAAAAACATAATTTTTGAATAGACAAAACGAATAATAAACCTCTGATACATACTCCATCCCATAGTTTAAGTCTCCATCACCGATGAAACCCTTATGGCAAAAGTTGGCTTAACAAATTCAATTGTATTCCATTTTATGTATTTTCTAATTCAGGAAATGAAACCCAATTAGTACCTTTGTTAAAAGTCTTGATTTATGAAAAATTTATTTCTTTGCATTTTCCTCTGCGCCCTTTCTAATTTCTCTTTTTCACAGGAAGTTACCAACAAAACAGATGCCAAGGGGTTGAAACAGGGGAAGTGGGCCGTCAGGTATTCCGGAGGTGGACTGAAATACGAAGGCACTTTTGACCACAACAAACCTGTTGGCGAATGGAAACGTTACCACGAAAATGGTAAAATTAAGGCCTACATGCATTATCGAACCGGTTCGGAGCGGGTTTCAGCTTCCTTGTTCGATGAAACCGGCGTTCTTTACGCGAGAGGGGTCTTTGAAGGAACTCTTCGCGACAGTGTCTGGAATTTCTACAGTGGAGAGAAGATTGTTCAGACAGAGAATTATCATCTTGGAAGGAAGGAGGGAATTTCTATCGAATATTTTACTGGTGGTGTTAAGAAAAGTGAGATCACCTACCGGGAAGGTAAAAAGAACGGTCCTGCTGTTGTTTACGACGAAAGTGGTCTAAAAACCATGGAAGGTTCTTACAAGGATGATCTATCCGATGGAGAATGGACCCTTTTTGAACGAGACGGCAGCGTCAAAACCCGCATCAAATACGACAAAGGGGAAATTCTTGACGGGAAAGTGAATTAAAGTGACTAAAGTACTTATCCTATAATCGTGGTTAGAAAAAATTCATGTTTGCGGTCTACCGTTTTGCTTAATCTTTAAAGTGCGGCCACTACTTTCCTCGTTGGTATTAATTTGACCGGGCCCTATAATCCGGTGGCCGGCAATGGCATGAAGCCAAACTCCCTCGGCACTTCAGCCTGTTTGTCCTTGTTATCACTCCTTGAGGTCAGCATTGATCTGTAGTTGTTTGACTTGAGGCATTGTAGTTGAATTTCCGGAATAAAGAGAAACAACTGGTTGTAATGTCAGGTAATTGAATCAGATATTTGATCAGGTAGCCAGTATGCTATTTTGCAGGAATCGAATCAGCAGGATGGTATGTATTCAAATACCATTCGATGGCCAACCTGACCACGCTGTTGTAATTCATGACACCTTCGTGGATTTTGTTTGTCTTTAGGTAGGCGTTGTTGGCGGAGGTCTGGGCCTTGTCGAGGGTCTCGTTCCTGAGTTCTTTCCAGTGGTTGCGTTGGGCCATGATGTCGGCCATGGCCTTCTTGTCGAAGCGTTTGAGGAACTCCCGGATCGCCTCGTTATGGTAAGGATCGGCAAAGAAGTATTGAAGCAACTGGATGTTGGCAGAATACTTCAACCGGTTATCGGGGCTGTGGCTGCATATGTACCAGGCTATAAAATTGGCTTCGGCCTCACTTGAGACCCCGAACTGGTGCGCTTTTTCGTGTGCCAGCACGAAAGGATATTCTGTTGGAAGCAACTCACCATTCAGGTGTACTTCGTTGAAAAAAGGTCCGAAATAGCCACTCACACCCGACTTGGCAAAGAACCAGGTATAAAGCATGGTCTTGGGTCGCCTGCTTCCGTTTGGATAACTGTACCCAAAATAGGTGGCATGGTTGCGGTAAGAGCATTCTTCCAGACTGTCGATGGCCTTATAATCGGCATATTTGATCTCCACCCTGCTCGCATTGGCACTTCTGATGAGCGAGTCTAAGATAGCCGGGAACATGTCCTTCTTCTCGATGTGGCGGGTCCAGTTAAGCCGTTTTTCGATGGGCTGCCTGAAATAATTAAATCCCCATGAAAAATAGAAAAAGGCATAGAGTAGGGCTGCGAATTGAAATGTGCGGAGCAGAAAGGTTAGAATTTTCATTCTTTTTGAAATCACCAATCCGATGGCAAATAGAATCAAAAGGATTGTAGCTGACCAGAAAAAATCCCAGACCGAGAACTTGAAAAGGTTGCTTGCACCCGAAAGAACTGTGGAGACAATGGGATAAAGGGCTCTTGAATATTGATTCTCAATCCAATCCGGATGCTCTGAACCCTTTTCGACCAGTAAAAAAGTGATCGCTGCCAGAATAAATGGCACCAGGTTCGTTGAGATCAGGAAAGATTTTTTACGATGAACAGACATGGTAACTTTGGGTGTTTGAAGGATTCAAAAGTAGCCAAAAAGAAGATTCATCGATAAAATTCTTTATTTTGAATGCGATATGACTCCCTTTGTGTAACTTTGGGATATTGTTCATCACGCCTATACAATCAGGATTTTCTGCCAATGAACGAGAGATTTACGCTGTCAGTACTTCACGGAGAGATAAAAAAGTCACTCTCTGCAACTTTCAGCGCCCCAATGTGGGTGATTGGAGAGATTTCGGAGATCAACGTAAATTCTAATGGTCACTGTTACCTGACGCTTGTTGAAAAGGGAGAAACCGAGGATCGCATTGTTGCCCAGGCGCGTGCCACCATTTGGTCTTATACTTTCAGGATGCTTCGGCCCTTTTTCGAGACCACCACCGGACAAAAACTGACTGATGGAATCAAGGTCCTCTTGCAGGTTTCAGTCGAGTTTCATGAACTTTACGGATACTCGCTAAACGTTCGGAACATCGATCCGACTTATACCCTTGGCGATCAGGCTAAAAAGCGCAGGGAGATCATTCAGCGATTAACGGAGGAAGGGGTAATCACCATGAACAAGGAGTTGGAACTTCCACTCGTTCCCCAGCGAATTGCCATCATCTCTTCAGCTACGGCTGCTGGTTATGAGGATTTTATTGAACAACTTACCAACAATGGACAGGGATTTCATTTCTACACGGTCCTTTTCCCTGCCGTGATGCAGGGGAATCAGGCTGAGCACTCCATCATCGGTGCTTTGGATAAGATTTTCCCTTATGAAGATTTTTTTGATCTGGTGGTGATTATCCGTGGTGGAGGTTCCCAGGTGGATCTGAGTTGTTTCGACAATTACAATATGGCTTACCATGTGACCCAATTCCCTTTGCCGGTACTTACGGGGATCGGACACGAGAAAGATGATTCAATTTTAGATTTAGTAGCCCATACCAGGCTAAAAACGCCAACAGCTGTCGCCGAATTTATCCTTGATGGTGTTGCTGCCTTTGAGGATCGGGTCGATGAACTGGAACAGCAGGCAATCGGGATGGTTGAATCTTTGCTTGAGGCAGAGAAGAACAACCTCGAAGATCTTACATCTGATATAACTTCACTGGTACGACATCAGCTGAGCAGCAAAAAAAATGAGTTGATGCAGCGATCGTGGAGATTTCAACAAGAGATCAGGCTTATCCTTCGGGATCAGGAACACAAACTTGGCAAGAGCTTGCAAAAGATGGGATTTTTGGTAGATCATTACCTCTTCATTCGTCGACAAAAGATCTTTAGGGCCCAAAACATTCTGGAATTTTCTGTTCCCAGGAGCATCGCATGGAAAAGGGAAAGGTTGAATGATTACCTCAAAAAATTTCGAAGACTCACCCATCATCAAATTGAGAATGAAAAACACAGGATTGAGATAGCGGGTCAGAAGGGCGTGCTGTTAGATCCCGGTACTATCCTGAAGAAAGGCTATACCATCACTACCCTTGGGGGAAAGGTCGTTAAAAATAGCTTTGTGTTACATGAGAATGAGATCATTCATACCCATTTTTTTGAAGGAACAGTTGCAAGTAAAATATTAGAAATTAATCCAAAAGATATCCATGACAATTAAAAAAGGGTTATCCTACAAGGAGGCCATCCAGGAGATTGAAGAGATTCTCCTACAAATCGAAAATGATGAACCTGATGTTGATCAACTTTCTGATAAGGTAAAAAGGCTATCCACGCTGGTTACTTATTGCAGGGAAAAACTTCACAATACTGAGGAGGAAATTGAAAAAATATTGAAAGAGATAGAAAAAAACTAGAATATTAAAGACAACAATATGGGAGTCTCAAAAATTGATTTTACATTCGAAAATTTGCATTTTTCCTGCAAAGGTGACAATGCTTGGGTCGAGAAACAGTTGAACAATGTACTTAGCCGTATTCCATCGCTTCTGGCTGTTCATAAAAAGGGTGAAAATATTGTGGAAGAGGTGATTGAGGTGAGTGAAGAGGAGCTATTGGACGATGTATTGCCTGCTGATGGTTTGGAAGCAAACTTGGACACTCCGGTAACATCCGGCAAGGCCATACGTATCCCGAAAGTTAAGAAATCAAAAGAGCCAAAAGCAGTCAAAGTTAAGATCTTCAAAGAGAAAATTGCCAGGGAACCCAAGGTTCAAAAAGTGAAGAAGCTGAAAGTTCCGAAAATCGTTTCTGGGACTACGAACCCGGAATCAGGTGTAGTTGGTGAACCTTTGAAACGAGGTCGGAAGCCCAAAGAAGATGGCAGCCACACGTCAAAAGTGAAGCAGGTTAAAAAAAAAGCGAACTTAAGTAGCCAGTTGGCCGAGCCACAGGACTCACCGCTTTCGCAGTTTATTGTGGAGAAGAAAGGGGCTAAGAATCAGGTCCGCAAATTTTTAGCTACTGCGGTCTTTTTATCCAGGAGCAACGAAGGCTCCAGACTTTCAACCCCAATTGTTTCAAAGGCCTTGAAGAGTTCGGGCATCGAGAAATTGCAGAATGCCAGCGACTGCCTCAACAAGAATGAGAAAAAGGGTTATTGCATCAAGGAAGGACGGGAGTTCATCGTTACCGAAAACGGATTTCTTTCGATTGAGTAGCTGAGAACCCTCTAAAATTCGATCGAAATGCCAAGGAGGTAGCTTAGTCCTGCTTGCGGGAAATAGCCATCCTCTTTTTGCCTGGTGCCCCCTGAATAATAAGAATATACCCAACCATTCGATTCGTATTTTTCATTTAAAAAGTTGTTCAACGTGGCATAAAATGTCCATTTTTTTGCCAGTTTCTGTGGCACCTGGTAATCAAATTTCAGGTTGTTTACGAAATAGGGGTGTAGCGAACGATCTGTGTTGGATGAATTATCGAGGTATTGACGGCTGACATAGTTGGACTGAAGGTGGATGTTCAGGGCACCGGTGGCTTGCCAGGCTAAGTTGCTTCCTGCTACCAGAGAGGGTGAAAAGGCAATATCGGTATTCCCCAGAGCATGTGCGACCTGATTTCCCCAATGGTCCCAATCATCCACATATTCAATAAAGCCTGAAATTCTGTTTCTGCTCAAAGTGGCATGGTGTTCCCATGTGAAGTTTTTTAGCAGGTTCAAGGTTCCGGAATATTCAATACCCATCCTGTAGCTTTTTGGGACATTGGTCATGATGGCAGATCCCACGTCATTGATCCTTCCCGTCAAAATCAATTGATCCTTGTAATTCATGTCGTAAAGGTTGACGGCGATGTTGTATTTCCCAAATCCACCTTTGTAACCGAGTTCGAAGTCGTGAAGCACTTCCTGTTTCGGAGTTGGTTGAGAGGGATCTGAATCTGTGTAATTGCTTCGGTTGGGTTCCCTGTGCCCGTTTCCGTATGAAAAATAGATGCTATGTTTTTCGTTTGCAGTATAATAAACTCCCATCTTGGGATTCAGAAAATCAAACAAATGGGTCTGGGTAAGGTCTCTTAGGTTGTCATCAGATCCGTTGATCTTGTAGTTGATATGCCTGTATTGGACATCTGTGTAAATAGACAGCTGTTGAGTAAGTTGAAAATTCATTTTGACGAAAAGGTTGAAATCCTCTTTGGTGCCTTTGGAGCGGTACCATTCGTGGTTGGCTTCATTGTTCCCATAGTATTGCGCCCACACCACTTTGCCATAGTTGTCTCCGGAATAGATATTCCATGCAGAGCCCAGGATGATTTCTGTTTTTCTGGACTTGTAACTAAAAGAACCAACAGCTCCGTAGAAGTCGTTGTCCAACCATTTCCTGCGTACAAGATCTGACGCTCCTAACACCGAATCTCCGATGGTAACTGGTTGCATCAGGTAGGCTGAAAGTGCCTGGTTTTGTCTGTATTCTTCATAATAGCCTCTTCCATAGGTATAATGAGCGGACAGGTTGGCACTCATGCGGTTGTTAAACTGATGGGTGTAGTGTAACTGGTAATGATCCTGTTGGTAGTTGTCAGTCTCGTTGTCATAAAACGATATGGCACCGTCTTTACCATAAATGATTCCGGAGGGATTGTAAGTTCGGTCAGATTGAATCATGGACGAGGGAACTCCGTTCCAGGCCTGATAGGTTCTTTCTTTTCCGGAGAAAAGAATCGCCTTCAGCATGGATTTTTCTGTAAAGTATCCTCCCGTTAGGTAAAAGGAGTGCAGGTCGCTGAAGGCCCTGTCAACATATCCGTCTGAGCTAATTTTGGAGAGTCGGGCCTCTACAATAAATTGCCCGCCGATCAGTCCGGAGCCTACCATAACTGTATTTTTAAGGGTTCTGAAGCTGCCGGCAGCCGAACTCCAACCGGCATAGCTTTTCTGACTCAAGTTGCTTGACTGCATGTTGACGGTACCTCCGAAGGCCCCTGCTCCGTTGGTCGAACTGCCAACTCCCCTTTGCACCTGGATATTTTCTGTTGAAGCGGCAAAATCCGGCATGTCAACAAAATAGACGGAGTGCGATTCTGCATCGTTGAGGGGTATGCCGTTCACGGTCATGTTGATGCGGTTGGCATCGCTACCGCGGATTCTGAAATTGGTATACCCGATTCCTGTCCCGGCATCAGAAGTTGCGACCAAAGATGGTGTCATGCTCAGCAGGAAAGGCAGATCCTGACCTGTTTGTTTGTCTGAGAGATGGCTGATGTCGAGATTGGTATAGGCCATTGGGGTCTTGTTCCCGGCCCGTGTGGCGGATACAACGACATCTTCTGTCAGGATATCGGCCGACTCAAGGTTGAAGGTGAAGTGATTGACTCCCTGATTCAGTTTCACGGTAGTCTCGAAGAGACGGTATCCGACAAATGAGATGACGAGCTGACACTGGTTTTCAGGAAACCCATCAGCCTTGAATTCACCTTTGCCATCGGTCGCAAGAAGTTTGTTTAAATTTTTGATACGAACCGTTGCCCCTGGAAGTGATTCACCTGCCGGATTCAATACCTTCCCCGTTAGGATAATTTGCGCCGATAGCTGTCCGGTGAAAAGTGCAAACAGGATGGCAAAAACAATTTTTGGAAGTATTTGGATCCTGGTTGATGGATCAATCGGCTGAGTTAAAATGCTATGATTCATTGCTTTTGAATTAATTAATGGTCATGACAACCAAGGGCAATGAATAAATTTTAAGACGGAGATACTTGTGAATGAATATTTGCACTTTCCCTTTCCGGCATTACCCGGACAGGTTCGATGGGTTTGATCTCAGCCTGTATGTTTAAGGCACCCCTGATTCCGGTTCAAAAGTACAAAAAAAAACGAAAGTGCGAACTTTCGTTTTTTTTGTACTTTTTAATCAGCCTATCCATTTACCCACTTCTTCAGAGCAGCAATATTGACTTGATTTACAATATTTTTGGCTTCGGGTGTATACAGAAAAATGATCTCATTGCTGTAATGTTCAGTAATTTTGCCCCGTACCATCTTCATTGTGCTGTTTAACATGTGGTTCGGCTCCGTGAAGGCTTCGGGCAAAACAAGGATTGAAGCCGGCAACCACCTTTCGGGGAACATATTCTCGAACTTTCCACCCTTCTTATATTGGTCAATTTCTTGCTTGATCATCTCCAGGGCCTTTTCGTAACCTGCATCGCTTTTGAAAGGAATCCCTTGTTTTTCGAGCTGACTGCTAATTTCGCCAACATTGGGTACAAACATTCCAACTGTATACGGGTTCTGGTTGTTGTAGAGCATGGCCTGCTCGATGATAGGCGACTGATCGACAATGGCCTCCTCAATACCTTCCGGACTGTACTTCTCCCCGTCATTACCGATGAGCAGACTCTTGAACCTCCCCATTACGTAAAGGTACCCGTCTTTTGCCAGATAGCCCATGTCGCCTGTGTGCAGCCATCCATCGATGATTGTCTCGGCGGAAGACTTTGGATTGTTCCAGTAGCCCTTCATCACGTTACCACCTTTGACGAGAATTTCGCCTTTCTGACCAATGGGTAACTCGATGCCTTCGTTATCTACTATTATGCATTCCAGATATTTAACAACCTTTCCGGAGGAACCGAATTTTACGGCCAATGGTGAATTGGCCGAAATAATTGGAGAGGCCTCTGTCAAGCCATAGCCCTGGTAGACTGGAATTCCAATTGCACTAAAAAATCTTTGAAGTTCGATATCCAACAAGGCGCCTCCACCAATAAAAAATTTCAGGTTGCCTCCAAAATTGGCGCGAATCTTGGAAAAAATGATTTTGTCGAACAAGGCGACCATTGGTCGAAGAAATACCCGCCATCCTTTGCCTTTGTTCCATCCGTTCCCATTGTAGGAATAACCTGTTTTGAGTGCCAGGCGGAAGAGTTTTTCGGTTAGGGCACCTTTGCTCTGAATGCCTTTCTCGATGTTTTTGCGGAAGTTTTTAGAGAGGGCGGGAACACTCATCATGATGTAGGGCTTGATCTCCTGGATGTTTAACGGAACATTCCGCAGGGTTTCGAGTGGTGTCTTCCCGGTCTGAATGGAGGCAACCGAAGCACCTTTCAGCATGAAAGTATAGAGACAAGCCGTGTGTGCAAAGGAGTGGTCCCAAGGTAATGTGGCCAGTGTGACAAAGTCAGGCGTGATGTCCAGAACTCCGTTTGCCTGGATGACATTGAGGGTATAATTGTAATGGGTGAGCATGATTCCTTTCGGATCGGCTGTTGTACCGGAAGTGTACGAGATATTGGCAACGTCATCGGCATTTACATTCTTCCATACATTTTCAAACGCCTTTTTGTTCTCCTCAATGGCGAGAAAGGCAATCCCTTTTGCAACAACATCCCCAAATGCAATCTCTCTGGTGCCGGGTGTTGCAACACCCTCCATGATGATCACCATTTCGAGCGAAGGAAGCTGATCGATAATCTCTGCCAGTTTGGAGGCTTGTCCAGCGCTGATAACAAGAAACTTAGCTCCGGAGTGTTCAATCCTGAATTTGACTTCAGAGGGTTCTAACTTTACAGAAAGAGGCACATTGATGGCTCCACAGTACAAGATGGAGAGTTCGCTGATCAGCCAGTAATTTCTCCCTTCCGATAGCAATCCGGCTCTTTCTCCTTTCTTAAGTCCAAGCGCCATGAGTCCAGCACCAAATTGATATACCGATTGTTGAACCTCTTTGTAGGTCGAAGGTACATACTTATCAGTCAGTTTTTCCCACAGTTGCGGATTGTTTGGAAATTTAGCTACACTGGTTTCAAAAAGTTCGATCAGCGTTTTCATGCTTTTGTTAATTATGGTTCGTTTCGAAGAGCAAGGTAGTTTTGGATTTGTAGACCTCACCCGGCTTTAGCAGGGTAGAAGGGAATTCGGGATGGTTGGGAGAGTCGGGATAATGTTGGGTTTCCAGGGCCAACCCGCTGTATCTTCCAAAACGGTTTCCAAGCAAAGGGATGTAATAACCTGTATACAACTGAATACCCGGTTCATTTGTGAAGACCGAAACCGATCGGCCCGACTGTTGTTCAGACAATTTTCCTGCAAGAATCATTTTGTGGTCAGGATTTTCGAGCGTATAGTTGAGGTCGTATCCATCTGGCAAACTTTCGATGTCAGCACCCACTGTTTTCGTGGCAGAAAAATCGAAAGGAGTCCCGGTTACATCAGCAACTTCACCGGTAGGTATCAATGTTGCATCGTTGACGGTCCGTTTCTTACTTTTGATCATCAATTGGTGGTTGAAAATGTTCTCCTTGCCTCCTGTAAGGTTAAAATAGGAGTGATTTGTCAGGTTAATCACAGTGGCTCGATCTGTTACAACCTTGTATTCGATAGCGAGTTCGTTCTTATGGGTCAATTTGTAGGTGATGCTGATATCCAGATTCCCAGGGTAATTCTCTTCGAGGTGAACGCTCCGGTACTTTAATTCCAGTCCAACGAAATCTGGCATTTCAATAGTCTTGGGCGACCAGATTACCTTGTCGAAACCAGATTCACCTCCATGAAGATGGTTGGGCCCATTGTTGATATAAAGCCGGTAATCTACATCTTCCACCTTAAGTTTCCCTCCTGCAATCCGATTGCAATATCTTCCGCACACGGCACCGAAATAGGGATAATTGGCAAGGTAATCAGCCGACAAATATTCGTCAAGTGTTTGAAAACCGAGCACTACATTTTCCTTCTTACCAGTTTTATCGGGCACCTCTACCGATGTAATGATGGCGCCGTAATTTGTAATCTTGACGGAAATACCTTTGGGGTTTACAAGTGTGAAAAGGAAAATTTTTTCTCCTTTCGGGCATTGACCGAAAATTTCTTTCTTGATGTTCATAAGTTTTTTGTCTGTTTTGGAAAGTACGGATGTAAACTTATACAAATGAGTCGTTTTTTGAAAGTTATGAAGTGTAAATTTCATCAATTTAAGCTAATATTTTCTCACTAAAAATAATTTTTGGAAAATCGGCCGATAAATCTACTTTTACATAAGCTATTTAACATTGCCGGGCAACAATGACAACTGCGCTGCACCATCTGGACGGATACGATATCATCGGTGACATTCACGGATATGCCTCGTTGTTGCGACAGCTTCTCACCGAACTGGGGTACAAACGTTCGGACGGTTCGTGGAGACATCCCCGCCGGAAAGTCATCTTCGTGGGCGATTTTGTCAATCGTGGTCCTGAAATCAGAGAGACCCTTCAACTGGTTCGTGGAATGGTAGAGGCGGGGGGTGCACTGGCCATACTTGGGAACCACGAATACAGTTCAATCCTATACCATATCAAGGACGACAACGGTACTTTTATGTCGCGACACATTGCAGGCAACCGGAATCAGATCCAAAAGACACTTACAGTTTTCAAAGATTTCAATGAGGAGTGGATTGGGCATCTTAAATGGATGCGTACCCTTCCGTTTTTTCTGGATCTTGGCGAGATAAGGGTGGCTCACGCATATTGGAATGATGCCGAAATCAATAAATTAAAAGAATATTTGCCCAAAGGGAGATTGAAAAAAAATTTTCTACGCTCGATGCACGAAAAGCGGCCCGACGTAGCAGTGATCGTCTACAAATTATTGAAAGGACTCGAATTCAAATGCCCAAGGGATTTGATCATCAAGTGCAGTAAAGGTCTTAGCAGGAAGGTGTTTACCCTCAACTGGTGGACAGATCCTTCCGATAAAACATTCAGGCAACTCTATTTCGGAAATAAGTTTGTTCTCCCAGATTATCATTTCCCTCTGGAGCTGGCTCCAAATTACGAGCCATACGCCAGTGATCTGCCCATCGTCTTCTTTGGCCACTACTGCCTGTCTGAAGGGGCAGAAATTGTTCAGCAAAATATCTGTTGTCTTGACAGTTGTGTGGATTCGACAGGAAAACTTACTGCCTACAGGTGGAGTGGAGAAAAAGTGCTCTCAGCCGGGAATTTCGTTGTTGTTGGTTAGCGAAGTTACTCCCACTCGATGGTAGCCGGTGGCTTTGAACTGATATCGTAGACCACTCTGTTGATTCCCTTCACTTTGTTGATGATATCGTTCGAAACTTTAGCCAGAAATTCATAGGGCAGGTGGACCCAATCGGCGGTCATCCCATCTGTAGAGGCTACGGCACGCAGTGCCACAACATTTTCATACGTTCTTTCGTCACCCATCACTCCCACAGACTGCACAGGAAGCAGCATCACGCCGGCTTGCCATACTTTGTCGTACAAATCCCAGTCTCTGAGAGCCTGCGTAAAGATGGCATCGGCTTCCTGCAGAACCCTTACCTTCTCAGGTGTCACATCCGATAGTATTCTAATGCCGAGGCCCGGCCCGGGAAAAGGATGTCTGCCGAGTAGTTCGGCTTTGATTCCCAAGGCTTTTCCAACTCTTCGCACTTCATCCTTAAAAAGCAGGTTGAGCGGTTCAACTACTTTTAATTTCATCTTTTCTGGCAATCCACCTACATTGTGGTGCGACTTGATGGTAGCCGATGGTCCGTTTACTGAAACCGACTCGATCACATCAGGATAGATGGTCCCCTGAGCCAACCATTTTACATCCTGTATTTTGTGCGCTTCTATGTCGAATACTTCGATGAAATTTCTGCCAATGGTCTTCCTTTTCTTCTCAGGATCAGAAATACCCTCAAGCTCCTTCCAGAATTTATCTTTGGCATCGATGCCTAACACGTTTAACCCCATTCCCTTGTACGATTCGAGCACATCTGAAAATTCATTTTTTCGCAACAGGCCGTTGTCAACAAAGATGCAGGTGAGGTTAATACCTATGGCCTTGTGAAGCAAAATGGCGGCGACACTGGAATCTACTCCGCCTGAGAGGCCCAAAACCACTTTGTCTCCACCTAATTTCTGGCGTAACTGGTCGATGGTTGCATCTATAAATGAGTCGGGGGTCCAGTTCTGGCTGCACCCGCAGATTGCTACAAGAAAATTTTGAAGAAGTTTAGTACCTTCCGTGGTGTGGTAGACTTCAGGATGAAACTGAATGGCATAAGTTGGTTCATTGGCAACCTTGAAAGCAGCATATTCAACATCCTCGGTAGAGGCAAGAACCTGATAATTGTCTGGAATACTTACAATAGAATCACCATGTGACATCCAGACCTGTGAATTGTCAACTATTCCGCCGAAGAGCAGATTGTTCCTGTCTATTGATTTTAAGTTGGCCCTGCCATACTCTCTGGAATCGGAGGCAGCAACCTCTCCGCCAAAAAAGTGGGCCAGATACTGCGCACCATAACAGACGCCAAGCAATGGGAATTTTCCCCTGATTTTCGAGAGATCTATTCTGGGCCCCTTTTCGTCTCTGACCGAGTACGGACTCCCTGACAAGATGATACCTTTCACCGACTCATCGATAACAGGGTAGTGGTTAAACGGGTGTATTTCACAAAATACATTCAACTCGCGAACCCTTCGGCCAATTAATTGGGTGTACTGGGATCCGAAATCAAGGATGAGGATTTTTTCCATGCGGGGAAGAGACTAAAGTGCCTAAAGTGAGCTAAAGTGGCTAAAGTAACTAAAATGCCTAAAGCTGGTCGTCCAAACTTTAGCCACTTTAGTCACTTGTTTTTAAAGTTTTCGTACCCAGATGTTCCGGTAGCTGACAGGGTTTCCATGGTCTTGCAATTCAAGGGCGCCTGGACCATGTGCCACATATTTTGGAATACCAATGTATTCGGTATGACCGAAAAGGGAAATGTTGTTTTGAACCAACACTCCATTTTGCATCACAGTTACCCGGGCCGGAGAGAAAACGGTACCGTCCTCCTTGAAGCGGGGAGCTGTGTAAATAACGTCGTAAACCTGCCATTCTCCCGGTTTCTTACAAACGTTTACGAGCGGAGCATAGATCGGAAGAGCACACGTCTGAACTCCAGTCACCTGAAGCTATCT
>CAZGSQ010000014.1:0-51324 GCA_964528535.1 uncultured Tangfeifania sp. | reverse complement strand
CCCGGGCGGACGTGTTTTTCATCCACCCTACTTCCTATTTCGGAGAGAAAAAGGGCTCTCCCTGGAATGCCGATTTGCGGGATACCGCCGTCAACAACAATACCGACAACCTGTCGATCAGGCTGCAGACTACTGTTTTCAATGGCAGTTGCAGGGTTTTCGCGCCTCGCTACCGGCAGGGTAACATGGAAGCCTTCTATGTTTTCAACACACCGAAAGCCAAGGCAGCCTTTGACCTGGCTTACCAGGATGTGAAAAAGGCATTCCAATATTACCTTAAACATGACAACAAAAAACGTCCGATCATCATCGCGTCCCATAGTCAGGGTACGCTGCATGCAATCCGGTTGCTGCAGGAGTTATTTGACGGAAAGCCCTTGCAAAAACAGTTGGTCTGTGCCTATATTGTTGGCTATCAGATTAAGAAAGATGCCTTTATAAATATCCCGGTAGGTGAACGAGCTAACCAGACCGGCTGTTTTGTCGGATGGCGCACCTACTCCAAAGGGGAGATTCCGAAAGGTACCGCTTTGGAAAACGGGAATTCGGTTTGTGTCAATCCGCTGACCTGGACCACCACCGGGGAGTGGGCTTCCCCAGAAAAGCATCTGGGGATCATGAACAATTTTAAAACGATTGTGCCGAATACAGTAAGCGCCGGAATCGAGCCTACTACTAAAATTCTCTGGATTGATACGCAGATGGCACTTGATGACCCAAAGAAGAAAATGACCAACTTCCACCGTTGGGATTACAATCTTTTCTGGATGAATATCCGGCAAAATGTGAAGGATCGTATCGATGCGTATCTGGCGGGCCGTCAAAAAAATAAATCATGAGAAAAATTGTCAAAGCGCTCACCATCACTATTGCTGCATTACTTTTTGTCTTCTACTTTTATGCCGCTTATCCGTTTTGGGGATTGTTTTTCAATGCCCAACGACATACCAATCCTCCACTGACACCCGCCTGGGCCCTGGAGTGCTGGGTATGGGACAACGACTCCAACAATGTCGCCATGGTCGACACCCTGCTGGATGGCTATAAAAAATATGATATTCCGGTCAGAACCATCAATATTGACAGCCCCTGGGCCATGCGCTTCAATGATTTTCGGATTGACACCCTACGATATCCGCATCCCAAAGAGTGGTTTGCCAAAAGGAAATCGGAGGGTTACCGCATCGTGATGTGGATGACCACCATGGTGAACAGCAAGAACCATGGCACCCCGATTCCCAACTCGGAAGATTGGTACAATGAGGCAAAATCAAAAGGTTACCTCACCGGCAACGGCCAGCAGAACGGATGGTGGAAAGGCAAAGGTGGCTTCATCGATTACACAAATCCTGAAGCTATGAAGTGGTGGCATGGTATGCAGCAAACTGTTTTCGATTATGGCATCGACGGCTGGAAGCTGGATGATACGGCTACCCTCTCCTACTACCTGGCCGGACCCATTCCTTTCCTGTACAGAAGCACCTTCTCCGGACTGATGAGCCTTCGCACCTACATGGACCATTTCTACCGAGACGAATACCACTACGGACTGACCAAAAATCCCGAATTCATTACGCTGGGACGCTCCATGGACCAGAACTTCCATCCCGAAGGATTTGCACCGCTGGATGCGGCACCCGTTACCTGGGTTGGCGACCAGAAACACATCTGGACCACCAAGGAAAAGTTAGCCGATGCAGGGCACAAGAAAAACGACCTCATCGTAACCGGGATCGGTGGGTTTGAAATGGCCATCCAGACCATTTTAGCTGCCGCGAAACTGCGTTACAATGTGATTGGATCGGATGTGGCAGGCTATTCGGGCAGCTACATTCCTTCCCGCTTGTACATCAGATGGGCACAGTTTTCGGCCTTTTGCGGACTCTTCCTCAACGGGGGCCACGGCAATCGTGCGTTGTGGAAGCGCACTCCGCAGGAACTGGAGGTGATCAGAAGATTCTCCTGGCTGCATACCGAACTGGTTCCTTACATGTACAGCTACGTGGTGACGGGTCACGAAGGAGGCAGGGTGTTGCAAAAACCCGTAGATGGAAAGTACCACTACCTTTTCGGCGATGATTTCCTGGTGGCCCCCATCTACCAGGACGAGCTGACCAACTCGGTCACACTGCCCAAGGGCAAATGGCGCTATTTCTTCCACGACAGCGAGCTTTTTGAAGGCGGAACGACTTTTGAGAAATCCTTCCCGCTGGAGGAGTCTCCGGTCTTCATCCGCGAAGGCGCCATCGTTCCGATGGACATCTGCCGGAGCTACACCGGACTGGGCAGCGAAGCCAATGCCGGCAAGGATACCTGGCTCATCTATCCGGGAATAGACCACGCCTTCACGCTCTACCATCCCGACAAAAGCGGTTCCACCACCGTGGCGATGCGGAATCTTCCCAAACAGCTCGATTTGACTGTTACCGACGCCAGGAAACCCTCCATTTATAGCATCCGGATGGAAACCAAGCCGGCAAAAGTTTGGTATGGCGATGTTGAACTGAAGGATTCAGCCGACTACAATTTTGACCACCAGAAACATCGTTTGACGGTAAACATTGCAGCCGTGAAGGATGGAGTGATGAAGGTGAGGTATTAAGAGTTGAGAGTTGAGAGTGAAGAACTAAGAGTGAAGAACTAAGAGTGAAGAACTAAGAGTGAAGAATGAAGAGTGAAGAATGAAGAGTGAAGAACTAAGAGTGAAGAACGAAGAGTTGAGACGTTGTATCAACGTCTGATATTCCCGATTGAAAGGATCTGGGAAAGAAGGCATGTAGGGGTAGCCCTGAGTGGCTGCCAGAAAGGTTGAGCACAAAAATTTCAGAATTGCATAGACAAGCACGAAGGGCTTGAATGTCAATAACCGCAGGTGAAACCCGTGGTTATTGATGATGCGCGAATATGCAACCCCGGCAGGGGTTGAAGGTTTGTAGCATGAGGAGGGATCAGGTATGTTCGACCCCGGCGGGGTCGCAGAAAAGCAGGATGACCGGCTGCTACAAACCTTGGACCTCTGGTAGGTCTGCGTTGTTCGGAACGCTGCTTTTCTTAGTGAACCAGCATAATTGTTGATTCAATCTGAATGAACTGCGGGTGCAGCGAATTCCGAATTGCTGTTTAACATTTTCGCGGCAGCTTCATGCGCGATTAAAAATCGCACCACCCGGCCCTGCATTTTACTTTTAATCTGTGTAATTCGTGTAATCTGTGGAGGGTTAGTTTTACTACTCCTTTGTGGCAATACAACTATTCTTTGCAACGTGCGCAAAGTGCGCTCTCCGTCAGTTTGTCCAGCCCGGTTAGCGGTTGTTTTTATTCTTATTTATTTCGGTTCTTATTCTATCTCTGAGGTCAATTTTAGCTCCGACGAAAGCAAATATGGTAGTTCCAAATTCTCTTGCATAATGATTTGTTACAGAATCTTCAATCATAGAGGTTTGAAAATAGGGTGAAGTCTTTTGCAATTCAGTATTTCTTCCATTCCTTTCTTTTACTCTTATTACATTGACATAATCCTTTGACAAATCAAACCAATTGATGTAGTCGGCATTGAAAGAAACGGAATGTATATTTTGTTTTGTATAATAATTGATTGCTCCTGCTTCTCCATAGTTGTCACAAAGAATCAGGGTGTTACGCTTATTGGGTAATTTTTTATAGATGCTATCAACTTTTAATGCCAATTCTTTCCAACCAAGCATGTCTGCAAAGTCTTGCGGCAAGGTGTGGTCTTTACCATCTTCCCAACGCAACAATCCCAATTCCTGGTAGGTCTTTGAATGTTGAACAATATGGGCAGGGTTTTGGTTGGGAAAACCTACTGAATAAAAGGGTATGAACAAGAATACCGGTACGGCAACAGCAACTGGTTGCAAATATTTTCTCCAACCAAGTTTTAACAAATCGGCAAGAAAAACAGAACCAAAAGAGATGTAAATCGGGTAAATCCCGATGGTATAATAATCTTTCGCTCTGAAATAAATAAACACAGTGATCGTTAAAAAAAATGCAAAGCAGAATGATTTGTATTGTGAAAATGGCTTGTAAAACAACAACCCAAACAAAGCCCCAACCATCACAAACAATGAGCCTGTGAAAAAAAGCAATTGGTTCTTTAAAAAATTGAATCTGTCAACATGCACCAGTTGAGTCTCTGATAATTCTTTGAGGTGGTGGATCACAGGAAAATTATTGTTGTATTGCCACAAAAGGTTGGGTGAAATCAATACCAAGCCTAAAAACAGAGCAAGATAGGTGTGCTTTTTAGCAAGGATGTTACGTTGAACAGTTAACAAGCTTGCAGGTAGGAATCCAAGAAGTAGAAAAACTATGTTGTATTTGTTTAAAAATCCAAGGGCAAATACCACTGCGCCAATATAAAACCATTTTGGTTTTTCTGTTTTAATTATCTTGATCGTTATGAAATAAAAAGCTGTCCAGCTCAAAACATCAAATGAGTTGGGTTGGTACAAAGTATTTAATCGTAGCAAAACAGAAAATAGGATGCATGTAGAACCCAGAATTAAAGCAAATAAATTTCCATTTAATTCTTCAATACCTTTCCAAACGATTAAGATTGTTAATGCTCCAAACAAGGAAGGGAAAAATTTAATCCAAAAAACAGTGTTCCCAAGAAAAAAAATTACTTTAGAAATCCAGGATGTCAAAGGAGGGACAGTTAAAAATCCCCAATCTAAATGATGAGCCTGGTCAAGGTACAAATATTCATCTCTATGAAGCTGATAGTCTGAGCCAATTAAAATGTATTGCAGTAAAAATTTTACTGCAACAAAACCAAGTAAAAGCAATGTTTTTTTTTGCATTGGTAGTTTCTAAGCAAAATAACCACTAACGGTCTGCAGCGACACACAGGCCGGGATTTTCACTGCCGAACTTCCTGCAAGGTGCTGCATTTCAAATACCTGCTTTACTTTCAACAAAGTACCGAAAGCACGCTTGCGGGCAGGTGCTGCGTACGCCCTCTACAAGCGGAGCGTACCTGTTGTAAGTTCCCGGGAAACTTCTAAAATACATCTTTTCAGTTAGAAAAGAGACTCTCAGCGGGTGCATTTTTCTGGCGGCTGAAATTCCTCTGTGAAATGTTTTACCACCAACGTCACGAGATCTGGGAAAATTGCCAGTGGGAAGGTCTTTGTAAACGGGACTTCCAAAGTGATCCACACGGTCTCCACCATTTCCATACTGAGCTCTTAGATGCGGTCCTGAAATCACATCATACGGAGTGTCCGACCTTCTTCGTGGCAATACAACTATCCTTTGCAACGTGTGAAAAGTGCAATGTTGCAGTGAAAATGTTCTCAGTTCTTGTGAAGATGTGCTCTGTTGGTGCGCAAATGTGCGCTTTTCTTGTATAAATGCGCTATGTTGTTGCGAAGATCGCTTTTGTTGTACCATCGATCGTTTTTGCAGTAGCAGAAATGTTCATTGCTTTGTTGCATATGGTTATTGCTTTACTGTATATGGTCATTGTTGAATTGCATATGGTATTTGCTTTGTCGTCTATTCGAAGAACTTTTCCAGATCCTTAAGATTTGAACCATACAGAAGCTGAAAAGAATCAGATCTGGAAAAGTTTTAAAACCATTTCGCCAGGGATGCATACAATTCCACCATGGCCGCCTGGTCGAGCAACCATCTGCGGGATACTGTTTTCTCCTCACCACTCCAGTTTTTGAGGAAGAGCCCCTTCTCATCTCTGGCATGGTCCCAGACATAATCCAGATTGTCCCTGAAAATGTTCAAATAGGCATCGTCCTTGTCGCAGGAATACAACTCCTTGTAGCCTCTTGCCAGGATGGCGTTGAACCAGTTGCCTCTCTTTTTAAACAGCCTTGTGTGCTTCCCTTCGGGGGTAATAAAATCGTCGCTAAAATATTGAATGGCCGATTTTGCAATCTTCCGGGCATCCGATAGATAGACCTCCTTCCCGGTGATCTTGTACAGCAGAGCGGCAGCTTGCAGCATCTGACCGCTGTTGTAAGTGTACTTTGCCTTGCCGATCTTGCCGCTTAAGGAGATGTTGTCGAAATAAAGACAATCCGTTGAATCCTGTAAAGTTGTCTTGGTCCAGTGGTAGATCTTTTCACCCCATGCGCAGTAGCGCTTGTCTCTTGTCGTCTCGAAAAGCTGTAAAGCCAGCACCGCTGCGGGTGCATTTGAACAGGTGTTTTTGGAGCCCTTCTTCTGTTCGCACCAGAAGATTCCTCCACCTTGCTCTTCCGTCCAACCACTGAGAATGAACTGCCAGTTTTCAATGCATTTGTCAAGATAATCCTTCTTCCCGGTGAGGTGATAGGACTCCAGGAAATCGATGGCAAGCCAGACATTGTCGTCGTAATAGCGGTCGGAAGGTCCCGCTGAGGTGAGGTAGGACTGGTAGCAGCATGGTGTACGGATCTGGTCGAAATACTTGCAAATACCCGGAAAGATGGTGTCGTTGAGGTAAGTTGCGTATTTTGGATCGCCCGAAGCCTTTAACAGTGCATTCACACCCGAAAAAACACCTGAGGTTGGCCAGAGATAGGCAACCTTCCTGTGCACGGCAGTATCCTGACCGGCCAGGTAAGTCACCTCTGCCCTGGCGTCGTTCGGATAATTTTCGTTGAACAGACCGCTCTGCCTCGTGCCGTAAAAATGCTTGATCTTTTCAAGCGTCTCCGATGCTCTGCCCATGTAGCCGTTGTCTTGACAGTTGCCCAAAAATGCGGAGAGAATAAATAGTACAGCTGGGATCAGTTTGAAGGTTGTCTTCATGGAATTGTAATTAATTGACGTCAACTGACGGGGTGACTCTGAGTCACCCCGTCAGTTGACGCGTCAGTTGGTGCAAAGTCGCTTGTTCACAAGGTTTAACAGCGGTAACAAGACCTGTGTAAAGTATGAAAATATCCGTTTACAGCCGACAGGTTTCCTCATCTCACCGGGTGACTCTGAGTCACCCGGTGAGATGAGGAAAATTAGTTCAATATTTCTCTTCCGCAAACAACTTCTCCGAGATAAACCTAACCGGGTACCAGGCAGCAAGAAAACCAATCAACGAGACCGAAACCAGTACCAGCAACACATCGGAGGAGATGATCTTCATGGGATATGCATCCACTATGAAGGAGGAGGCTTTGCCGGAGAGTTTGACCAAACCATAGGTGATCTGGGCTTGACAGATCGCAAGGCCGATCAGGGTACCAAGGATCGCCCCTGTAAATGAGATGAGCCACCCCTCGAAGAGGAAGATGTTGCGTATCGTGCGCTTGTCGGCACCCATGCTTTGCAGAATGGAAATGTCCTCTTTCTTGTCGAGGATCAGCATGGTGAGCGACCCTACGATGTTGAAGGAGGCAATCACGAGGATGAGAATGAGGATCAGGTAGGTGGCATACTTTTCGCTCAGCATGGTCTTGTAGAGGTAATCGTGTTGCTGGTAGCGGTTTTTGATTTCAAATCCGGGTCCCAGCAGGGCGATGATGGCAGCCTTGATTTTTTTCTCTGAACTCCCTTCCTTCAGTTTGAGCTCGATGGCACTCACTACTTCGGGCATCTCGAAGATTTCGCGGGCAAAGTTGATCGGTACGATTACATATTTTGTGTCAAGTTCTTGCTGGATGGAGAAGATTCCGGAGGGATATATCAGCTTCTGGTTGAAATTCCCGGTGGGTAAAACAGACGACTCTCTCCCTTTCTTTGGCACAAAAATGCTGATCGGCTCCATCTGACGGACACCCACACCGAGGTTGTAAGCAATTCCTTCACCCAAAACGGCAAAAGCGTTTGTGGCATCTTTTAACTTGAATTCGCCGTTGATGATCATGGTGTCAATGCCTGTGAATTTCTGATAGTCATCGCTTACCCCTTTGATGGTAGCAAAAACCTGTCTGTCGTTGTAGCGAAGCAAGGCGTTCTCCTCGATGACTTCGGCATAGTAGGCTACATCGGGCATCCGGCGAAGTTCACCAAAGGCAGCACTTTTGGTCGAGAAACTCTTCCCTGCGCTGATGGTGATTCGCAGTTCCGGATCGAAGGAGGAAAAGAGCGATTTGATCAGTGAATCGAATCCATTGAACCCCGACAACCCGATGATCAGCCCCATGGTACCGACCACCAATCCGACCACCGAGATTGCCGAGATCAGGTTGATGAGGTTGGTCTTCTTGCGGGAGAAGAGATATCGGCGGGCGATGTAGAAGGAGAAGTTCAATGGTTTGCAGAGTTTTTGGAGCGGGTAATATTATCCAATTCTCCGGATAAGTCAATGGCCTCTTTAATAATTTCGTCAGGATAATCATTTATTTGCAATATCCTGATGGCATTTCTGTTTTTTAGTTTTCCCTCCTTTAATTTGTAATCAAAATCCACAGTTTTTTGATCCACCTTTTCGCTAAAATGAAAGAGAACATATTCGTCTTTCAATAAATCAGCCAATTCTATGTCGTGTGTTGAGACGAAGACAATATTTTCGGCCTTCGACAAATACGATAGCACTGCCTTGCCCGCAGAAATCCTTTCAACAGTGTTGGTACCTTTGAAAATTTCGTCAAGCAGGAACAATCCTGGTTTTTCATTCCGGCTGTTGTCGATCATCTCCTTGATGGTCAAAACTTCCTCAAAATAGTAGCTTTTATCGTTCATGAGGTCATCACTGATCCTGATTGCTGAATAGATCCTCATTACCGGCATTGAGAATTTCCGGGCAAAACAGGTATGGATGGTTAATCCGGTAAGGGCATTTATTCCAATTGTCCGGATGAAGGAGGTCTTACCGGACATATTCGATCCAGTTAATAGAACGGATCGATCTTTTACCCGGATTGTATTTGTGACGCAATTCAGAATTAATGGATGATAAATATCTATTGCATCCAAGGTTTTGTTGTCACTGCTTATATCGGGCAGACAGAATGAACCCTGACTTTGTCGCAAGGAGGCAATGGATATCAGGGAATCTATCTGTCCAACGAAAGAAAATACCTTTTCAATCTCGTCCCTCTTTGTATCCAGTTTTTTCAAGACCTCAAAAAGCAATAGGGGTTCCAGTAGAAACAGGATCTTAAAAAACTCCATGATGGCCCAGAAAATAATTTCTATATCGCTTTCGAGCTGGGCAGAAAGCTTAAAAAATGACATCCGGTTTCTGATTTGATCCAGGACTGCTACCGATTCGGGCAACTCCTGGTCTATTTCATCGAATAGTCCATTTTTCAGAAACTCTTTGGCCACTCCGTTCATTCTTAGCAATTGCGGGATGGAACCGAGATATCGGGATAGATTGTTTTTATTCCAATAGTGAATTCCGGAATTCACAATGAAAACACCCGCCAGGACAAATATCAGCCGGGGATTGAATGGCAGCATTATAAGGGAAAGAAGGCTTGTGAATGCGAGAAGGCGAACTACAAAAAACCACTTTGGTTCCTTGAGGTGCTCATCCTGAAATAACGAGGTGATGTAGTAAGCATCGTCTCTGGACAATTGATCCAACTGAATTTGCAGCTTCAACCTTTCATCGGAATCAGCACCCATTTTTTCAATAATTCTCTCCTGACTTACTAATTTATCATTGCCTGGTGGAATGGTTCGAAGTCTGTTGTACAAATATTGCTGACCAACTTTTGAGGTGGTTCTATCGACATACATGAACAATTCATTGAAGTCGAGATCGTTGCAAGTCTTGTCCGACAAAACCTGGAAGGTTCCAGTTTGGTCTTTCTTTCTAAAATACCTTTCAATCAATTCAAAAGCGAAGGAATCTTCTTTGATCTTTCCAAAAGATTCAGACAACCTCTCTTTTAATTTTCTTTCGCGGTTAAACATGGTTGGCAGGTGCTAAAATTATTGTTTTAACCAAACAAAATTTGTATCCGGATATTTATTTGTAAGCTTTGACGAGCAATCCGGTTCCAGAAGGATTGTATTTGTTCACATCGATGCCGTTCAACACGGCACAAACCGGAAAGATCACCAGATAATAGAAGGGGAGTATCAGGTAGAATAACTTCGAGACACCCAACATTTGGATCGGGTATTTCATCGACAACTTCCAGGCTACTGATCCATACTTTCCATAAGTATAGGAAACCTCCACGGTTGAAAATCCGGCTTTGGTCAATTTGGCAGTGATATCCTCTTTGTTGTAGCCGTCCCTTACATGCTCTTCGATGAAGCCATGAACACCCTCCTCGTCGTGGTGATCGGTGTCGGAACCGCCCTGGTCGGATGGGGTCGAGATCAGGAGCAGTCCTCCAGGCACCAATGACTGGCTGAAATTGCGGAAGACAAGTTCATCCTCCAGGATGTGCTCCATCACATCTACCGATAGGATGAGGTTGTAAGATTCTGCTGATTTGTATTGGGTCAGGTCGGCTACCGCGAAGGTTACCTGCCCGTCATCTCCTGTTTGCTGAAAGAAATTGTTGCAATCGTCGATCTGTTCCTGTTTGACATCTGCTCCGAGAATCGTGGCCGAAGGAAACATGCGGCACATCCGGTAACAATACTGGCCAAAGCCGGAGCCGGCATCCAGGAAATTTAACTTCCCAGCAGGAGTGGTTCGCTTGTAATGCTTCAGTGCTTTTTTTACATGCCACGCCCTGAGCAACAAAAGGTCAAGCAGTTGGTAAAACAATTTTCGCAAAAAGGGAGAGCGGTTGAAGAGGTTGCCCAGCTGTCGTTTGATGGGGTCGTAATGCATGGGTGAACGGAATTTGAGACTTACTTAAGCAGGTTGTCAATCTTTTCGATGTAGTCGAGGCTGTCGTCGATAAAAAATTCGAGTTCTGGTACGTGCCGCAGCTGAAAACGAACGGCCTGCCCAAGCTCTCCGCGAAGGTGGCCTTTGTGCAATTTGATTTCGTTCAGCACCTCTGCGGATCCTTCAGATGGGAAGATGCTGAGGTAACATCTGGCCAGCGACATATCTCTGGTTACCCTGACGGCTGTTACCGAGACCATTTTCCCTTTGGCCAGCGTGAGCGCCTCGCGCCGCAAAAACTCGCTCAGCTCTTTTTGGATAAGCCGGCCGATTTTGTTCTGTCGGGTTGAAAATTGTTCCATGATGATGCTCTTAATTTTAGACAAAAATAGGCAAAATCAATGGGTTCTTCATTTTTTTCTCTTTTGGTCCAGTTAAAAAAGATGAACCGACCCTTTTAGAAAAAATAAAATTCTACTTTTGGTACAAATCAGAATTTTCAGGAAGAAGCAACGGATCGTCTCCTTCCTAAAGAGCAGACCAAGTGATGCAAGTTATTACCAAACAAAATTTTATACCATGAAAGAAAATATTTTTAAATTGTCGACGGCTCAGCTGAAGGAGATTGCGCTGGATCTACAGCAAAAAGTGGAGAACGGTTTGAACAACGACCAGACTGAGGTTCAATGCATCCCAACTTACATCAAACCCAAAACACTGGGTGTGGAAGGTCAGGCTACTGTACTTGACCTTGGTGGAACCAATTACAGGGCTTCGGTTGTGAGTTTTAAAGACGGCCTGACCGAAATATATCCACCCGATGGATGGAGCAAAGACCTGAGTATCATGAAAACAAAGGGTTTTACTGCCGAGAATCTTTTTGCTGAGCAGGCCTCCTTCCTCAAAGATCTGAAGATGCCCGAGAAATCGCCCATCGGATATTGCTTCTCTTATCCCGCAGAATGTCTTCCCGATGGGGATGCCAAGCTGCTTCGCTGGACGAAGGGAGTCGACATTCCGGAGATGATCGATCAGCCGATAGGCAAGCCGCTGAAAGATTTTCTGAATGGACAGGGTGAAGTGGAGTTTACGGCTGTCAAAGTAATTAACGATACAGTCGCCAGCCTCTTCGCCGGGTTGTCGGACAGCTCTTTCGACGCTTACATCGGATTGATTGTCGGTACCGGAACCAACATGGCCACCTTCATCCATTCTGATCAGATTGGAAAACTCGACAAGACACTCAACTGGCAGGGATTGACTCCCATCAACCTCGAGTCGGGGAATTACCGCCCACTCCACCTTACTGCCATTGACGATGAGGTAGATGCGGCTTCTGGTACGCAAAATGCACAACGGTTCGAAAAAGCCGTATCCGGAATGTACCTCGGCAAAGTTTTCACCGCACTCTTCCCCGAAGATGGTTTCGATGAGAAATTTGATTCCAAAGCCCTGACGGATCTGATCAACAAACCAGAAAAACAGAAAAAGAAACACGTCCGTGCAGCGCGCCGGATTTACAAGCGTTCGGCCAGGCTGGTTGCAGCCTCTCTCGGCGGGCTGGTAGCCGTGATGGTTTCGCACAACCCGGCCATCAAAAAAGTTTGCCTGACGGCGGAAGGCAGTCTTTTCTGGAGCAAGGTGAAGAGTTGCAAAGCCTACAACAAAGAGGTATCCAAATGCCTGAAGGTCATTTTGGAGGAGCTCGGACACAAAGATGTTAAAGTGAAGGTCAAGGAGATCCACAATGCCAACCTGATCGGGTCGGCAGTTGCGGCTTTGTCTTAAGAAAAGTACTTCGATTGCTTCGAGTTAGGAGTAGAGGCAAGATTTGAGTCAGGATGGTATAAAATTGTCTGATTGCTGAGTTCACAATTGGGAGTACAATTCACTTTAAGTACTCTAAGAGACTGTTTTATTTTATCATTGTCCCTAATTTTGCGATAATTTCAGATAAAAAGAATGTGTCGTAGGCATGAAATGTGGTTAGAAATCTAAATGCTGCGTTGGATATCTCGTCCCCTCAGGGACGAAATTCTCGATTAATATTTTATTCTACCCACATACAATCCCTCAGGGGATTTAGAAATAAATTTTAAACAGTTCCTAAGCACCCGAAGTATTTTAAGTACTTCTTTTCATGGTAGATTTTCTCTTGCAATACGGCCTTTGGGGCCTTTTTCTGGCAGGTTTCCTATCGGGATCTATTCTTCCTTTCAACTCTGAGGCGGTGATGACGGTTCTCATGCTGGCCGGAGTGAACGGTTTTTCCTGCATTGTTGTCGCCACGGCCGGGAATACGCTTGGGGGGATCTCGATTTTCTACCTTGGATATCTTGGTAAAATTGATTGGATCGAAAAATATGGGAAGGTCAAGATGGAAAAAATTCATGCTATTTTGCCCAAACTTGAAAAATATGGCCCCTTTTCGGCCCTTCTTTCCTTTGTTCCTGTCATTGGGGATGTGCTGATACTGGGATTGGGCTTCTTTCGCATCTCACCCAAGCTCACCATGCTCTATATGTTTGTTGGGAAAGCCCTTCGTTATTGGCTACTGGCAGAGACACTAAGGATCGTGTTATAAATCGGAATGTTCTATGAGGGTTGTCATTCAAAGAGTTGTTAATGCTTCTGTTACAATTGAAGGAAAACTGTTCTCTTCCATTGGTGGAGGAGTGTTGGTTCTTGCCGGCTTTGAAAATGCGGATACCTCCGAAGATCTCGATTGGATGAGCGCTAAGATTGTCAACCTTCGTATTTTTGCTGATGAAAAGGGTGTGATGAATCTTTCGGTGAAAGAGACCGGTGGCGAGATTTTACTTGTAAGCCAGTTTACACTTCATGCAGCCACCAAAAAAGGAAACCGGCCCTCTTACATCCGATCGGCTCCGCCTGAAATTTCTGTGCCGCTGTACAATCTTTTTATCGAAAAAATATCAGGTCAGTTGGGGAAAGTAATAAAAACCGGAATCTTCGGCGCCGACATGAAGGTTGAACTGCTGAACAATGGTCCTGTTACGATTGTTATTGACTCGAGGAATCGGGAGTTCTGAAAAGAGGGAAGGGAGCATCAGGACATACCGGGTAGCGGTTAAAGTATTGTAGAACACAAGTATTATATAACAGATAAAATATGAGCAGTTTAATAGAGATCCAAAACCGAATCTTCCAGACAGACGAGGTCAAAAACGGATTAGATGCCATTCGTGCCAAATTGGGAAAAACGCTGTCAAAAGAAGCGCTGAAGCTGGCCTTTTCCTGTATAGATTTAACCACTTTGGGTGCCGAAGATACACAGGAAAAGGGGCGAACGATGGCTGAAAAAGTCTCTTTATTTCCAAAGCACTTTGTAGAACTTCCCAATGTGGCTGCCATTTGTGTTTATCCCACGCTGGTAAAGGTTGTCAGGCAGAATCTGAAAGATCCGAAAGTTGCCATTGCAGCTGTGGCCGCAGGTTTTCCATCGTCCATGACCTTTGTTGAGGTAAAAGAGCTGGAGACCGCCATGGCAGTTGCCGCAGGTGCCAACGAAATTGACATCGTGATCTCCATCGGCACTTTTCTGGAGGGAAATTTTGCCGAAGTAGCGAAGGAGATCACAAAAACTAAAAGGTTCTGTGGAAAGGCTCACTTGAAAGTCATTTTGGAGACCGGTGCACTGAAAACAGCGGAACGAATTTGGACAGCATCGATGCTGTCGATGCAGGCTGGTGCCGATTTTATCAAGACCTCGACAGGCAAGATGGAGCCGGCAGCCACTCCCGAAGCCGCTTGGGTCATGTGCAGTGCCATCAGGGAATTCTACCTGAGGACTGGGAAGCAGATCGGATTTAAGGCAGCCGGCGGGATCGTCGAAAGTTCAGATGCCATTCTTTATTTGGCCATTGTAAGGGAGGTTCTGGGAGAGGAATGGTTGACTCCCCACCTTTTCAGAATTGGCGCCAGCAGGCTGGCCAACAATTTGTTGACCAGTATAACGGAAGAGAAAATTTCGTATTTTTAGGTTTCTAAAGAAAGTGACTAAAGTGACTAAAGTTGGGGACTCCGAAAAAATTATCAATGTAGCGAAAGTACTTTAGTCACTTTTAATTTGTAAACCATGGAAACTACAACCGATCCAATCTGTTGTCCAAAATTCGATCCCATCCCCTGGGACAATGTGATTTTTGAATGGAACGACAAACTATTTGTCAAAGGCTCCGTTTTTACGCTCTTCTACATGCCAATGAACTTTGGAAGTGTGATGAAAAAGCTGGATCATGTCATCTCGAAAGCCGGTGCCGACTGGTCGGAAGGACTTTGCCTTTCCGACATGACCTCCAAATGGAACATGGATTTGTACATTCATGTAGACAAACCAGTTCCTGAACTGGAGCGCAAAATTTTCACGGGCAAATTCTACAGCAAAGTGTACGAGGGCCCTTTCAAGGATACCGGAAAATGGTTCAACGATTTCGACCGGCTTCTTCTTGAAAAAGGGTACAAGGATGCCAAGGTTTATACCTGGTACACCACCTGTCCCAAGTGTGCCAAGAAGTATGGCAAGAATTACGTGGTGCTGGTGGCGAAGGTGGGGTGAAGATTTTAATCTGATAATTCCTTCTTATAGTTGTACAAGCGATTGAAAGGTAACTTCAAATGTTTCAACCAAAATGGAGGACTTATCATGCATGTATATTTTACAAAAACATTGCCCAGATTTAAAGGATATGTTTTAATTGTACAAAATTCAGCAATTTTTTGTGAAAAGCTTTCCAAAGTATCAAACAGCCGGGAAACTTTTGAGGGTTGAGTCCTGCTCAAAAATACACTTATTCCAAATTCCTCCATAAGTACGAAATGCCTTATTTCAAGACATGTCATGAAAAAATTCTAACCAATTGATTAATTTAGGCCCAATGTTTAACCAATAAACACCATGAACTACTCCAAAATCATCTCCGCATTGGGTTTTTGCTCTGCCGGGTTATTGCCCGTTGTACAAGGTCAGACGGTCGCAAAACAGCGTCCGAACATCATCTACATCATGTCCGACGACCATGGTTACCAGGCCATCAGTGCGTATGGTTCTGGCCTGAACAAGACTCCGAACATAGACCGTTTGGCAAGAGAAGGAGCGATCTTTACCCGCGCCTGTGTGACCAACTCCATCTGTGCTCCAAGCCGGGCGGTGATGCTGACTGGCAAACATAGCTTTGTCAACGGGAAAATCGACAACATGTTCCCATTCAACTGGGACCAGGATAATTTTCCAAAGCAGTTGCAAAAAGCAGGATACCAGACGGCCATGATAGGCAAAATCCACCTCGACGGACTGCCCCAGGGCTTCGACTACTCCATGGTGCTTCCCGGTCAGGGGCAGTATTACAACCCTGATTTTCTGATCAACGGAGTGAAGAAGCGAATTGAGGGTTACTGCACCGAAATTACTACCGAATATGCTCTGAAATGGCTGGGAGAAACTCGTGACAAATCCAAGCCTTTCTGCCTGCTCTACCACCAGAAAGCGCCTCACCGCAATTGGTTACCGGCCCCAAAATACCTCAATCTGTACGACGATACTACCTTTGTGCCTCCGGCAAATTATTACGACGACTACCAGGGTCGAGGAACTGCCGCGCACACTCAGGAGATGAAAGTCGACGGCCATGCCACCTGGGGGCCAGATTTTAAGCTGCTTGTTGATCCAAATGGAGACAGTACCAGCTTTAGAGCCGACCTGAAAAGGATGAATCCCAAACAGCGCGCCGACTGGATGAAGGCCTATGAGGGAGAAAACCAGGCATTCCTGAAAGCCAAATTGAAAGGCAAGGAGCTGGCTGTCTGGAAATACAACCGCTACATCAAAGATTATCTGAGGTGCGTTCAGTCGGTGGATGATGGCGTAGGAGAATTACTTGACTATCTCGACAAGAATGGGTTAACCGAAAACACGATTGTTGTATACACCTCAGACCAGGGATTTTACCTGGGCGAGCACGGTTGGTTCGACAAGCGGTTCATGTACGAAGAATCTTTCCGCACTCCTTTGCTGATCAGATATCCAAAGGAGATAAAGCCCGGGACAAAGATCAGCAAACTGGTTCAGAACCTCGATTTCGCCCCTACCTTTCTGGATTATTGTGGTGTATCCATCCCGAAGGAGATGCAAGGCGAATCATTCCGCAAGCTGGTTGCCGGAAAGACCGGCGAATGGCGCGACGCAGTGTATTACACCTATTATGAATATCCTTCCGTTCACATGGTGAAACGCCATTATGGTGTAGCGACCGAGCGATACAAGCTGATGCATTTCTATTATGACATCGACGAATGGGAGCTGTACGATCTGGAAAAGGATCCGCACGAAATGAAGAGTGTTTACAACGATCCAGCCTATGCTGATGTGCAAAAGTTAATGCACAAAAGGTTGACAGAAATGAGGGCTAAATACGGGGATTCTGATGCCAACGACCAGAAATTCATCAAGATGTACCTGGATGGAATGAAGAAAGGGGCAGGGAAGGAGTAACAGAATGACCTTAATTTGTCTTCCTTCGGTCAAAGAGATACGGTAACAATACCCGGTCGGCAAGGAGAATGAAATTAAGGGTGAAAAGGATCAAGGTGACCGGCAGCAGGTTTGATTTTAAAAAACTCCAGGTACGAAATAAAAGATCCTTGTCAGCCAGGTAATAAACTCCGGATGTGATAAGTAGCAAAAATAGCAGGCTGGCCACCAGGTAAGCATAGTCTGACAGGTTGATCTTCCATCGTTCTTTCCGGGCAATTGAAAGGGTCATTTTTAGCGCAAAATTGGAAGGAAGCGTGTAATCGGGTTCAGCCCTCAGGGCTGTTGTCAGCATTTCTGACAAATCCTCATTTTTCATTGGAAATCTCCTTTACAAATTTCAAACTGTTTTCGTTTGTTACAAATTTAAGCTTTTCCTTTAAAAGTGCTTTTGCCCTGAAAAGGTAGCTCTTTACGGTGCCTTCCGGCATTCCGGTAATCTGTTCTATCTCCTGGTAGGAAAATTCCTCCAGATGATAAAGTGTCAGTACCGTTCGGTAATGAACCGGCAATAACTCAATTTGTTCACGGATATACCGATGCAGATCGGTTGTTTCATAGCTTTCTGCCCTATAATCCGTGAGGTTGCGCAGTGCAGAGGAATCATCCGGATTAACCTCGTCCCACTTCTTGTATTTCCGCAAGTAGTTGATGCCGGCGTTGTAGGCAATGGTGGCAATCCAGGTCGATAACTTGCACTCATTCCGGTAGTTGCCAAGATTTTGGTAGACTTTTATAAACACCTCCTGACAAACATCTTCCAGTTCGTCGTGCCGCTGGATGAGCCTCCCAACTACATGAACCACCAGTTTCTGGTAACGGTTTACCAAAAAAGTAAATGCATTCCGGTTACCGTTTAAAATCTGGCTGATGAGTTCATTTTCTTGCATGCTAATCATTGGACGCAAATAGGCAAGAAATGTTGCAACAAATCAAAATTATCATTTTTATTCAACCGGTTACTTAAGTACTGTTCGAATAGCAATGAGGTACTTTTCGCTTTGCGACTTTGGCGGGCTTTTCGCATAGACTCCCGGGTATTGCCCGAAAAAGTGTTTGGAAGCCTACGGCGTAATTTTATTCTCCTTGCTAAAATCAACTGATTGACCACATGTATTATATTGACTTTTGTTTTCCATGTTGAAAAAAGTTCCGGATGCTGCAACATTTTTAGATGCAGCGTGGTCAAATATACAAACACTTAAAAACTGAATATCATGACAGAAGTATTGATGGCCTCCGTAGTTTTTTATGCCTTTTATCAGATGATCAAAAACCTGACCGATTTCCTCCTGCGCAGGAAGATTATCAAGGCAGGGCACTTTGACAATGCTGGGATCCTTGACCAAAAAATCGCCTCCACTATGGGTGAAAACCAGGAGGCCAATAAATATCCGTCCCTCAAATGGGGATTGGTGGCTTTCTTTGCGGGATTAGGCTTTATTCTTATTCACCAGATGGGACCGGGTATTGGCAACGAAGATGCCTACCATAATTTTATGGAAAGAAGTACGCTCCCGTTCGGCATTGAGCTGGTTTCCATTTCGTTTGGATTTATCATCTATTTCCTGATCGTTAATTTCAGCAAGAAGAAATAATGCTGGTATTTGATCCTTGCCCGGCAGCGCATCAAGCTCCGTAGAGAAGCTAGTAAAGTGTGCTATTTCAAATATTCAGTTACCAACCTTATAAAGCTCCTATTTGATCCTGTTTGATCGTGCGGAATCAATACATATTTCCACGATTTCTCCTTGCGCAGCTTGTTTATTTCGCTTGCTGTTTTGCAATAATTTATTGCCGCAAGAGTTTTCATTTCAACCTCCTTGTCTTCCAGTGCGTTCTCTGCTTTAACCTCAATCAGATAAATAACACTCTTTGTTTCTGCCACAAAATCAGGCACATACCTTGTCGAATTGTTGTTGTACCAAATGTTGAATTGTCTGAAAGCTGGACGGAGCCACTTGATCACTTCGTCTGATTTTTCCAGAATTTCAGCGAATCGCTTTTCAGGTATGGAGTCGAATTTGTAAATGTTGTGGCAAGACTTGGAAAAACCGTTGAATATTTTAGATGACAATAATTTGGGACTCACAGTTTCTCTGAAATTGAGAATTTCATCTTGTTTCTCTTTCGGGAAACACGGACCCAACAGAGTTGCATAAGGCTCTGCTTCTGGTTTTGACTCTGTTTTGGTTTCAATGACAAGATGAACTTTTACCTGAGCAAATATTTTATTTACTAGCAATTCACGGTACATGATGATGGTATCTCCGAGTGCTTCTGAATGTTTTAAGGAACCTCGAACAGCAGCGACTGCTTGCCCACAAAGTTTGTACAGGATATCAGAATTACTGTCGTAGTCTATTTCAGGTTTCTTCTTGAGTAATTCCAACAAGACAAACTCAGGCATTTCCAGTACCTGAGAGCGGATTTTAATTTTATCCTTCTTGTGATCGTAAAGGGTTTCACGTATCAATTCAAACTCCTGCTGCAGGATATTTTCATAAAAAGCAGTTGTGTCTAAATTAAAATCGCTAATTAACAATATGTTGTTAGAAAGGGTGACTTTTATGTTGGGGATCAGTAGATTGTTTTTAACAATGCTTTCAATCACACTGCTGTAGTTTTTTTCTGCCTCACTTACCATCCTCTTTTGTTCATTCTCAGGTAATTCGGGATTCTTAATTTTGAAATTTTCAATTATTTTTGAAAATACTTTTTCCTTGATGTGCACCTTGTTAAGCTCATCTGGGGTTTGAACTTCCTTTTTGGCAATGACATTTTTCACTACTTCGTGGATAGCGACCTTGACCATATGCCGATATTCTGCCTTTTCGCGAATTTTATTGTCTTTTATCAAGGTGATACTTTTCTGTTCGGATTCCATTTCAAATACATCTCTCGTTTTTGATTCAATAATTTCTTTGGATGAATTCAAATCGGATCTGGTCAACTGAATCTTGCCAATTGAATAAAGCAGCGAATTTTTGTCATTTGCAGCATCAACCACTTCCTGAAATTTGTCGTGCATCATGATAGAGAGCAGATCCACTTTCTCGACACCGGTGCGAACACCACCAAAAGGCAAACGTAATCCCCGGCCAATGGTTTGCTCGATCAAAGTCAAAGCGTTAGAGGCACGCAACGGGACAATGGTGTACAAATTTGATACGTCCCAGCCTTCCTTGAGCATATCCACATGGATGACTATTTCTATTGGGTTGTCAGATTTTTCAAGAGTCAGCAACTGATTTACCTGCTCCTCCGATTTACTGGTAGAGTCGATTTGGATCGTTTTATTTTTAAAATCCCCCTCATAAAATTCGTCCGAAGTCACATACTCAAAAATTTGTTTGGCATGGCTTGTATCCTTGCATGAAACCAGGATGGTTGGCTTGATAGGTTGTATGTCGTTGTCGGCCACATAATTTTGAATGGCAATCTTGGTATCCCTGTGCATCTGGATGGCGTCACGCAATTTGAGCTTTTCTATTTCATCTTCCTTCATCCCACTAAAATTAGCATCTGCTCTGGTAACGACTGCCGGATTCTTGATGTACTTGCCATCTTTTAGCGCATCGGCTAATCCATATTCATAAACGATATTTTTGAACCGTTGATTGGTCTTGGCATCAATAGGGGTGGCCGTCAATTCTATGCCAAGGATCGGATTCAGTTCATTCAATGTTTCCATCCCTCTTTCCCCACGATAACGATGCGATTCATCCATGATGATCACCAGATCCTTCAGGTTTACCAGGTAATTGTAGTAACTATCACCCAAGGTTTCCCTGAACCTTTTAATTCGGGGAGGCAAGCTTCTCCCATCCTTGGTAGTGGTTTTAACATCCGCATTAATTTTGCCAATGTTGAACATGTTAATCTGAATAGAATCGTTTGATGGTTTGATTCCCTTGGTTTCGTAGTCTTCACCGGTAATGATCACGGCATTGCCGGAGATTTCAGGCAAACCTTTGAAGACATATTTGGCCGCACCTTTGTTCCCAAAATCGTCTTTCAATTTGTTGTAAATGGTAATGTTGGGAGAAAGAATGAAGAAATTCTTAATCCCTTTTTCCTTGACCAGCCACGCCACAAAAGCTCCCATTAAACGGGTTTTTCCAATACCGGTTGCTATCGAGAAACAAACAGAAGGGAAATTACGCTCAAATTCCTCGAATAGCTGATAAGCTTCTTTTACGCGATTTTCTTTAACAGAAAGTTCTGTGTCATTTAAGATATCATTTTTGATCAAAAGATTTTCCAGAACCTCCAGGCTTTGTTTGAGAGGTTCCCTCAGACTCATTGTGTTGCCAATGAATGCGGTTGTTCGGCTCATTATTTTAGTTTAGGTTGCTTATTCTTTGCGGTTGACTGTGTCTGTTTTCCAGATCATGCGATTTATTTAACCGCAGAGAACCGCATAGTAAGACGTTATGTTCTTAATTCTTTTTTTTCTCTTGCAGGAGGAAGAAAATTCTCTCCCGTCACTACACTCTTGCCAGTTTTGGCTTCTAACTCTTTTCGGGCATTTTTGGCAACTGAACCTCCTTTTTTCCCGGCTTTGGCATTTTCTTGCAACCCTTTTGCTTCTTCAGCTTCTGCTATTTGCCGGGTCGATAGTTCTGCCAATGCGGTGAATATCAATTCCGCTTCACTCATATGATCACGCAGGTTCTGGGTTTTCAGGTTTTTTAAATCCTTGTGCTTTTTTACGGTTAATCCAGTCCATTCCTGATGAATGATATTTGTAAGCATGGCAAATTCATCCTTTTCTTTTACTCCTGCCTCTTTCCAATAGTCGGTAAGCTTGTTTCGGGTCTCTTGCCCGGTCATTCGCTGCTGAATCCACTTTTCACTTCTGCCGTGCTTTTGCCAGTTCTCCCTTGCCCTGTCCAAACTTTGTGCCGGATCGCCGATTTCTTGAATCCGCTCGTAGCCAACCTTTGCAAGCCATTGCTTGAAAGGTTCGGCTTTTGGAGAGGATATTGATTGGATGAGACGAAATATATCTTGAACATTTCCACCAAGGACTTTCCTTTTTTTGCCAGATTCGGTTTCCATCTCTACCTGGGGACAATTTGTCCCTAGGTAGAGCCCCAGTTCAGTATCGCGCTTTCTTAATTTTTTTAAATAATCTGTAGCATTTGCTGATTCTGTCAGTGCCTCAACAATATCAACTACAGAGAAGTACCATGTTTCTTTTTCCTCATCAAAGCATCTGCGCACTTTCTTGTTTTCAAATACTGCGATTGATTTTTGAGTCATATCATCCTATTTTAAAAAAACAATTTGGATTGGGTCGGATCCTCTTTTTTGATCCTTGCCGGAGACGGTTTTACTTCAGGGCTTACATACGATGGGACAAAAGCCGGTTGGTCCGGATCCAATGGCATGTTAACGATGTTTGATTCGGTACAGTAATCCTCCTTCTCAAATTCACATTTACCCAGAATGGCATCGGGTATTTTCCTGATTTCAATGCGTGTGCTGATGTTATCACACTCCTCTTTAAAAGCCACACAGCAAATCCGTAAACTCTCTTCCGGTTTCATCTCTCCTAAAATTTGCTCAAGTACATCAGGTGTAATGGTGTTGGTGGTGGTGAAGATAAAATGATGTTCGGTGGCATATCCCTGTTTCCAAACCACTGTTTCGCTTGGGCAATAGGTAAACCCTTCATGACGGGCCATGGCAGCTGCAAGCAACTGCACATTGTAATTGGGATTGATGACCCATTGGTTGTATTTATCCTTGTTGAGCAAGCTTGGGGCCAACCCGTAAAACTTAAATCCTCCACCCCCTTTCCACGCCTGAGCCTTCGAAATGCCTCCCTGGTCTGTCCCATCGCAAACCAGTTTTAACCGGGGCAGACAATGGGTGTTGCAATGCTCACCCAACTCTATCCCAATCCATTTGCGCCCCATCTTGTGGGCAACGGCAGCAGTGGTGCCTGAACCAAGAAAGGAGTCAAGGATAAAATCACCTTCATTGGAGGCCAATTGGACAATGCGCTGGATCAGCCTTTCTGGTTTTGGAGTAGAAAAAACATTATCGGAATTGAATTCCTTAATTTCTTTTTTAGCTTCTTGATTATCGCCAACATCAGTTCTTAGCCAAATTGTTTTTGTTGTTATTCCGTCTTTAACTTCAGAAAGAAATCTTTTAAGTTGTGGAGCTCCATTTCCATCTTTGCCAAAATAAAACCGATTTTCGGATAAATACCTTTTTGCAGTTTCTGAATTAAACCTGAAACAACTTCCTTTTGGAGGCCAATACTCTTTTCCTGTAGTTGGATTAACTATTGCAAAGACACCGCTTTGAGAAAATGATTTTACGAGGACATTATCAGAACGCCATAATCCACGTCCATCATTATCATCGTACTTATAATAGGCGTTTTGTTTTTCACCTCTAGGAGATAGATTCGGTCGCCAAACCTCTTTGTTCTTGGCATAAACAAGAATATGGTCGTGGCTATCGGAAAGCCATTTGGCATCATTTTGAGGAGAATATTTCTTTTCCCAAATCACATTGTTGACGAAATTTTTTCTGCCGAAAAGCTCGTCGCAATACACTTTCAAATAATGGCATTCATCGTCATCGATCGAAATCCAGATGCTGCCCTCGTTGGCTAGAAGTTTGAATAGTAATTCGAGTCTGGGCTTCATCAAATTGAGCCACATGCTGTGTTCCAGTCCGTCGTCGTAGTGCTCGAAAGCATTGCCGGTGTTGTAGGGAGGGTCGATGTAAATGCACTTTATTTTGCCCGAGAACCGCTGCTCCAATGCTTTAAGGGCAAGCAGGTTGTCGGCATGGATCAGCATATTTTCGGTGTCGGCTTCACCGTAAGATTTTGTAGGATCTTCAATGAGTACGCGGGGTTCAGGTTTTATTTCAAGCTCTTTGCCGGGCCAGCCGAGCTCCAGTTTCTTGTAAATATTGTTCATTCAAAAGTCAGGGATTCAGGAGTAATTCAGGATTTATCTTATTGATTATTAGTCATTAACACGACGGTTAAAAATCTTAATGACACACTCAAATATACGAGTTTAAAAGCACTTAACAAGATATTCAAGGTCTTTATCTGAGCCCCCTTTGCTGATTCCCCCCGGTACTCAAGGAATCCTGACAGCTCCTCTAACTTTAAGTACTCTAATTATTCTAAATACTTTAAGTACTTTTTTAACTTTCCCTGGTGGTTATGTACCCCACAAATGCCACCAACGCCCGTTTGTATTCCGAATCAGGGTAGGGAGTCAATTGCTCAAGGGCTTTCTCGTGGTACTGCTGCATCACAGTTTCGGCATAGGTAAAGCCACCTTTTTCGGCTATAAACTTCGATACTTCAAGGATGTCTGCCGACGTCTTTCTCTTCTTGCGAACGATGTTCAGCATGTCACGTTTTTCTGAAGAACTTCCCTGGTTGAGGGCATAAATAAGCGGCAAGGTGATCTTCTTCTCGTGAAGATCATTCCCGGTAGGTTTGCCCAACAGGTTGGATTTTTGAAAATCGAAAAGATCATCCTTGATCTGGAAGGCAATGCCTGCATACTCGCCAAACAAACGCATCCTTTCGATGATCTCTGCATCTTCGGTCACCGAACAGGTTCCAACGGCGGCACTGGTGGCCATCAGCGAGGCAGTCTTCTTGCGAATGATTTCGAAGTAGACAGCTTCGGTAATATCCAGCTTTCTGGCCTTCTGAATCTGAAGGATCTCTCCTTCGCTCATCTCCCGCACTGCAGCGGAGATAAAATGCAGTATATCATAGTCTTTGTGCTCAATTGACCACAAAAGTCCCTTGGCAAGGATAAAATCCCCAACCAATACTGCGATTTTATTTTTCCAGATTGCGTTCACAGAGAAAAATCCGCGACGCTGGTAGGATTCATCCACTACATCATCGTGCACCAGGGTGGCCGTATGCAAAAGTTCGATGGTGAGTGCCGCATGGTAGGTTCGTTCATTGAAAGTGCCGTTCAACTTGGCCGACAAGAATACCAGGATGGGCCGCATCTGTTTCCCTTTGCGGCGAAGGATGTAGTGCATGATGGTATCCAGCAGCGGGATGGTGGTCTTCGTCGATTTTTTGAAATAGGGTTCAAATAAATTCAACTCTGCCTCAACCGGGGCCACAATTTCGTTTTTCGATGCCATGTAGTAATAGCTGTTTCTACCGCCAAAAGTAACAATTTTTCAGCCACAGCAGAATTGTTTGTATCTGTTCTAAATTAAACTTTTTAACGATTCGTTCTATTGATTAACTATATGTTATCTATATATTTGTATTTCTGAATTACAAACATTCTATCCTTAATATCCCATGAATACCACCGAACAAACACTTGAAAAATTGACTGTTGCAGCGGAGATGCTCAAGGCAATCGCTCATCCAATGCGGATTACCATTGTCAGTTATTTGGAAGGTCATCAAAAGTTAACTGTAACCGAAATTTATGAACGTCTGGGCATCGAGCAATCGGCCACTTCACACCATTTGGGAATTCTGAAATCCAAAGGTGTTTTGGCTTCCACACGCGATGGTAAAAATACCTATTACTTCCTGAAACACTCGGGTTTGAGTGGTATCCTCAAATGTGTTGAGAGTTGCCAATGTGAAAATTAGAGAATGAATCCACAAAAGCGAAGAGCCGGCATATTTTGCCGGCTCTTCGCTTTTAAGTAGCTTTGGTTCAAATAATTTTTGTTAGATGAAGAAGCTATTCCTGATTGATGCCTACGCACTTATTTATCGTTCCTATTTTGCCTTTATCAACAATCCGAGAGTTAACTCGAAGGGGATGAACACTTCGGCTGTCTTTGGATTTGTCAATACGCTGGAGCAGATCCTGAAATTGGAGCAACCTACTCACCTGGCTGTAGCATTCGATCTGCATGGGCCAACCTTCCGGCACGAACTTTTTGATGCTTACAAGGCCACGAGGGAAGCCATGCCGGAGGCCATCAGAACAGCCATTCCTTACATCCGCAGCATGATCGACGCATACAGGATTCCGACCCTCGAATGCCAGGGATTTGAAGCGGATGATGTGATCGGAACCATGGCGAAAACAGCCGAAAAATTTGATTTTCAAGTATATATGGTCACTCCAGACAAGGACTATGCCCAGCTTGTCTCACCAAATATATTCATGTACAAACCCAAAAGGATGGGCAACGAGATGGAGATCTGGGGCGTGGCGCAGGTGTGTGAGAATTTTCAGATTGCCAGGCCTGAGCAGGTGATCGATCTCCTCGGTCTGATGGGCGATTCGTCCGACAATATCCCGGGCTGTCCGGGTATCGGACCCAAAGGGGCCGCACAGCTTATTGCCCAATATGGTGGGATAGATGGGGTTTATGCCTCCATCGGACAGTTAAAGGGAAAACAGCAGGAGAGTCTTGTCAACTTTGAAACGCAAGTCAGACTTTCAAGAAAACTGGCTGAGATAGTCATTGACGTCCCGCTCAACCACTCTCCAGATGAGCTTGTCCGAAAAGACCCTGACCATCAGTTGCTGAACGAAATATTTACGGAACTCGAATTCCGGCACATGCTCTCCAAACTACCCAGGCAGGAGGTTGTCGTCCAGAAACCAGTTAACCAACAGGGATCGCTTTTCGATTTTGCCGGGGAGACTTTCTCTGCACCTGTTTCCAATCTTGAACAGATTCATTCCTATCCGCATCACTACCATTTGGTGGAGGGAGCAGCGGCAAGGGCAAACCTGATCGGCAAGCTTTCCAAGCAATCAGCGTTTTGCTTTGATACAGAAACCACCGGACTCGATCCCTTGATGGATCAGCTGGTAGGTATTTCAATAAGTTGCCAGAAGGGAGAAGCTTATTACATCCCGGTCCCTGCAGATCAGAAACAGGCCAGGCAGATCGTGGCAGAGCTGAAACCGCTCTTCGACAGCGAAACCATCACCAAAGTAGGCCAAAATATCAAATTTGACGCATTGGTGCTTTCCGGGTACGGGATCAAACTGCACGGGCCAATTTTCGACACCATGGTAGCACACTACCTGGTGCAGCCCGAGTTACGCCACAATCTCGACTTTTTGAGCGAGATCTATCTTGGCTACAAAAAAATTGCAACCTCCGAACTGATTGGAAAGGGGAAATTTCAGACTACCATGCGCTCTGTTGACCTCGAGACCATCAAGGAGTACGCCTGCGAGGATGCCGATTTTACCCTGCAGCTGAAACCTTTGCTGGAAAAGGAGTTGACCGAAGGTAAGGTTATCAAACTCTTCGAAGAGGTTGAAATGCCTTTGCTGAAAGTGCTGATCGGCATGGAACTTACCGGGATGAAAATCGATGTTACCGCGCTGGATCAATATGCGGTGATCCTTAGGGAACAGATCATCCAGCTTGAGGAAGAGATTACCGGGATGGCGGGCGAGTCCTTCAACATCTCATCCCCCAAACAGTTGGGACATGTTCTGTTTGACAAACTGCTACTTGATCCAAAAGCCAGGAAGACCAAGACCAAGCAATATTCGACCAACGAGGAGGTGCTGACCACCCTGCTCGACCGCCACCCAATCATCGCAAAAATCCTAGATCACCGTGGATTGAAAAAACTTCTTTCCACCTATGTCGAGTCGCTTCCCAAACTGATCAATTTGAAAACTGGAAGGATTCATACCTCTTACAACCAGACTGTTGCCGTAACCGGAAGGCTGAGTTCCAACAATCCCAATCTGCAGAACATTCCGATCCGGGATGAAAACGGCCGGGAGATCCGAAAAGCTTTTGTACCCCGCGATGCGGACCACCTGTTCCTGTCGGCCGACTACTCCCAGATTGAACTGCGCATCATGGCTGCCTTGTCGGGTGACAAAGTGATGATAGAGGCATTCGCAAACGGAGAGGATATTCACGCAGCCACAGCGGCTAAAATCTACAACGTCCCACTGGAAGAGGTAACTTCCGATATGCGCAGAAAAGCCAAGACAGCCAATTTTGGAATTATCTACGGTATTTCACCTTTTGGATTGGCCCAGCGCCTGAACATTCCAAGAAATGAGGCCAAACAGTTGATCGACGACTATTTTATCAATTTTCCGCAGGTAAAGCAGTACATGGACGAACAGATTCTACTGGCCAGGCAAAGAGGTTATGTTGAAACCATCATGGGACGACGAAGGTACTTGAAGGACATCACTTCCGAGAACGCGGCTGTCAGGGGATTTGCCGAGCGGAATGCCATCAACGCACCTATCCAGGGCTCAGCGGCAGATATTATCAAGGTGGCAATGGTTAGAATTCAAAGGAGGTTTGACGAGGAGAACATCTCTTCCAAAATGATGCTCCAGGTACATGACGAATTGAACTTCGACTTGCTCAAATCGGAGACCGATGCCGTAAAAAAAATCGTACAGGAGGAGATGGAACATGCCGTAGAACTGGTTGTGCCGCTCGAAGTCGAAATGGATGCTGCCGAGAATTGGTTGCTGGCACATTGAAGAAGGACGGGGGGACTAGGAGACTGGGGGACTGGTCCTGAAAAGTTACGTGAGGTAGGATCACTCTTCACTTCGCAGTTGCAAAAAATTCTCTCTGACGGCCAGCTCATATTTCGATTGATTGACCGACTTTTTTACCCGTTTGAAAGCCTTGTGCGGATTTGGGAAGAGAAAGCAAAAGTACTCCCAGAATTTAATCATGCGGGTTATCAAATGGCTCTGCCCGCTCAGCATGGAGGCGTAGCTGGCAAAAATCTCCTCGTGAAAATGCTCCAGCAAAATTGCTTTTTCACTCCTTCCGGGAAGTTGAACTCCTTTAATTTCGTTGGCCAGGAAGGGGTTTTTGAGCATTCCCCTGCCTATCATCCAGGTATTTGCCGTCTGAAACCGATCGCTTACATTGCGGAAATCCTCCTTTGTGACAAGATCACCGTTGTAAACAAGGGGAAGTTGGCACAGACCCATCACCTTTTTAAAGAGATCGCGGTTGGCATTACCCGAATAAAGCTCTTTGGCACTCCTTGGATGGAAAATAACTTCGTGCAATGGAAATTCGTTCAGAACAGGAAGTACCCCGAGAATTTCATCCTCAGAGACCAATCCTGACCTGAGTTTGACAGATACCCGGCAATCGAGTTGAGGCAAAGAGTGATGGAGGATCTCACGGATCGCCTCCGGATGCGGCAAAAGACCGGAGCCCATGCCCTTGCGTGTGACCATTGGGTATGGGCAGCCCAGGTTCCAGTTGATCTCCTCATAACCTAGTGCAGACAAGTGTTTTGCCAGGAAGAGAAAGTCAGAACTGTTCCCGGCCATGATTTGGGGCACCAGTGCGTAGCCGGAACAATTTTCGGGAAGCGTATCCCGAAGATGTGATTTCTTCAGACCACCCTCCTTCTGAACCAGCAAATAGGGCGAAAAATATTTGTCAATTCCGCCAAAATTGTTGGCATGGGCTCTCCTGTAGACATAATCAGTGGATTCCTGCATCGGAGCAAAATAGATAACTGGCTGGTCTTTACTTTCCATGTTGCAAAGATATTGATAAGATGGTTTAAATGATACAATCCATTGGATTGATTCGGTTTTTTAAAGTTTCAATCTCTTTTTGCTATCTTTGCGCGATCATATTATTCGTGCAATGCAGCTTCCCAAAACCTCCCATTTGACTGTCGCAAAGACCAAAACGGGTCAAACTCCCAGAAAAGGAGTGAAGATACTTGCACAAAAAAATAGCAAAAAGGCGGTTCAAACGACGAAGGAGACGCCAAAGATTCCAAGACAATTGAGTGAGGAGGAACGGATCATTCAGGCGGCCGAAAAATACCACCAGCAAATTTCGGGCAGAAGGACAGAGACAGTGGTCGTAAAAAAGAGCATTCCCATCCCCAAAAAGGCGAATCAGAAGCAATATGCAGAACAGAGCGACGGGGCAGATTTGGAAAAGAACATCAATATTTTTACGGGTAACCCCGGCATGTACCAGGCCGAAGGTGATACACTGAACTTTTGGAGCTTTTCACCCGTGCCTGCTGATACCCTTTCAACAAGAAAAGTAGTTGTCGAAGTACCCGGCCGCCCGTATGGATTCGTGGGGAAGCCCATCAAGAGTGCAGGGCAGGATTGGAGCTTCTTTTTGATATTGATCGGTTGGACAATCTTTGCTTCCCTGAGATTCGGCTTTTCAAAGTACATGGTTCAGGTATTTCAGAGCGTCTTTAATTTCTCAATAGCTTCCCGTCTCTACCGTGAGCAGGGTTACAACAACAATTTTGGCTTGTTTCGGTTAAATCTGATTTTTTATCTCTTCTTGCCTTTCCCTATCTATTTGATTGCCAGAGATAATGGAATGTCTTTGATGGGTTTTTCGGGAATTGAATTTTACCTGATGGTTTTTGTGGTCGTGAACGCTTATTTCCTCATCAAAATACTTCTGTATAAAATTCTTGGGTCAGTCTTTTCCCAGAAAGATACAACAGGCGAGCTGGTATTTAACATGATGCTCTACCACAATGTCCTCGGATTGATCCTTTTGCCGGTAGCCACCACCCATTCCATGGTGCCCGATTTTGGCGTTTTTTCGCTTTTTATAGTCCCGGGCTTGATAGCTCTTTTTTACCTGATGTCGATCATCAGAAGTATATATTTTGCGATACGGATAGGTATTTCAATATTCTATTTGATTTTGTACCTTTGTGCCCTTGAAATTCTTCCGATACTTCTGGTAGTCAAATTGGCTATAAGTGCCTAGGATTGGAAGGAAATAGAATTTATAAAATTTAAAGAATTGAAAATCAAGAAGGTATTAGTAACTCAGCCTGAGCCGAATTTTCAGAATTCGCCTTACAACGAGTTGGCTGTCAAGAACGGTTTGAAGATAGATTTTCGTCCTTTTATTCATGTTGAGGGTGTGTTGGCAAAAGATTTTAGAAAGGAACGGATCAATATTCTGGATTTTTCGGCTATCATTTTCAACAGTCGCACAGCCATCGATCACTTCTTTCGCATGGCCCAGGAGATGCGTGTTGTAGTTCCGGATGCCATGAAATACTTTTGTATATCGGAGGCGACCGCCCATTACCTGCAGAAATACATAGTTTACCGCAAACGCAAAATATTTTATGCCCCGGGAAAGTTCAGTGAATTGCTTGAGGTCCTGATCAAGCACAAAGAGGAGACTTTTCTGATCCCGCTCTCCGATATTCACAAGTTTGAAGATCTTGAGAAGATGACTGCTGCCGGACTGAATTTCAAGCAGGCCATCATGTACCGTACCGTCTGCAGTGACTTGTCTGACTTAAAAGACGTGAATTACGATGTGCTCGTATTCTTCAGCCCTTACGACATTAAGTCGTTGTTTTTCAACTTTCCGGATTTCAAGCAAAATGAGACAAAAATTGCCACCTTCGGTTGTGCAACTGCCAAGGCGGCTCGTGATGCCGGCTTGAATGTAGATATTGAAGCCCCGCTGCCTGAGACCCCATCCATGACATTGGCCCTCGACAAATACATATCGGATTTCAACAAAAACAACAAGTAGGAATTTGACCAACCAGGTTTCTCATACTTTTCAAAAAGAAGAGAAGTTGTGCAGTCAGAAAATGATAGGCGATTTATTTCTCTCCGGAAATAGTTTTTTGTGTTATCCGCTCAAATTAGTTTGGAAAAAGTACGGTGTCCTCCCATCAGAAAGCCCTGCTCAGGTTGGATTCTCTGTTCCCAAAAGACTTTTCAGGCATGCAGTCGACCGTAACCTGTTGAAAAGACTGCTACGCGAATCCTACAGATTAAACAAGTCAGTGTTGTATGAATCCCTGAACAGCACCAATTCCAAAGTAGCCCTCATGATTGTTTACATTGGCAAGGAGACACTTCCCTATTCAAAAATTGAGCCAGCGGTTGTTAAGGCAATTCATAAGATCAAGGGACTTTTGACAATAGACAATTGATCGCAACCAAGGGCAAAAGGATATTTTGCCTGCCTTTTTTGTGGTAGTGGAAACAAGACGCAGCATGCTGCGTTTCTACCGGTTCATTGCATAAACTTTTGCTTCCGCCAATCTCATCTCTCATGTCTCATCTCTCATGTCTCATCTCTCATCCTACTCACTGTCCATAATGTCCGTCTGCTGTCTCACAGAGTCTTCATGGATCAACTGAAACAATGACTTGACAAAGGTGTCATCAAGGCTGAGTTTCCCTGCCAGCCGCGCTCTGTCCTCCATGATTTGAGCCCACCTGTTGATCTGCAAGGCGGTTACCTTGTTCTCCTTCTTGTATTGGCCAATCTGCCTGACAATACTCATTCGTTGCGCAAGCACCTCCATGATTTCATGGTCAATTGAATCGATGCGTCCGCGTAACAGCTCGAGTTTGTTTTCGAACTGCGGATCATCTGAACTTGCATACCTGATGACCAGCTTGTCTAAGATTTTGGCCAGATCGGCCGGTGTAACCTGTTGGTCTTTGTCGCTCAAAGCGCAGGAAGGGTCTATGTGCGATTCAAGCATTAGCCCATCCATGCCAATGTCGAAGGCTTTTTGCGAAATTTCAAACAAATATTCGCGTTTGCCTGAGATGTGGCTTGGGTCGCAAATAATGGGAAGATCAGGCAACAACCGCTTTAGCTCAATAACAGTTTTCCAGTTGGGATAGTTTCGGTATTTGGTTTCACTGAATGGAGTAAATCCCCGGTGGATGGCCACCAGATTCTTCAATCCCGCCTGGTTCAGGCGCTCCAGTGCACCGACCCACAACTGCACATCCGGGTTCACCGGATTCTTCACCATGATGACCTGGTCGGTTCCCTTCAGCACATCGGCAATCTCTTGCACCACGAAAGGTGAAGCAGTCGACCTTGCGCCAATCCACATGACATCCACACCTGCTTTGAGACACTCCTCCACATGCTGGGCATTGGCCACCTCTGTCCCGGTCATCAGGCCTGTCTCCTGTTTAACCAGTTTCAACCACTCCAGTCCGATGGAACCTACCCCTTCAAACATGCCGGGACGTGTTCGTGGTTTCCAGATGCCTCCCCTATAGACAAATACACGTTTGTCCCTGGCCAGGGCACGTGCAGTTGAAAGTGCCTGCTCTTCCGATTCCAGACTGCAGGGGCCACTGATCAGCAGGGGGTTGTCAATTTTCGGCAACCAATGACTGATGGGCATGATTTTCAAATTTGTTACCATGATTTTTTATTTTTTGGTGTATAATTTTACGATTGTTTCTTCATTCTTGGTGAGTGAGGTATTCTCTCCACTCAAAACTGTACGAATTTTGTTGGCCTCCCTGATCAGGGATAGCAATTTAGCTTCATCGTTGCTTTTAAGTGCTTCCTTGAACTCTTTCAAGTGGTGTATGTAGGCGGTGACGGCTTCTACCACATAATCCCTGTTTTGGAGGAAGATGGGACCCCACATCTCCGGTGAACTTTTAGCCAGCCTTACTGTCGACTGAAATCCACCCGAGGCCAGGTCGAAGATGATGCTTCCATCCTCTTTGGCAAGCACCGCATTGGCCAGGGCGAATGCTGCAGCATGAGGCAGATGGGAGACAAATGCGGTAGTGTGGTCTTGTTCATCGCAACTCATATAGGCAGTAGACATTCCGAGCGACTGGTACATTTTCTCAACAAGGGCGAGATGTTGTGGCCTGGACTGTTCATGGTCGCAAACAATGGTAAGCTTCCCTGCAAAGAGTTTTGGAATAGCCGCTCCCGGACCACTGTTTTCGGTGCCGGCCATCGGGTGGGTAGCTACAAAATTACCACGAAGCGGATGATTGGCCACGCAAGCCACTATTTGACGTTTGGCTGAGCCAACATCTGCTACAGTGGAGGATGGGGAAATCAAACCCAGCACCCGCGGAAGTAACAGAACAATCTGGTCGACAGGTAGTGCAAGTAGCACCAGATCGGCCTCTTTGATTCCGCTTTCAAAATCTGCAAACCTGTCAATGATTCCAAGTCGTACAGCCTCTTCTGCATGTTCGGGGCGATTGTCAACCCCTATGATCTCCGTGGCAAATCGGCTTTTCCTCAAGTCAATGGCCATCGAACCCCCAATCAATCCCAAACCCACAACAGTAAGTTTCATGTCGAGTCTAAAGTTATAAGTGATGGGTTATGAGTTATGGATAAGGAGCTTTGTACTCATATCTCATAACTTATAACCGAAAAAGGCCTCCTTTGGAGACCTTTTTGTATGTTATCGTTTCGTTTTCAAACAATGCCTTACATTCCGATCTCCATTTGAAGGGCGGGATAATAAAACCAAAAATAGGATGCACTATTCGAAATCATCTTGATCAACTTTTATTCTGATGCAAAAGTAACAATATAATTTACAATTGTAAGCAAATTGCAGGGTTTTGTTTGTAATTTTTTAGAGAGGCCAAATTCCTGGGTCGGTTCATATTTGCTTTTTCTACAATCCCTATCTTACATTCGCTTCAATTTCCAGTCTTGCAAAGGCCCTAATTTCAGTCTCATTTCCGGCTAAAGTTTATCTTCTCCCTTCTCCCATTCATCCAGAAGTCCCTTCTGATTCTCGGCTCTTGCTTTACTTCTTGTCACGAGATAGACGCCGCAGAAAATGAGAAGAGCCGCCAGAATTTTTACCACAGAGAAGTGATCCATTCCGAAAGATATTGCCACAAAGGCTGCTATCAAAGGCTGAAAATTGTTGTACATGCTGATGGTGGTTGGACGAATTCGCTGCTGGGCCATGGGGATCAGCAGGTAGGCAACAAAGGTCGCCATTGTCAGCGTGTAAAGTATCTGAAGAATGGCAATTTTCTCTGGATGGAGGTAAACCGGTGCGGTAATGAGTTTCTGGTAATACAAAGGTGTAACCATTATGGAGGCATAGAGAAACATCCATTTCATCAGCGTGATCGGTGAGTAACGCTGTGTCAGGGGCTTTGTGAAGACCAGGTAAAAGGCATAGAGGAAAGCACTTCCCAAAACCATCAGGTTGCCGGTAAGATTGCTCGAAGGTGCATTGGAAGCGTGATGGCCGTTAAATACCAATAAGATAGCACCGCAAGCACCGACAAAAACACCTGAAATTTTCAAGAGGGTGATAGGTTCCTTTAACAGGATGGAGGCAAATAACATTGCAAAGAGGGGACCGCTCGTAATAATAATCGAGGCATCAATGGGAGAGGTCATGTTCAGTCCGGTAATGAAAAGTCCCTGGTTGAAAACGACACCGCAAAGCGCACCGATGAGAAAGAACCGATGTTCCCTGATGGAAACTTTCTCAGGTGAAATAAACAAGGAAGCCATCCAAAATGCAAAAGTTCCAAATAGAATTCTGGACAATGTGAGTCCCTCGGGAGATATCCAAACTGGCAACAAGGATTTGGAGAGCGGAATATTGATCCCGAATATCAATGTCACTGCGAACATAATCAGGTGTCCGGCTCTTCTATCCTTTGGCATTCGAGTGGTTTTTGTAGGCCTTCACAATCTGTAGCATCTGTAAGAATCTCAATTTTAGCTCTCCCGGCAGGAGATGCAAAAGTAATTTAATTAAGTCATTCCATGAGACCATCACGATTTTGGATCTAAAGGAAGTCAAAAAGCTCGCAATCGCCACGCACTAATGTTGGGTTGCCGCCTGCTCGTCTGTCAGCCAATAAAGTTTTCCGTTCTCCGGATGAATGAAGGAAGCAGGCAATTGTGTGGCCTTTTTGTCGTTTGACCAGATTTCCGACAAACGCTCTGACTTGTTCGATCCTGTTACAAGGAAACCTATTGTTGCAGCATGATTGATAAGTTTTGCGGTGAGTGTGATCCGGTATTGACCGGAAACAGGATGTTGCGCTACTTCACAGATTTCGTCAGATCCTATCCTTTGAAGCTGATTCGGGAAAATGGAGGCTGTATGTCCGTCCTCTCCCAATCCCAGGAATATCAGGTCAAAATAAGGCCATCCATCTTTCAAAGTGAGCGCATCTTTGATCTGTCGGGCATATCTTCCACATTCCTGAAAAGGGTCTTCTTCCCCACGAATAGGGTGAACATTCTTTTCGGGGATATCGATCTGCGAAAAGAGCAATTTCCGGGCTACCCCGAAATTGCTTTCCGGATTTTCAGGTAAAACCATCCGCTCATCGACCCACCAGAAATGAGTCTTTTGCCAGAGTGCGGATTGGGGATATTTTTTCGCAAGGGCAGTGAACAAAATATTGGGCGTGGATCCGCCAGAAATAGCCAGATGATATTGTTCGGTGGTGGATTGGGCCACCGCTTCCATCAACAGATCACTCACCTTATCAGCCAATATTTCAGGACTCTTGTATACAATCAACTCTCCTCTCATAACTCCTAACTTATAACTCCTAACTCATAACTCACAGTACTCTCCATCGTGCGCAAGGTTCTTGCAGGGCTTTCTCCACGAACTATTTTCCACCAGGTCGTCAACCATTTCAGGGCCCCAGGTCCCTGCAGGATAGCCATAAATTGGAATCTCCGGATTGTTTTGCCAGGCATCCAGGATCGGCTGCACATATTCCCATGCCTTCTCGACGGCGTCGCTGCGCGAATAGAGGGTGGCATCTCCCTGCATGCAATCCAGCAACAAGCGGCCATAGGCGGAGGGAAGATAAACATTGGAAAGTTCGTCGTAATGAAAATCCATGTTCATGTTTTGAACCTTGAATCCTGCTCCTGGCACCTTCATCCCAATTTTTAACAAGACACCTTCGTCGGGCTGAATCCTGATTACCAATTGATTGTTAATTGGTTCATGGTCTGATTGGTATTCGAAAAGATGATGTGGCGTAGACTTAAAGTAGATGACTACCTCGGTCACACGGGTTGGCAATTTCTTTCCTGTGCGAATGTAAAATGGTACGCCTGCCCATCTGAAATTGTCTATGAAAAATTTCATGGCGACAAATGTTTCTGTTCTGGATTGTGGATGAACTCCCTTCTCTTCCCTGTAGCCCTTGACAAGTTCCTGTCCGATGTGTGATGGCCCATACTGACCTCGGAAAACATGAAGCGGGACATCCGATTCGTGAAGTGGTCGCATGGATTGGAACACTTTCAACATCTCATTTCGAATCGCATTGGCTTCAATCACCACAGGAGGTTCCATGGCAATCAGCCCGACCAGTTGCATCAGATGGTTCTGCACCATGTCGCGCAAGGCACCTGATTGGTCGTAGTAACCTCCCCTTTCTTCCACTCCCAATGTCTCCGCAGAGGTGATTTCGACATGGTGAATGAAATTCTGGTTCCAAATCGGTTCGAATATGCCATTGGAGAAGCGGGTTACCAGCATGTTCTGAACGGTTTCCTTGCCTAGGTAATGATCAATCCTGTAAAGTTGCCCTTCCGCATAGTGGGTAAGTAGTTTCCTGTTAAGTTCCCGTGCAGAGGCAAGATCCGTTCCAAATGGTTTCTCAATGATGATCCGTTTGAAGCCTTGGGTTGTGTCGTTGAGACCGGTTTCTGCCAATATTTGAGGGATTACCTGGTACAACTGGGGTGGGGTAGAGAGGTAAAAAATATAGTTGGCAGGGATACCTAGTTCTCGTCCGATCGATTCGAGTCTGACTTTGAGCCTTGGATAATCTTCCGGCGTGGAAGTTTCAATGGCCTGGTAATAGATCGATTCGAGGAAGGATGCCCCATCTGAAGCTTCCGCCGAAGGCAAAAATTCACGCATCTTATCCCTGAATACACTGTCGGGTAGTTCAGTCCGGGAGACCCCGAGCACTGCAAATTTTTCGGGCAGGAGCTTCTGCCTGTGCAACTCATAGAGCGCAGGAATCAATTTTCTCTTGGTAAGATCTCCGGAAGCTCCGAAAATGACGAGAATTTGTGGTTCTATTTGTTTCATTTGTCTCAAGTTCAAATGTTTTCAATTCACTTGCGGAAATTATAGTTCTCCCTTTTCCTCAATAAGCCGACCTGTATTTGGCATTGTCATCCTCCATCAAAGAGAGATACGATTCATACCTGGAAGTAGATATGCTCCCCCTTTCAACAGCCTCCTTGACCGCACACCCAGGTTCATGCAGGTGGGTACAGTTAAAGAACCGGCATTGGTCGAGCAATTTAAAAATTTCCTTAAAATAATGAGAAATCTCTGTTTTCTCCATGTCGATGACACCAAAGCCGCGGATCCCCGGAGTATCAATCAGGTAGCTTCCTTCCGAAAGAAGGTGCATCTCGGCAAAAGTGGTGGTATGCTTCCCCTGCTGGTGGTGGTCAGATATTTCGTTGGTCTTCAATTGAAGAGATGGTTGGAGGCAGTTTAGAAGCGATGATTTGCCAACGCCTGAATGACCTGAGAAAAGAGTCATCTTACCATGAAGTTGTTCGAGGAGCAGATCGATGTTGTAATTTTTTTTGGCCGACACCCTGAAACAGGGATAACCAATGCCTTCATAGATGTATATCAACTCTTCAAGACGGGCCAGATCGGCTTCGTTGTAAAGATCTACCTTGTTAAAGACGATTCCGGCTGGAATCCTGTAAGCTTCCGCAGAAATGAGGTACCTGTCAATAAATCCGGTCAGGGTGACAGGATAATTTACAGTTACGATGAGAAAGAGCTGATCTACATTGGCGGCGATGATCTGGCTCTCTTTCGACAAGTTGGAGGATTTGCGGATGATGTAATTTTTTCTGGGCTCCACCTCATAAATTACGCCGCTTTGTCCGCTGGGAGTCGTCTCATCTTGTTGAATCTCATAGCGAATCCGGTCGCCCACAGAAATCGGATTGGTCGTACGGACTCCTTTCATCCGTAATTTGCCTTTGATCCTGCAATCGATGATTTCTCCATCGTCATTTCTGACAGTGTACCAACTTCCTGTTGAACGTATGACCAGCCCCTTCTCCAAACTTGTAATTTTAGCATCAAAAGTAGACAAATTGAGCGAATGTGCTAATTTGCCAATTTGATGATTGGCTGATTAGATGATGGAATAGAAGAAAAAATGAAGTGCCAATGGATTTTTTACAATATTAACTTTTCATTTTTCACTGATTAGAATGAATCTAAGAGCTTTTGTTAACTTTGCGAACTTCAACAAGATCAATAAAAATTAAATAGGTAAAGATGAAGACGAACCGAATTTTGAAAGCAGCTTTGGCACTATCGATCGTTGCTATCATGGGATTGTCGTTTTGGGGATTCAAGACAGACCAGAAGAACTTTGAAATTTCCAAGAACCTCGATATATTTTATACCCTCTTTCGTGAACTGAACCTCTTCTATGTCGAGGATATCAAGCCCGAAAAACTGATCAAGACCGGAATCAACGACATGCTTGAATCGCTTGATCCATATACTACTTTCATCCCCGAAGAGGAGATGGATGATTTTAAGTTTATGACCACTGGGGAGTATGGTGGCATTGGCGCATTGATCAGCAGGAGGGGTGATAACATCGTTGTTGCCGAACCTTATGAAGGATTCCCTGCCCAAAAAGCCGGACTGAAAGCCGGAGATATCTTCCTTGAACTTGATGGAAATCCAGTCACAAAGTCTACCGTGGAGGAGGTCTCTGCCAGATTGAAGGGACCGGCAAAAAAAATGTTAAAACTGAAGATGTTGAGGCCCGATGCCAAGAAACCTTTCGAAGTAGAGGTGGTACGCGAAGAGATCAAAATTGATCCCGTCACCTACGCAGGAATGCTGGATGCCAAGACAGGTTACATCCGACTTTCAAGCTTTACCGATGGTTGTGCCGACCGCATCAAAGAATCATTTCTGGATTTACGTGATAAAAAGGGTGCCGTTTCCATGGTCATTGACCTGCGCTCTAACCCGGGAGGATTGTTGGGAGAAGCAGTAAAAATGGTCAATCTTTTTGTCAAGCATGGCGAAGAGGTGGTAAGTACAAGAGGAAAAGTAGCCCAATGGGACAAAACCTATCGTGCCAACGAACAGCCAATTGACACCCTGATGCCATTGGTCGTATTGGTAAACAGGGGATCGGCCTCAGCCTCCGAAATTGTTTCGGGTGCACTGCAGGACCTCGACAGGGCTGTGATTATGGGCAAGCGAACCTTTGGCAAAGGTCTTGTGCAGACGACCCGGGACTTGAGTTACAACACCAAGTTAAAGGTAACAACAGCCAAATATTACATACCGAGCGGAAGGTGCATCCAGGCACTTGATTATTCACACAGGAACAAGGATGGAAGTGTAGGAACAATTCCTGATTCACTGATACATGAATTCGCTACCAAGAATGGACGTAAAGTCTTCGACGGAGGTGGGATCGTGCCTGACGTAAAGCTGGAACAGGATACACTCTGTGACCTGGCTTACAAACTAATTCAGGAGAATATCGTTTTCGATTATGCAACCAAATTTGCCGGATTGCATGCCACCATTGCTCCGCCGGATCAATTCGTGGTAGACGATGCTATTTTTGATGATTTCCACAAATTCCTTCTAACCAAACCTTTTACCTATGAATCGCGCAGTGAGATGGCATTGAAAGGTTTGATGGAAACGGCGAAACGCGAACGCGCCTTCGAAGAGTCAAAATCTGAATTTGCAGCTCTTGAAAAGAAATTGTTGAAAAATGTAGATGCCGATCTGAAGAAATTTAAGCAAGAAGTTTCGAGTGTTTTGGCAGATGAAATTGTTACCCGCTATTATTACCAGAAAGGAGCGGTCATTGCCTCTTTCAGAGATGACACAGATCTCATCAGGGCCAAAACTGTGCTCTCGAATCAGCTGGAATATCTTTCCTTTCTGCAACCTGCAAAGGGGTTGAAAAAGGCAAAATAGAAAATCCGACTTTTATGAAGTGAAACCAATTCGGTTGCCGCGGATTTAAAATCTGAACACATTGAATGTGTCGGGGAAAATGAGGGAGATTAAAATGACCACTACCAGGACGAAGGCCAAGGCTCCGAAGAACACGGTAAGACCCATTTTGTATCTTTGGTTGCTCCTGACCAAATGCTGAAGTGAAATTATTTTGTTGATTTTATCCACCAGCTTCTTCAGCGCCATCTGGTCCTTGACGATGTAATCATAGGCCCCCAATTTCATGGTATTGATGGCAACATCAACGCTATCCTGCCCGGAAAGGAAGATAAACTCTGTATGCGGGAGAATTTTTTTGGTGGCTTTCAGAACATCTATCCCATCAATCCCCTCAAGAAGGATATCCTGAATAACAATGTCTGGCTTCTCACCCAGCCTTTTGAGACACTCCTCGCCACTCAGAAAACTTTCGACGCGGTTAAATTTTTTTGATTGCAAATAATTGACAACCAATTTATTATATACCGGATTGTCTTCTACTATAAAAATCAGGGGATCTGTTTTTATTTGCATAGTAATCTGTGATTATATTGTTAAACAATTCAGGAACACAGGATCATTTTTAGCAACCAAGCGCCTTGGAAACAGCTTGGTAAAAATAGATAAATCCAGATACATTACTATGATAACAATAAAGATTTTTTGGGGTACCCTTGGTTGCTGATTCTCACCAAAATTGCGCTGTTCGTTCACAAAATATTATTATTTTAGCCGAAGCGATAGTTCCGTTAAAATTCTACCGGAAGAGAGCGCTTCGCAAAATCGGTTTGATTCAAAATTAATTTCTGACAATATGAAAAATCTAAATCTCCTTCTATTGCTGTTTGTAGTTGCTTTTGTTGGGTGTAAGACACAAAAAATAGCACCCAAACCGCAACCGGTGGCTCAGGAAACGGCCACAGCGGCTGTTCCTTCAAAGGTAACAACGCCTGCCAAACCAGCCGCAATTTCCTCGAAAGAAGAGCGTTTCTCAGCGGCAAAAGGTGAGAATGCTGATTTTGGAGCGAATAAATTCTTCTTGATTCTGGGTAGTTTTAAAGATTTGGAAAATGCAAAGCGCATCAAGGCTACACTTGCATCAGAAGATTTTCAACCAATCATTCTGATGAATGAAAGTGGCATGTACCGTGTTTGTGGAAACAGTTATGCCGAGGAGGCAGCAGCACGTACGAGAATCGCTGAGGTCAGGACAAAATTTCCCAAATACAGCGATATCTGGTTGTTAATCAAGAAACAATAGTTGAATTTCCGACACAATTCTTCATACGGTAAGGATCTCTTTCTCCTTGGCAAGAAGCATGGCATCAATTTTTTTGGTGTAGTTGTCAGTCAGTGTTTGGATCTCTTCGATAGATAGCTTCTCTTCATCTTCGGATATCTCCTTGGCTTTCAATAATTTTTTGAGAAAATCGTTGCCATCTTTGCGTGCAGAGCGAACGCTTACTTTGGCAATCTCACTCTCCTTGTGAGCATCCTTAACGAGGTTGCGGCGGCGTTCCTCCGTCGGGACAGGAACATTGATCCGGATTAACTCCCCATTGTTTTCGGGATTAAAACCCAGATTGGAGTTGATGATGGCGCGCTCAATGGTGTGAATCATCTTTTTTTCCCATGGTTGAATGGCAATGGTTCTTGCATCGGGTGTGCTGATGTTGGCCACCTGTGGCAGCGGCGTCATGGATCCATAATAATCGACCATCACGCCTTCAATCATTCTGGGAGAGGCTTTGCCTGCCCGGATGTGTGCCAGTTCATGATCAAGATGGGTCAGTGCGTGCTCCATTCTATCAATGGTCTCCTCCATCAACATTTGAATTTCCTCATTCATAGGGCTATTATTTTACGACTTTAACAAGATACAAGTTGAATGTCAGGGTAGTAGGGCTATTCGTTGTACACATAGGTTCCTATTGGCTCTCCATGCACAACCTTCAACAGGTTCCCTTTTTTGTCCATGTTAAAGACAATGATGGGGAGGTTGTTCTCTTTGCAAAGCGTGGTGGCAGTGAGATCCATGATGCGCAAACCTTTGGAATATATCTCGTCAAAAGAGATTTTATCAAATTTCTTGGCATCAGGATTTTTCTCAGGATCTGATGTATAGATCCCATCAACCCGGGTGCCTTTGAGCATTACATCAGCCCCAACTTCGATGGCTCGCAGCGAGGCTGCCGTGTCGGTGGTAAAAAATGGGTTACCCGTACCGGCGGCAAAGATGGCTACCTCACCCTTTTCGAGGGCTTTGATGGCCAGCTCTTTGGTGAAAAATTCGCCAATTGGTTGCATCGCAATGGCAGTCAATACCCTCGCCTTGATTTGCAAAGATTCGAGTGCAGAAGCCAAAGCCAAACTATTCACCACAGTGGCGAGCATCCCCATCTGGTCCCCTTTGCACCTGTCAAACCCTTTGGCAGTTCCGCTAAGTCCCCTGAAAATATTACCGCCACCAATGACAATGCCTACCTCGATGCCAATCGAAATAATCTCTTTGATTTGCAAGGCATAATCAGTCAAAACTTCTTGATCGATACCATGTTGCAATTTCCCCAGGAGAGATTCTCCCGATAGTTTTAGAAGAACCCTGTTGTACTTTATCATTTTGGTTGCAGATTACTGAAAAAGGTGACTAATGAATTAAATTTTAATTACTTCTATTCAAGTTCTCCTCTCAAAGGATGTTTGGGCGGAAGAACTTTCGCGGTAGCTTTTCTTCTTACAAATTTAAATAAAATTTATTGATAACAAACTTAGCGGTGACATTGAAATGAGCAACAGAACCACTTGACAGACAAAAAAAAAGCCCCCTGACGGAGGCTTTTTTACCAGGGGAATACCTTGATCAGACGTTAAGTGTAAAACGTTTGATCTCAGTTACTTTAAGGTCTTTGTCGATGCTTCCAAGATATTGACGGATGGTCATCTTGTTGTCTTTCACAAAGTCCTGATTCAATAGTGTGTTTTCTTTAAAGAATTTGTTCAGCGCACCCTGTGCGATCTTGTCGAGCATGTTTTCAGGTTTGCCTTCCAGTCTGAATTTTTCTTTGGCAATCTTCAATTCTTGTTCGACAGTCTCAGGAGCAACATCGGCATTGTCGATGGCGACGGGGCTCATGGCGGCAATCTGCATCGCGATGTCTTTCCCTACCTGAAGTTCCACAACCTTGTTGAAACCAACCAGCGTAGCCAGTTTATTCCCGGGGTGAATGTAAGGTACAACACATGCAGCAGAAATGCACTCATAGAAAGGGAGCTCAATTTTTTCTCCAATGATACCAGTCTGTTCAAGTACTTGTTCACCAATGGTACGACCATCCATAACCAGTGCTTTGACTGCTTCAAGAGAGTTGCTTTTATGGGAAAGTGCCTCTTCAATAATTTTGTTTGTTAGCGCTATGAAGTTTTCATTCTTGGCCACGAAATCTGTTTCGCAGTTCAGCGAAATGACAGCCCCAAAGCTTTGGTCGGCAGATACTTTTGCGAGAACCACACCTTCAGAAGACTCTCTGTCGGCACGTTTGCTGGCAACCAGTTTGCCCTTCTCCCGAATGATCTCGACTGCCCGGTCGAAGTTACCTTCTGCATCGGTTAAGGCATTTTTACAATCCATCATTCCTGCGCCGGTCGCTTTGCGCAATTTGACTACGTCAGCAGTACTAATTTCCATTTTCAGATAAATATTTGGAATTTCTTTTAAAATTATTTTACCTCTTCGGCAGGCTCTTCATCCTCTTCTTCATCAACAAGATCTTCGTCTTCAAGAATGGCTTCGAGTTCTTCTTCAAGGATCTCCTCTTTATCGTCGGCTTCTAGCTCCTCATCGTCTTCGACAATGATTTTGGCAACTGCTTTGCGTCCTTTTCTGAGGGTAGAAAGTGGTTTTTCATCTTTTTCATCGCTGTCTCTTTCCACTTTACGATCGGAAAGTCCGTCTTTGATGGCATCGCACATAATTCCTACGATCAGATCGATGGATTGTGAAGCATCATCATTGGCAGGAATCACGAAATCGATTCCGTTTGGATCGGAGTTGGTATCCACCATTCCGAAGATTGGAATACTCAATCGTTGGGCTTCACGAACCGCGATTTTCTCTTTCATTACGTCGATGATAAACAAAGCAGCTGGCAAGCGGGTCAGATCGACGATTGAACCGAGGATTTTCTCCAGTTTGGCCCTTTGACGCGAGATCTGAAGTTTTTCACGCTTGGAAAGATTGTCCCAGCTTGAATCTTTGATCATCTTGTCGATGGTCGACATCTTCTTCACAGCTTTTCGGATCGTAGGGAAATTGGTAAGCATACCTCCTGGCCAGCGCTCTACAACATAGGGCATGTTTACTGCAGAAACCTTCTCGGCTACGATAGTTTTGGCCTGTTTCTTGGTTGCTACGAACATGACTTTACGTCCTGAACGGGCAATTTGTTTGAGCGCATCGGCAGCTTCATCAATCTTAACAATTGTTTTTTGCAGGTCGATGATGTGGATCCCGTTCTTCTCCATGAAGATATAGGGAGCCATGTTTGGATTCCATTTGCGTTTGAGGTGTCCAAAGTGAACGCCTGCATCCAGCAATTGCTTAAATTCTGTTCTTGGCATAATAAATTGTTTACGTTCTGTTCAGTCAATTCTCCGGTAGTCCATTCAATGGAGTCCGAAAAATTTAGATGCTAAACTTGTTATTAAAAATAAAATTTGCTTGAATCGATTAACGTTTCGAGAATTGGAATCTCTTGCGTGCTTTTGGCTGACCTGGTTTCTTACGTTCCACTTCACGTGGGTCACGTGTTAAAAATCCGGCTGCCTTCAGTTTTGGGCGGAAATCAGCGCTAATTTTTAGCAATGCGCGCGAAATACCCAATCGAAGGGCTTCAGCCTGGCCAGTCAAACCACCACCATCCAGGTTGACTTTGATGTCATATTGACCGGCAACTTCGCAAAGATGCAAGGGTTGCTGAACAACATATTGAAGCGTACCTACCGGGAAGTACTCATTCAATTCTCTCTTGTTGATGGTGATATTTCCTTTGCCTTCAGTAAGATATACACGGGCAACAGCAGTTTTTCTTCTGCCAAGGGCGTTAATAACTTCCATGGTAATTATCTAATGTTGTCAAGGTTAATAACTTTTGGTTGCTGTGCGATGTTATCATGCTCAGCACCAACATAAACATGCAAATTGGTGAATAGCTTGGCCCCAAGACTATTCTTCGGCAACATACCTTTAACGGCTTTTTCGACCATTCGGGCAGGATGCTTGGCCATCAGCTCTTCAGCTGTTTGAAAACGCTGGCCACCCGGATAACCCGTGTGGCGAATGTAAACTTTGCCCTTCATCTTGTTCCCTGTCAGACGAACTTTCTCTGCATTGATAACAATGACATTGTCACCACAATCAACGTGAGGAGTATAACCTGGTTTATGTTTGCCTCTGAGTACCAATGCAATCTTACTTGACAATCTACCCAGGATCTGGTCTGTGGCATCTACCACAACCCATTCTTTTTGTGCCGTTGCCTTGTTGAGCGATACGGTCTTGTAACTTAAAGTGTCCACTTTCGGTTCAATTTATAATGTGATACAATCCAGTTTTTGTCGGTTCACCTGTCGAATCAGCGCTTTACCAGTTCATCGAATTCCACTATTCGGTGAATTTTGCTAAGGTTGGTACCGCCTCCAATCCGTACAACGACAAATTAGGATAAAATCGGGACTGCAAAAGTAGCGTTTTTTTTCAAAACAACAACTCCTCCAAAAAAATAAGTATTACAATATCAGTTGATAAACGTCGGTAGGGTGGCAAAAAGACTCAATTGGTGCTTTTCCTCAGTAGGGCAGAAAGATTTACCATCAGATAGAGTGCCGCGTTGTTGGAAATCTTTTGTGTAATGGGATTGTAAAAGAGGTCACTCGTAAATCCAAATTTGCTTTTATCAAATATTTTTCGATCGTATCTGTAAGAGAACACCCACAGACGGTTGATGCTCGTTGCAACAGTGTGTCCTATGGCACCATTCTGATACAGGGGCATTCCCAGCGGCGAAAAGAAATCCTTTCCCTGCCAGAATCCTGTTCCAAACGAACCAAAATCTGTGTTCATGGCGGTTTGGATAAAAAAGGCAGTTCCACTTTCAGCGGGTAAAGCGGTTTCATTCAGGGGATAGGTGGATTGAAAAAAGGTGCCTTGGAGTCGCCCTGATTTCACAAGAGAACCTCCTGTTTGGTACTCATATTTTAGGCCTTCGGATACGACAATATGGGTCTGTGCAAGTCCTGGTGCCGTGTCTATTTCGCCTCCTTCGTGAAGTCCGCTAAAAGTGACCGGCAACGTCAGTTTTGAATCCTCCTTTTCAAACAGGATCCCATCAAGAACGGTCCCAAATACAAACCGCTCCTTAAAAGGATCACCTTTGAAAATCATCCTTTGCCAATCGATCCACATATCCGCCTTCAAATGCCTGCTTTTGAATTTGGCTTGAATGCCGGCTTCCGGTTTGCCGTCCAAATAATGTTCGCTGTCCAGGGCCGGTTCTGACAAACCATGGTTTTGGTCCCAATTCAGGTTCCCCATCCGAAGTGTCAAGTGCTTTTCGGGTTGATAAACAGCTGCGAACCAGGGAAAGGCAAGGTATTCATCCCGTCCGATGTATTTCAAAACTTGCCCGCCGATTTCAAAACGGAATTTTTTGTCTGGATAGTAAAGCAATTTGGACCTGATCCAACTACCGCCAAGGGTGTAACCAGAGACATACTTGCTTTTGTATTCGTTGTTCTTGAAGAAATTGAGATTGTCTACCGCAACCAACAGGTTTCCTGTGGTCTTTGGATCGAAGTCTTCATCACTTGCAAAAATTTTGGATCCTTCCTGCGAATAGACACTGCTCGAAAGTACAAGCAAAACAACCGTGCAAATCAATTTTAAACCTGATAAGATGGCCGAAAAAATTGGGCTGCTGGTAGAATTAACCATTGGATTTGACAATTTTGACCACATAACGATCGTAAAGAAAGAGCAGAATTGCCGCGGCAATTCCGATGCCGGATATCACCATCCAGATGGAGGATGGGTGGTATTTGTCCCAGAGAAACCGTGTAAATTGTTCGTTGTTCATCCCCATTTTCTGTGCGACACTGTAAAGGTAATCATTTTGTGAAAAATGTTCGCTGATCGCGGGTATCCCGAAATTGCGGGAAACGGCTTCACGTTGGGCAAGAGATACCTTGTCGGAAATCGACTGATACAGGTTTCCGGATACGAAACCCGCAAAAAATGAGCCAATTGCGACAGGGATAAAGGAACAGCCCATGTACAAAGCAGTCTTGTTGGGAGGAGCTATCCGGCCAATGTACTCCGTGATTTTTGGTGAACTCGACATCTCACCAAACGAGAAGAGCATCAGGAAAAGCAGCATCAATAGGCCGTCTTGGGTAGAGAAACACAATCCCATGGCTACGGAGGCAATGATGATCCCGACAGTCATCACCTTCAACGGTTTGTATCGCATGGCAATGGAAGAGACAATAATTTGGAAAATGATGATAAATCCGGCATCCGCATTGACCATCAGTTCTGCAGGGATGGTGCCGTCGGCAGATCCCATTTTGCCGGCAAGCCATGGCCAGACACTGTTCAGAAAGTTGAAAACAGAATGCGTATTTCCCCATTGGTCGATGAAGACGGGCAAAGAGAGGAAGAGCTGGTAATACATGGTCCAGAATCCGGCAATGATGAGAAGGAACAGAAAGAAGCGCCAGTCAGAAAGGGCCTCAAGAATATTTCCCGTCAGCCTTTTCATCTCTTCAATTAAACTGAGGCGTATTTCACCTGCTTTTTCCCTTGCTGGCTCCTTGAACAAAAAAATCAGCAATACGAAGTTGAAAGCAATCACGGCAGCAGATGCATAGAAAACGTATTCCCAAGAATATTTACGGAAGAAGCTGGTAACGAAAGGACCCACAAATGCGCCAATATTGACCATCATGTAGAAGATGCCGAATCCAATGGAAGAGGTTTCAGTATTGGTGGTCTTGGCCACAGTGGCAGATATGATTGGCTTAAAAAGTGCGGCGCCGATGGCCAGGAAAAGATAGAGGATGAAGACAGCCGAAAAGGTGTGGAACATGGGCATCGTCAGGAATGCCAGGGTATAAAGGCTATAGGCGATAAAAAGCGTTTTGCGGTAGCCGATCCTGTCTGCGATAGCCCCTGTAAGAAGCGGCAAAAAGTAGAGGATGGCTGTACCGATTCCCATCATCAGTCCTTTCTGGGTCTGGCTGAACCCCAATCCCCCCTGGTCGGTAGAGCCGGTCAGGTACAGGGCAAAAAGCATGTAGAACCCGTAAAAGGCCCACCGTTCAAACAACTCCATGGCATTGGCATACCAGAAGTTGGAAGGGAATTTCTTGATAGTAGCGATTGTCGTCATCCTTTGATTGCTTTTGAAAGGCTCAAATGTAAAAAAAAATGATTCACTTTAAGAAGAGGCTATTGGCCATTGGCTTTTAGCTTATCTTTGTTTGCAAATATCATAAATGGTATGGAAAGACGGCAAAAACCCGATTGGCTGAAGATCAAACTTCCAACCGGTTCCAATTACAGACAAGTAAAACAGATCGTAGAAGGTAACCACCTGCACACCATTTGCTCCAGCGGAAAATGTCCAAACATGGGCGAATGCTGGGGTGCCGGTACCGCCACCTTCATGATTTTAGGAGAAATATGCACAAGATCCTGTAAATTCTGTGCCACCCTAACGGGGAAACCACTACAGCCGGATCTGGCTGAACCGTCCAAAGTAGCCGAATCAATCCGGCTGATGGGGTTGAAACACGTGGTCATTACTTCAGTCGATCGTGATGACCTGCCCGACGGAGGAGCAGCACATTGGGCGGCAACAATCCGCAAGATACGGGAAATCAATCCTGAGACCACCATAGAAGTCTTAATCCCCGACTTTGATGGGAAGGCCGAGCTGATCGCTTTAATTGCCATTGAAAAACCGGACATCATCTCCCACAACCTCGAAACCGTTGAGCGTCTGACCCCGCAGGTAAGGAGCAGGGCAAAATATGTGACAAGTCTGAAGGTGATCGAGTCAATTGGTTCGTTCGGCATCGTCTCCAAATCAGGGATCATGGTCGGCCTCGGAGAAAATTCCGAAGAAGTTATACAATGCATGGAAGATCTCAGAAAGGCAGGATGCGAAATTTTGACGATCGGTCAATACCTTCAGCCAACTAAGAACCATCTTGAAGTTTTAGAATACCTGCATCCCGACAAGTTTGCATTTTTCAAAGAAGAGGGATTGGCACGCGGATTCAGTGTGGTGGAGAGTGCCCCCCTGGTTAGATCCTCCTACCATGCAGAGCAGCATTTGTTAGCAAAGAAAGCCAGATGAACACGATACAATTTCTCGATTTGGGACTCTCTGAATATGGTGCGACCTGGGAAAGACAGGAGTCACTCATGAAAGGCATCATTGATCAAAAATTGATCAACCAGCGACTTGCACCAGCCGACAGGTCCGTCACACCGGGGTATCTTATTTTTGTGGAACATCCACCTGTTTATACATTGGGCAAAAGCGGAGAAGCCCACAACCTGCTTTTGAGCAGTGCGCAGCTTGCAGATAAAAAGGTCAGCTTCTACAAGACCAACAGGGGTGGTGACATCACTTTCCATGGCCCTGGCCAGCTGGTCGGTTACCCTATCCTCGACCTCGAAAATTTCGGAATGGGTTTGAGACAGTATATATATGGTGTAGAAGAGGTTTTAACAACGGCTCTTTCCCAATTTGGGATCAGCGGCACACGCGATCCCGAGGCAACTGGCGTCTGGCTGGATGCCGGACTTCCCACGGCACGCAAGATAGCCGCAATCGGGGTTAAAAGCTCCCGTTACGTAACCATGCATGGATTTGCACTGAATGTTGTGAACGATTTATCCTACTTTGACTACATGCATCCCTGTGGATTTGCCGACAAAGGAGTTACTTCGATGGAGAAAGAATTGGGCAGCACTCCTGATTTTGAGCTTGTCAAAAAGATCGTTCTGGACTCTTTTTTAAGCATTTTTGACGCCACGGTTTTGCTCCCACTACCGTGAAGGCACCCTTTTGAACATCTCAGCATTGTAAAAAGCGTAGAATTATTTTTGTAATCACCATGTAATTAGCACAATATAGTTTTTGATTGTATTTTATGACAAAAACAAATCGGGGGTGTTGTACATAACAAAAAGACACTATCTTTGCACCCACGTTTGATGGGAGGCAGGAG
>CAZGSQ010000013.1:0-53039 GCA_964528535.1 uncultured Tangfeifania sp. | reverse complement strand
TGCAACAGGTATCACGACAAAAGCTGAAATGGCTTTGGTTCAGTAATCGACAATATCAAATCGATAGTTTTCAATTTAAAGCCTCCCTTCGGGGAGGCTTTTTTTTTGGGTGGGTTATAGAAAAGGCTAAAAGCAGATGTTAAAATCCTGATAGAATGCCTAAATTAATTTGTAATTTTAGTGCATGAAACAACAACTGACAGAACGTTTGACGCGGTAAAATTTATGCGCGAACAAAGGGACAGACGTTGCATGCAACGTCTCTGCATGCAACGTCTCTGCATGCAACGTCTCTGCAAATATTGCCGGGGCGACGATTCTAACATTCAAAAGATTTGGTTTTTAAAGATAACGTAGATATAGAGGAAACATACTACCATTGGATAAATACTTCCGACAAGGATTTTATTACAATGACTCATCTTTATAAAAAATGTACTTTGGATTTTACTACTGAATGGATCGAAAAAATTAAGATGTTGCAGTCATGGATAAAAAAGAAGCTCTCCTCATAGCCGCTGCTTGTATCGATTCAATAAGTACCAAATACAGCATTAGACAGGCAATCTTGTTTGGTTCCTTCGCAAAAGGGACTAACCACGAGGATAGTGACATCGAGATCGCCATCGTGGTCAATAATGCTTTTGATATTATTTACGCTCAGATTGATTTGATGAAACTTCGGCGAAAAATTGATTTAAGAATTGAACCAAATCCTTTTTTGATAAGTGATTTTAATCACAGTAACCCCGTTGTGTAGGAATTATTGAAATTCGGAATCAATTTCAAAAGAAGCACCACCAAAAGGTATTCTGCTGTTGGATCCCTGTAGCTGCAAATGCCACCTTCCCAGATTCCCCTATTTATCACCATGCCAGGAGCTTACATTGTTTTCAATGTAAGCTGCTATGCGTTGGTAGGCAGGTATATCCTTAATGATGTTATCAAAATATCTTTCCTGCCAGCAAAACTCTGGATACAATGGGTGTACCATTTTGGATACAGCCGATTTGTAGGAACGTACAATGGATGCCAGAGATCCCTTTCGGGGAGATATGGCCGCCATTTTCGAATTTTTCCCTGAAGATACTTGCAGAGACGTTGCACGCAACGTCTCTCCCATTGATGCCGGATGCGCCCGTACAGACGTTGCATGCAACGTCTCTGCCATTGATGCCGGCAAAATTTCGACAATACCATGAACATGATTGGGCATCACTACCATTGCATGCAGTTTTACGCCTGGTAGATGATTTGGAATATCTTTCCAACAGTTTTCTGCAATGATTCCGATGGATGACAACTGAATTTTATTGTTTTCAATTTTACCCAAACAACAACTCATGCCCTGGGTACAAATGGTAACAAAATACAATCCTGCTTGACTGTAATCCCACCAAACTGCACGGGCAGATGGAATGCGGTATAAACCCTTGAATTTGTCCAACATTTTTGACAGAATAATTCTTTCTTCAATTTACCGCATTTTTCTGAAAAAAACGAATTTTTGGAAATCAATATTGAAAATGCTGTAGAGACGTTGCATGCAACGTCTCAACTTGCAACCTCTCAACTTGCAACCTCTCAACTTGCAACCTCTTTGCACGCAACGTCCCTACGTCGAGGTATACCTCCGCTTCCCCATCATCCCCGCCAATCCTTCAACATCCAGTTGCAAGCAACTGAGAAACCAACCTACCAATGCACGCAGTTTCCAGACAGGTTCCACCCATCCGTAGCCCAAAATAGCCTTCACATAATCCTTCCTGGCGGAAGAAAACTCTTTCCTGATCAACTTGTACCGACCCGACCTTGCATAGGCTATCACCATCCTGCGGCCATAATAGCGATCAAGCTCCTTTTCGTCGACCTTCAACACTGCTGCAGTTTGTTTACCCTTCAAAAATAATTTTGCCATTTCATAGAATCCCGCCGTCATCACTACAGGATAAGTTTTGGTAACCTGCGTGGCGTAGTTGCGCCATTCGCCCAAAACCTCAGGCAGAAAGACAAACCGACCCTTCAGAGCCAAATCATAAAGTGTTGGTAAATCGACCAGGGGCAGGTCAAACACCTGCTTAAAACCACCCATTTGAAGCAATGCCTCCTTTCTTACCAGGATGGTCAAGGCAGGGATACAATTCCGGTACAAAAATATTTGCATGATGCTGCCAACCGGATCGTTGTCATAATACACGGAATCCTTAGCTTGCAGATCGGGCGCTGTATAATATACGACACTTTTGTCGGCATTGACACACCTGGCCATTCCCCAGCTTACCACTGCCTCAGGCTCGTTTTCAAGCGAAATAACCTGCATTTCTAATTTTTGCGGCGACCAGCAGTCATCACCTTCCAAAATCGCTACATAAGCCCCTCTGGCCATTTCAAGACCCTTGTTGTAAGTCTCAGAAAGCCTGAAAATACCTACATTTTCCTGGTTGACTACCTTTATCCGGCTATCAGCTTCCCGGTAGGCTGCCGCGATTTCGGCTGTGCGGTCTGAACTGCCATCGTTGAGAATGAGCATTTCCCAATCGGTATAAGTCTGACTGAGCACAGATTCGATACAATCCGCCAGGTATTTCTCGTGGTTGTAGGTAGGCGAGATGATAGAGACAAGAGGTCGTTTTTCCATGGATGGCCTTATCTGATAATTTTTAGCTGCTTCAGGAAATTGTCGGCAGCCTTGTTGAGATCCTTCGAAACCCTAAGAAAATAGACAGGCAGCAAAAACAAGAGCGAAAAAAGGCTGCTTCTGACCATCAGATCAACCACAAAATTAAACCAAACTGGTAGGGCAGAGGCCGAAAAATAGGCTACACTCCCGATCAGGAGAACAGATACAAATCTAAGGTTGTAAGGTTGCAGATCATATTTCAGATAGAGGAAAAGATACCTCAGCAGATTCAGTAATCCGAGTGCGGCAGCGCTGCTGATTGCGGCTCCGTTCAATCCGTACAAAGGGATCAGGAGAAGATTGAGCGCCACCAGAACCACCACAAGCACGAGCAACAAGTAAGACTGTATTTTATAGTATTTGGAAGTTCCCATCAGTGAGCTGTTGGCACCGGTAGCCATGTCCATCAGGCATCCTAATCCGATGAAGAAAATCACCCATTTACCAGGTAGGTAGGAGGGTCCCAAAATTTGCAGGATGTTATGGATGTTGAGCCAAATCCCAAGAAAAAGATAAGTACCGATGATAAAAAGGGTAAGACAACTCTTCTCATAGATGTCGCGCAGCATTTTCATGTCGGCATTTTTCCAGGCCTCGGCCGCAGTGACATTGGCAATCTTATAAATTGAACGCGCCGGCAAACTCACCACAACGCCAAAGAAGAAACAGATGGCATAAATCCCGGCGGCATCGAGTCCCAACATTTTGTTGACCATCATCAAATCCACATTCTGAATCATGATCACCGAAAAACCATTCAGGATACTGAAAAGCGAAATGGCCCCTACCGATCGGAGGAGATCCTTATCGAGAAATTTAAGGTCGAATTGCAATGAAAAATGGCCTTCTCGTAACAAAGTTACCATGATAAACAGCGTGGGCACTGAAATCGCAGCGACATAACTGTAAACAAACGTATGGAAAGAGAGCACACCGACATAGTACAATCCAATCATCAGGACAATCAATATTCGCTGAAAGACCTCTCTTAAAAAGGTACCATGCACACTGTTCATCAGTGCCGAATAATAAATGTCCAAAATTGAAAAGAACAACTGGAAAAAAACCAGTACAATGAGAAGAGGGATATATTCTACCAAAAGGGTAGACTTCTCAAGGCTAACATCTACCAGCAACTGCTTAAATAGCAACAACAAAATAGCAGATATCAGGAAACCTACCATACCAACAGTCAATGCCAGCGGAAGAAATCCATGGTGCCTTTTATCATCCGTCTTAAAAAATGGAAACAAGCGGATGGTTGCACCATTGATACCAAGCGTTCCAAATTGTGCGATCAAGGTAGAATAGGCGACGATGATCTTTAGCAAGCCAACTTCAGCTGTAGAATAAATTCTGGGAAAGAGAATTGCCGTGGTGACAAAACCGAGCAGAACCCCCAGATAGAGGTAAATAGTCCCTTTAATGGATTGTTTGACAATGATTCCCAATGAGATAGAATTTTCAAATAAGGACAAAAGTAGGAAAAACCGTTGTATAAAAAAATGTACTTTTACGGACGAATTTCAACACAAGAGCCATGGATAACCTATTGTTCAAAAAAGCCCTGCCACATCTGACTGCTGTACTTCTTTTTCTGCTCCTCCCGGCCATCTACTTCTCTCCTCAGATAGAAGGGAAAAAACTGAGCCAGCACGATACAAATACTGCAACAGGCATGGCCAAGGAGATTACCGACTACAACAAGACCCATTCTGACCTGGCTTTGTGGACCAATTCAATGTTTGGCGGGATGCCGGCTTATTTGATTGGATTGCCTACCTACTCCATGATCACGCCAATTTATATGCTTACAACCCTCTTCGACTGGAGGCCAATAAGTTTTGTATTTCTTTATTTGATAGGGTTTTACATTGCCTTGCTGCTATTTGGAATCAATCCTTGGATCAGCCTTGTAGGGGCCATCGCTTTTGGATTTTCCTCCTACGACTTTATCATCATTGCAGCAGGGCACAACACGAAGGCCATTGCCATCGGCTACATGGCTCCGATGATAGGGGCCCTGTACCATGCCTGGAAAAAAAATCTCTGGATAGGGAGTGCCTTTTTTGCCCTGTTCCTTTCGTTGCAAATTTATGCCAATCACCTTCAGATTACCTATTATTCGATGCTCACGATCGTAATATTTGGTTCGGCGGAAGTATGGTTTGCCTTCAAAGAGAAAAATTTAGCCGATTTTCTGAAAAGAAGCGGCATCGTCGCCCTTTTCGCATTGCTGGCCATAGCCGCCAATTCCGAAAGACTCTGGACCACCTATGAATACGGAAAATTCTCCTTGCGCGGACCCTCTGAACTGACCCAGGACAAAGGCAACAAAACCTCAGGTTTGGACAAAGACTACGCTACCGGATGGAGCTATGGGGTAGATGAGACGATGACGTTGCTTATTCCAAACTTCAAGGGAGGTGCCTCAATGATCAATTTTGGCGAAAACTCTGCAACCGCAGATCTGTTGCGATCAAACAATGTTCCCAACGCCAACGCCATCGTTAAACAGCTTCCCGGCTACTGGGGAAGCCAACCCGGAACATCAGGGCCGGTCTATGCAGGTGCAATTGTACTATTTCTCTTCGTTCTCGCACTGTTTCTGACCAACGGAGCTTTACGAACCGGAATCATTTCGGCAACCATTTTCTCCATTCTACTATCCTGGGGAAGAAATTTCATGCCCCTCACCGATCTGTTCCTGGATTATTTTCCGGGCTACAACAAGTTCAGAACCGTGTCGATGATCCTGGTCATTGCCAGTTTTGCCATCCCGTTGCTGGCCTCAATCGGGCTTCATAAAATATTTTCCGGGGAGATTGACAAAAAACGGTGGAAGAATGCCCTGGCCTGGAGCGTTGTTCTAACCGCGGGGGTTTCATTAATTTTCTTTCTCTTACCAGGATTATCCGGATCATTCATCTCTTCAAATGATTCACAGATGCCCGAATGGATTCAAAAAGGGTTGCTTGCAGACCGCGCTTCCTTTCTAAGGACTGATGCGCTTCGTTCTGCTTTCTTCATCTTGGCGGCTGCTTCAGCACTCTGGTTTTTCGTAGCCGGAAAACTCAAATTCAATCATGCACTACTCATCGTTGGAACATTGATTCTGGTCGATATGTGGAGCGTAAACAAAAGGTACCTGAACGACGATAATTTTGTGCAGGAACAAAAAGCCAGAAATCCATATCCTGCAACCAAAGCCGACAAAGAAATTCTAAAAGACAAGGGCGAATTCAGGGTACTCAACCTTTCTGTTGATCCATTCAATGAAGCAAGTACTTCCTACTACCACCAATCCGTCGGAGGGTACCATGGGGCCAAAATGAGGAGGTACCAAGAGCTGATTGACAACTACATAGGAGGTGAAATCAGGCAAATTGGCACCAAATTAAATGGATTAAAATCTGAAGCCGGGGTTGACTCCCTTTTTATAGGTTGCAATGCCTTGAACATGCTAAATACCAAATATTTGATATACAATCCGGAAGCAGCCCCCTTGCTAAATTCCAAAACCATGGGAAGTGCCTGGATCGTAAAATCATACAAGATTGTCGGTAACGCCGACCAGGAGATAGCAGCTTTAAACAGTGTAGACTTAAGCAAAGAGATTGTAGTGGACAAAAAATTTCAGGGAATTTTGGGAAATATAATTCCTGAAAATGGAAGTGTCTCAAAACTTTCTTTGAAGAGTTACTCTCCCAATAAATTGATTTACAGCTACACGGGAAAAGGAAATGAAATAGCCGTTTTTTCTGAAATCTACTATCCCAAAGGTTGGAATGCCTATTTGGGAGACAAGCTTGTCCCTCATTTTCAGGCCAATTATCTTCTGCGCGCCTTGGTACTAGAAGGTGGAACCTACGATATTACATTTAAATTTGAGCCTGTTTCTTACCGAATTGGAAAGCAAATTTCGATGGTTTCATCGCTTCTGTTACTCTTGCTGATCTGTTTTGTCTTGTATAAAAATATAAATTTCACAACATGGCAAAAGAAAAATTAAAATTGAAAAAATCTCTTTTTAGTTCCTATTTCAGTACAACGCTGAGTATTTCCCTTGTTTTATTTCTCATTGGTCTGCTCGGACTACTCTTAATAAACACAAGGAGGCTCTCAGATTATGTGATGGAAAATGTAGGTGTTACACTTATCCTGAAGGAAAACACCAGAGAGGTAGATATCCTCAAACTTCAAAAAATATTGGAAGCCACCAACAGCATCAAATCAACACGTTTCGTCGACAAGAAAACGGCCGCTGACGAATTAAAAAAAGATCTTGGTGAAGATTTTGTTGACTTCCTGGGTTACAATCCACTCCTCTCATCGATAGACGTAAAGGTTCATGCTGAATTCGCCAATCCCGACAGCCTAGCTATTTTGGAGGCCCAGCTCTTAAAATTTCCTGAAGTGCAGGAGGTCTATTACCAAAGAAATCTGGTCAAACAGCTGACCTCAAATGTGAAGAAACTTAGTTTGATTATCCTGGTCTTGAGCGCGCTGATGTTTACCATTTTCATCGCACTGATCAACAATACAATACGACTTTCTATTTATTCTAAGAGATATCTTATCAATTCAATGCAGTTGGTTGGAGCCACCAGGTCCTTCATAAGGTTTCCTTTCGTCATAAAAAGTGTCTTGCATGGTATTTATGGAGCGATCATCGCATGCTTCATTTTATTGATGATATTCTTTTCATATCAATCCGAATTAAAAGAACTTATTGATTTTCAAGATTCTATATCATTGGCTATGGTCGTTGGGGGGATATTTTTCTTTGGAATTTGTATGACCGCCCTATCTACCTATTTTGCAGTAAACAAATTTTTGCGCATGAAGTTTGATCAACTCTATTATTGAACTATCTTTGCGGGTTAATAACTAATTTTTTTGTAAAATGGCCAAAAATAGCGGACAAACTGACCCAACCGGGTTTGCCCTTGGAAAAGAGAATCTTAAATTGATGTTGATAGGATTATTGATCATCATTTTAGGGTTTGCCTTGATGACTGGTGGAAGAAGCACTGATCCAAATGTTTTCAACAAGGAGATCATTTTTAGTTTCCGTAGGATCACTCTTGCACCACTCGTTGTGATGTTTGGATTTCTCTTTGAAATTTATGCCATCATGAAAAAACCTGGTACTGATAAATAGTTGTTATCGGAATCCACACCAATTACCACCTGCCATATTTATTCTGTAATTTTTGCCTCTTACGTATTCAATTTACCAGTTCATTTGATGAGCAACAAGGAGCCAAAAGATTTTGATTTCATTCAGGGCGAAATCCTGGTTGTTAACAAACCGCTTGATTGGACCTCTTTCGATTTGGTACAGAAAGTACGCAACATGCTTTGCCGGTTGTTGAAAATCAAAAAATTAAAGATCGGACATGCCGGAACCTTAGATCCAAAAGCAACGGGAGTCCTTGTTCTTTGTACCGGAAGATTAACCAAGCAGATTGATACTATTCAGGCAGATGAAAAAGAATACATCGCAGTGCTTAAAGTTGGTGCCACCACACCATCTTTCGACTTAGAAACAGATGAAGACGAACATTTTCCAACGGCTCACATTACACGTCAGCATTTGGAGAAAATTCTTCCCTTGTTTGTTGGTGCGATCGAACAAATACCACCTGCCTATTCTGCCATCAAAGTAGATGGCAAAAGGTCCTACAAGCTTGCCCGTAAGGGGAAGGAAGTTGAACTCAAATCGAAGCTACTTGTAATCAAAGAGATTGAATTACTGAGATTTGAATTACCTGAAATAAAATTAAGAATAGTTTGTAGCAAAGGAACTTATATCAGGGCCTTGGCCAGAGATATTGGTTTGGCACTTGACAGTGGTGCCTATTTAATTGGCCTGCAACGCACCCGAATCGGAGAATATTCCATTGACCAGAGTTTTGATTTGGCAGGGTTAGCAGATATGCTTTCTGCCCATTTCCAAGAAAAAGTAATTTCAACTATTTAAACTGCATAAATGTCATCAACGATGAAGCTTTCGAAATTTAAGTACAATTTGCCCGATGAATTGATCTCATTGCATCCTTCAAAGAATCGGGACGAATCCAGGTTACTTGTTTTAAACCGTCAAACTGGAGACATTGACCACAAAATCTTTAAAGATGTGATTGATTATTTCAATGACAAAGATGTGATGGTCTTTAACAATACCAAGGTTTTCCCAGCAAGGCTCTATGGCAACAAGGAAAAAACCGGGGCACAGATTGAGGTATTCCTTCTTAGGGAACTGAATCGCGATTTAAGGCTTTGGGATGTTCTTGTCGACCCTGCCCGAAAAATTAGAATTGGCAACAAACTCTATTTTGGAGACGACGATTTGCTTGTAGCTGAGGTAATTGACAATACAACCTCAAGAGGTAGAACCCTTCGCTTCTTGTTTGATGGGACTTATGACGAATTCAAAGAGACGCTTTTCAAATTGGGAGAAACGCCGCTGCCGAAGATTATCAATCGTCCGGTAGAGGAGGATGATGCTGCACGTTATCAAACAGTTTTTGCAAAACATGAAGGAGCAGTTGCTGCACCAACTGCCGGACTTCATTTTAGCCGTGAACTTTTAAAAAGACTGGAAATAAAGGGCGTAGATTTTGCTGAGATTACACTGCATGTGGGTCTTGGAAATTTTAGGAGTGTCGATGTTGAAGACTTGACAAAACACAAAATGGACTCTGAACAAATCTGGATCAAAGATGAAGCGGTGAACATAGTCAATTCGGCAAAAGAAGAAAAGCACCGCATTTGTGCTGTCGGAACAACTGTCATGAGAACATTGGAGACCTCTGTTTCTACCAACGGAATGCTCAAACCGTTTGAAGGGTGGACCAACAAATTCATTTTTCCACCCTATGATTTTAGTGTGGCAGACAGCATGATCTCCAATTTTCATCTCCCCCTATCCACACTTTTGATGATGGTAAGTGCTTTTGCAGGATACGACAACCTCATGAATGCATACAAAGAGGCCATCAAAGAAAAATATCATTTCGGCACCTATGGCGACGCCATGCTAATCATCTGAATTCAATGCCATGCAATAAAAAACCCCGATCATAAGATATGACCGGGGTTTTTTATTGCAAGAAGATGCTATCGCTTGACCCTTTCAGAATAGGAGCGATCACGGGTATCAACTTTAATGATATCATTTTGGTTGATAAAAAGTGGAACCATGATGGTAGCCCCTGATTCGACAGTAACCGCCTTTAGCGCTGTGGATGAGGCAGTATTGCCCCTTTCACTTGGCTCTGCATAGGTAATTTCCAATTCGATAAATGGGGGAAGATCAACAGTTAAAGGAGTTTCAGTTTCAGCATGATAGGTGATTTCAACGGTCATACCTTCCTTCATCAGATCAGCATTTTCAACCATGGCAGCTTCAATATTTACTTGCTCAAAGGTTTCTGCATTCATGAAATTGTAGCCTGTTTCATCGTGGTAGAGGTATTGGTAAGGTCGTCTTTCAACACGTACGGTGGTGATCTTTGTCCCACCCGAAAAGGTGTTGTCAATAACCTTGCCCGTTTTCATATTCTTAAGCTTTGTTCGAACAAATGCTGGCCCCTTGCCAGGTTTCACATGCTGAAAACTTACTATTTGAAATATCTGATCGTTGAATTCAATACACAATCCATTTCGGAAATCTGCTAAACTTGCCATTGTTCTCTTTATTTGAACGATTAAAAACTATCTTTAAATTTTTTGCAAAAATAGTTAAAACCATCGAGACCAGAAAATTATTACCAATGGAGTCTTTTCTTAATCTTTCTTCACTGACGCCCGGACACTGGATCCTCATTGGGATTTGCAGCCTCCTGGTTGGGATGTCAAAAACCGGCGTCCCGGGAGTATCGATGGCAGTTGTTCCTACCATGGCCATGATTTTTGGAGGGAAAGCATCCACAGGTGTTTTGCTCCCAATATTGATCACAGCCGATCTTTTTGCCGTCATCTATTATCACCGTCATGCAGAATGGAAACCTCTCTTAAAAGCCCTGCCCTGGGCCTTTATTGGCCTTTTACTTGCCCTATGGGCAGGAACCCTGGTGAATGACCATCAATTCAAGCAAATCATCTCAATGTGCGTCTTTGTCTCTCTCGGATTAATGGTATGGAATGATGTGGCAAAAACTAGATTTAACTTCACTGGCAATATTTGGTTTGCAGCAATATTTGGCATTTTAGGTGGCTTTGCGACGATGATTGGCAATGTTGCCGGACCAGTTTTCGCCATTTACTTGTTGGCTTTACGCTTGCCCAAAAATAATTTTATAGGAACAACTGCCTGGTTCTTCGCCATCATCAACCTCTTAAAGCTACCATTACAATATTTTGTCTGGAAGAATATCCATCCCGAATACCTTCTAATCAATCTTACTGTTATTCCTGCAGTATTGTTTGGAGCAATGATTGGTGTAAAAATCGTTCATCGAATGAATGAAAAATTGTACCGATGGGCAGTGGTTGTAATTACTTTTATCTCTGCGCTTCTTATTTTTGTTTGATTTTTATACCTCTGTTGTCACACGTACATTGAAAATCAGCAATTAAAATTTCTAATTTATATGACACCTTGCAGTTGAATTCTTAACTTTGCTCACTGATTACCTTAATTTTACCAACAAAGTGGGGATCATTTAGAATCCATCAATACTATCAACTATGAATATCAAAGAAAAGACTGTCCCCAGGATATTGGGAATAGTACTTGTGATGCTTGTCTTATCCTCTTGTGCAAATTCACCTGATTCCATTGACAAGAACCAATGTGTTGTATTAACTGTTGAGAAAGGAAAGGTAATTGATCCAATAAAAACATCCGGTGTCGTTGAACCCGAGAGTGAAGTCTTAATCAGGTGCAATTATCCAAGCACAGTAAAGAAAATAAGTAAAGAGCCTGGCAGCAGTGTCCAACCAGGTGATTTGATTTTAGTTCTTGATGATCAACAGATTAAATCTGAAATAGACAATATCAACGACCAGCTGGCACTTAAAAAAAATAGCCTTGAGAAGAATAATCTGGCTGAAACTTCTACAAAAATTGACTTAAAATATACAGAGGAGGTAAAAAAATTAAATATTACTTCCTTAAAATCACAACTCTCTGACGAACAACAATTGGTAGAAGTTGGAGGAATTTCCCCCGCCAAAATTGAAAAAACAAAGCAAGAGATTGCCCTAGCAGAAAAAGAACTGCTCACTGTCAAAGAAAAGAACAGTATCCGACTCAAACAACTAAAGGCCGAAGAGGAGGGACTTCTCCTAGGTATTCAAATTCAGGAAAAAGAGTTGAAAGAAAAATTAGAAGGTCTTGAACAGATGAGTGTGCGGTCGCACTCTGCGGGAATTATCCTGGCAATTGCCAGCAAACCGGGTGAAAAAGTTAGTAAGGATCAAATTCTTGTGCGAATTTCGGATTTATCTTCCTTTAAAATATCGGGTTCAATTGACGAGAAAATGGCGGATTTTATCAAAACCGGAACTCAAATTTACGCCGTATTTGAAGATACCAAATTGGAAGGACACATAGGAATAGTTTCACCCATTGTTGAGAATGGGAAAATCCAATTTAATATTCACCTGAAAGATAGCTCTCATCCCAAATTGATACCGCACCAAAATATTGAATTATGGGTCGTTAAGAATTTCAAGGAAAGTGCACTACGAATTAAAAATATTCCTCAATTCGACAAGGGCAGACCCGAATATCTTTTTGTTTACAAAGATGGCAAGGCCATTAAGAACAGAATATCAACAGGATATGTTAGCCCTGATTTTATTGAGCTCAATGAAGGAGTAAATGAAGGAGATCGAATTATTGTTCCTTTGTCTGGTTATCATCAAATAAAGAATTTCAATGAAGTTGCTGTCAAAGAATAACTTATGCAAATATCATTAAAAATTTGGATCTTAAGTGCATGCCTACTTATCTTGCCAAATCTTCGTTCGACTGCACAATCCGAGCAGAGCATTCAAGATAGTATCAAGTTAGGACTTAGCTTAAAAAATATTGTTGAATTGGCCATAACCAAATCATCTTCGCTTAAATATGCTCAAAATCAACATGTTAGCTATTACTGGAGATACCGAAATTTTACGAAACAGTTTCTTCCAAATCTTATTCTGAATGGTGCGCTTCCCAACTACACCCAATCTACCCTACCCGTTACTCAACCTGACGGTAGCATCGAATTTAAGCAAGTTGCAAATTTATCAATATCCTCAAATCTTTCACTGAATCAATATATTCCGTTGACTGGAACGCAGATCTATGCCTCAACAACTTTCAGCCGGGTTCAGGATTACAACAAAAACAGTACACTTTTTTCGGGGAGTCCATTTTCAATTGGTTTTAACCAACCCATTTTTGCTTACAATTGGATGAAATGGTCGAAAAAAACCGAACCAATGATTTATGATGAATCACAGAAAAATTTTATCCAAACTATCGAAGGAATTGCCTACAATGCCACATCCTATTTTTTTAACTACCTGAGGATTCAAACCAACTTCAATCTGGCAAAGAATTCATATGACAACAGCTCAGATAATCTTAAGATTGCCAAAATCAAAAGAAAACTGGGACAAATTTCTGAAAATGATTTTTCACGAATTGAGTTATCCGTGCTTAATGCTAAAAAGTCAATGAGTTCAGCTAAAATGGAATTGAAAAATGCAGATTTCTCACTCAAATCCTACATAGGTCTGGACCAAAAGGAAAATATTGAATTGCAGATGCCGCTGTTGATTACACTTTTTGACATTGATCCTAAAAAGGCTTTGAAAGAGGCACGTGAAAACCGCTCGGAACAAGTCTACTACCAAAGAAGATTAATATCAGCAGAGAGCCAGCTCACCCAGGCAAAAAGAAGCACCGGGTTAAGTGCCACTCTTTCTGGAAATTACGGCCTATCCAACAGTTCTCAAACTTTTCCTGGAATTTACAACCAGCCACTTAACCAGCGCATGCTACAATTAACATTCAGCGTACCAATTCTTGATTGGGGAAAGGCTGTATCCTCCGTGAAAATGGCCGAATCAAACAGAGACCTGGTTAGTTTTGACGTTAAGCAATCTTTTGAAGATTTCGATAGAAGTGTGATTGTTCAGGTTGAACAATTCAGTCTATTGAAAGAACAATTAAAAACAGCTGAGGAAGCGGATAAAGTAGCTGCCAATGGGTACATCATTGCTCTGAAGAAATTCCAAAACGGCGAAATAACCATCACTGATATGAACATTGCATCATCAGAAAGGGTAACAGGGAAACTGGATTATATTAACTCTCTGGCTACATACTGGTTAGCATACTATAGGTTACGAATTCTTACACTTTACGATTTCGAATTGAATCAAAAGATTTCATACGATAATCCAATGTTATCTGGAGAAGTAAAATAAACCAATGAATTTGCTTATTTCTGACAGTTCTGACCCTTACCAAAACCTGGCTACTGAAGAATATCTACTAAAAAATAGCCAGGAAAAATACCTATTCCTTTACATTAATCGACCCTGTGTAGTAATTGGGAAGCATCAAATTGTAACTAAAGAGATTAACTCCCGTTATACATCCCAAAACAATATTCTAATAGCCAGGCGCTTAACAGGGGGAGGAGCCGTGTACCATGATGAAGGCAATCTCAATTTTAGTTTCATTCAATCTACAGCTACCAATGAAAATATCTCCTATAAATCAATAACGCAAGACATACTTTCATTTCTTAAAAATTTAGGAGTAGCAGTTACCTTGTCGAAAAGAAATGATATCCTATCAAATGGACTCAAAGTATCAGGAAGCGCCATGCATTTGTATAAGCAAAGAGTTCTTGCTCATGGTACATTGCTGATAAACAGTAATTTAGAAAACCTTTCTTTATCTATTAGATCAAACAGAAACAGATTTACTGACAAATCGATAGCTTCTGTGCCATCACAAGTTGGCAATGTTGGAAATTCTACAAACAAGCTCAATGCACAACTTGTTTCACTGAAAATAGAGGAATTTTTTGAAGCTTTAGTGGGACCAAGAAGGATATCCATTCTTCCGGCCATGATTCGTAAAGAAGTACAAGAACTAGCATCCAATAAATATGCCTCACTTCAATGGATTTATGGATATTCTCCAAAATACATCTATGAAGGGCAGTTTACAATCGCCTCAAAATTAACAACTTATAAACTTCAAATTGAAAAAGGAATAATCGAACAAGTAAATATTAATTCTAAGAATGAATTATTCCCAGCTATTGAATCAATTATGAATTCACTAATAGGAAATTATCACAACATAACCACCATAAGTAACCTCTTTTCCAATTTCAATTTACCCGAAATATCTCAAATTATTAGTCATTCACTTTTTTGAAATGGCTGAATTATAATATTCATAAACTATTTTTCCACGTTCACTTCCTACGATTTTTTCGAGATTATCTAAACTTGTTGCACGTATTTTTTCAACAGATTTTAGATTTATCAGCAATTTTTCAATTGATTTTACCCCTATGCCAGGAATACTATCAAGTTCAGAATCTGTAAAATTCTTTGACCTTTTATTTCTGTGGAAAGTGATCCCAAATCTGTGTGCCTCATCTCTCAAATGTTGCAAAACTCGCAATGTCTCTGATTTTTTATCCAAATACAATGGGACTGTATCATTTGGGAAATAGAGTTCTTCCAAACGTTTTGCAATACCTACAATGGCAATTCTACCATCAAGGTCCAGTTTTTTAAGTACCGCATATGCCGAAGACAATTGGCCTTTCCCACCATCAACGACAATTAAATCAGGTAATTGACTCCCTTCAGCCAACAGCCTCAGATACCTTCTTTCAATAACTTCCTCCATTGATGCGAAATCATTGGGGCCCTCCACACTCTTTATATTAAAATGACGGTATTTTGATTTAAAAGGTAATCCATCTTTAAATACTACACAAGATGAAACCGGAAAATCTCCATTCAAATTGGAATTGTCAAAACACTCTATCCATTCTGGAGGACGAACCATTTGCAAATCACTCTGAATTCGTTCAAGCAATTGTTGTCTCCTGGTCAGAGGAGCCTTTGCGGAGTCATTTTTGACTCTTTCCAACATATACAACTTTCCATTTCTTTCACACAGTTCTAATAATTTCTTTTTCTCGCCAATTTTTGGAATCGTAATTTTCGCTTTGGTAAAATTAATTCCTATTGAAAATGGTAAGATAATTTCAGAAGAATCTGAATTAAACAGTTCTCTTATTTCAACTATACATATCGCCAAAATATCTTCCTTTGATTCGTCCAACTTTCTCCTAACTTCTAAAAGATAAGTATTTACGATGGATCCATTTACAATTCTGAAATAATTTACAAAAGCGATCTTACCGTTTTCATGTATAGAAAAGACATCCAAATTTGTTACTATTGCACTACAAACCAAAGATTTGCTCCTATAGTTATCTAAAATTTGAATCCTAGACTTATAATTGTTGGCCCTTTCAAAATCATATTTTTCAGCTGCGCATTGCATTTCACTTTTAAGATACAAATATACTGGGGATAAAATTCCACTTAAAATTGATTTTGCATTATGGATATCAAGATCATAACTATGTTTGGAATACAATGATTCACATGGTGCTTTGCAATTTCCAATCTGAAATTCAAGACACTTTTTAAATTTTCTCTTGTTAATATTGCCTTCAGATAAGAATAAATTACAATTTCTAATTTGGAACAATTGCTTAATCACCTCCAATATTGTCTTTGCCATATAGATCGATGTATATGGTCCATAATAATTAGATCCATCCTTGTAAACTTTTCTCGTATAAAAAATACGTGGAAATGGTTCGTTCTTCACACAAATCCAAGGGAAGGTTTTGTCATCCTTAAGTAAAATGTTGTATTTGGGTTGGTATTTTTTTATTAGACTATTTTCGAGAAGTAATGCATCCTCTTCACTATCCACAACGATATGCCTAATTTTATCGATTTGACTTACAAGAATTTCTGTTTTCCTGTTATCATGCACTTTATTGAAATATGACGATACTCTTCTTTTTAGATTTTTAGCCTTCCCAACATAGATTATTTTATCTTCACAATCGAAGAACTGATATATCCCCGGATTTACGGGTAGTGCTTTGAGGGATTGTGTAACAGACAATGACAGTGCTTTGTCCACTTTTTTCATATATGTATTAATGATTGAACGGGACACTATAGCATATCTTACTTGTTCCCACCAAAAAAACTAACGCTTAAATATATTTATTTGCCAAGATACTTCCCGAATGTAATCATCTAAACTCTATATCATCGACCTTAATTGTACCAATATTTGTAAAATATACATTTCTTTTACCTACAATGGAATTTAAAAAAAATTCACTACTACAAAGTAACTATTTCTAAAAATGAAGACCCTCTTTTTGCAAAATTTTAAATTTCCCTAATGGCATTTTTCCCATTATGCAAGGATATATCCATTGATTGTTTTATTTGTTCCACGTGGAACATTAGCGTCCAAGCATGATTAGTAAAACATTTATATCATTCGGAGAAATACCAGGAATTCTGAATGCCTGGCCTATCGTTTTAGGGTTGATCCTACCCAATTTTTCTCTTGCCTCCGTTGACAAAGAATAAATTTGTGAATAATCAAATCTATTTTCAATTTTTACATTCTCCAACCGCTTCAATTTTTCAGCTGCCGCTAGTTCACGATTGATATAACCAGCATATTTGATGCTAATTTCCACAGATTCAATAACATCACGAAATAAAAAAACTGGAACATAATCAAATTTCTTTTTCAATACAGGGAAATAATTCAATGCATCAAATAATTCAATTTGAGGCCTACTAACCACAGTAAGCAATTTACATTTATTTTTAAGAGGAGAGGAGTTTTTGGAGCTAAGAAATGAATTAAGCATATCTGGCTCGATAGATATTTTTTCAATATCGGAACGAACTTTAGCGACCATCTCAGATTTCAACTTAAAAACATTCAAAAAATCGCGCGACAATAATCCAATTCTAAATCCAAGCTCGGATAATCTGTCATCTGCATTATCTTGTCTGAGAATCAACCGGTGTTCTGCTCTACTGGTGAACATCCGGTAAGGTTCATCTACACCCTTGGTTACCAGATCATCAATCAAAACCCCAATATAAGCTTGATTCCTGCTAAGTACAATAGGCTCGAGACTATTTATTTTACGATGAGCGTTAATGCCAGCCATTAATCCCTGCGCACCAGCTTCTTCATAACCAGTAGTGCCATTTATTTGACCAGCTAAAAATAAATTTTCAATTAATTTTGACTCCAACGAATGTTCCAATTGGGTAGGATCAAAGTAGTCATATTCAATTGCATACCCTGGCCTTATTATTTTAGCGTTAGAAAGTCCATGAATAAAATGAATCGCCTTTTCTTGCACTTCAAAAGGCAAAGAAGTTGAAAAACCATTTAAGTAATATTCAATGGAATCTACGCCTTCAGGTTCCAAGTAAAGCTGATGTGAATCCTTCTCTTTAAAAATCACCAATTTAGTCTCTATGCTAGGACAATATCTCGGTCCTAAACTTCTAATGGTTCCATCAAACAAAGGTGAATCTTTAAAACCCCTTTCTAATTCCTTATGAACCTTTTCATTGGTATGTGTAATGTGACAATCAATGGTAGGCAACGATGATACTTTAGTATGATAATAACTAAATTGATTTCCACTTTCGCCGATCTGTTCCTCAAGGAGATGAAAATCTATTGTTCTCTTGTCTAAACGCGGAGGCGTACCAGTTTTCATTCGCCCTCCCTGAAATCCAAATGATCTAAGTTGCTCCGATAAACCAACCGAGGAATTCTCAGAAATTCTTCCTCCTGATAACTTGCTTTTTCCAAAATGCAACAATCCATTAAGAAATGTTCCATTTGTCAAAATAACTGAATCTGCAAAAAATAAAATATCCAATTCTGTTTTAACACCGATGACCCGCTTCCCTTTCAAAAGCAATTCAAATACTGAACCTTGCCAAAAACTAATGTTGATATTATTTTGTAACTCAGCTTTCCAATACTCTGAGAATCGGCTCTTGTCACACTGTGCCCGAGGACTCCACATTGCTGGACCCTTCGAGCGATTAAGCATTCTAAATTGCAAAGTACTAAGATCGGTGATTTTACCCATCATTCCTCCCAAAGCGTCAATTTCTCTAACAATTTGACCTTTCGCAATTCCACCAACTGCAGGATTGCAACTCATCTGCGCGATGCGTCCCAAATCCATAGTTATCAACAAAACCTTTGACCCAAGATTAGCAGCAGTCACAGCTGCTTCACAGCCCGCATGTCCTGCCCCGACAACAATAACATTATATGAATTAACAATGTTCATATTACAGAATTTAATCCTCCAGCAAAGCATTATACTTTCTAATCGTTCCAAGTAACTGCTCTTCTTTGAATCTCATTAGAATAATTTCATCAGGCTTTTTGTCACTAAATTTCAACAAGTGGAGAAACCCATGAAGAACCACCCTTGTCATTTCCTCCATATAAGTTTGACCATAACTAATTGCGTTACTCTTCACTCGATCAACACTCACAAATAAATCTCCACTAACCACTTCATTGAATGTATAATCGAAAGTAATCACATCAGTATAATAATCATGCTTTAGGAATTCCTTGTTAACTGATAGCAAATATTCATCATTACAAAATATCACATTGATTGTACCTAACTTATTTTTTTGACGTCTAAGTTCCGCTTTCATACACCTCACGACAGTATTATAAGAGAGATTAGGCAAATCAACTTCCTCACCATAAAAATAAATACTCATAAAACAGATTATTCAATTTATACAAACACAATTCAATACATTAGCTTTTTTGCTAAATAATCCGAAATCAATAAATCCTCATCCTTAGGAAAAATCAAATCATCCTCAGTTAAAAAATGACCAGAATTCAATAGAATATGCATTTCTTTATCAAAATGACGCCATATATTATCAGGAAATCTAGATCGCAGATAAAACCTTGATAGACCTTGAAACGTTCTCAATCTCAAAATAATATACTCATTATAAATCTGAATATCAGTAAGATACTCTATTTCAAATTTAAATTTTTCTTTACCATTCTCTGTTTGACCAATGTACTTTTTGACACTAAGAATATTCCATTGTCTGGATGTTAGATTGTAACTGTGCGCAGAAACTCCCAATCCAACATAAGAAACATTGTTCCAATAGGCTAAATTATGCCTTGATTGAAACCCAACTTTCGAATAATTACTAACCTCATACTGAACAAAACCATTCGAACTCAAAATATCTTTAATTAAATAATACTGATTAATAAAAATGTCATCTCCATTTTCAACAAACTGGCCGTTCTTAACTCTCCAATAAATTCTGCTATTTTTAGAAATAGACAAATTATATGCTGAAAAATGCTTAATGTCAAAATTTAATAAACTTATGAGTGAATCTCTCAGATACCCATCCTCAATACCAGGAACTGAAAAAATTAAATCAATTGAAAAATTAAGTAAACATGAATTTGAAATAGTTTCTAATGCTTTGTATATGTGATATTTAGTATGATTTCTATTGAATTTTTTAAGTATATTGTCATCCAAAAATTGGACACCTAAACTTAAGCGATTTATACCAACATCCAACAACTGATCCACATATGCGGCACTAATATTTTCAGGATTACATTCCACTGAGATTTCAGCATTCTTATCAACAATAAAATTAGCTTGAATTGCAGCAAAAATTTTAAAAAATTGTACTTTGGTTAACAAAGAAGGCGTTCCACCTCCAAAATAAATTGTATCAATTATTTCATTCTTCAAATAATCAGCCCTAAACTCAATCTCTCTTACCAGAGCATTCACATAACTATCAATGAGATAGAGTTGATTACCCGAGTAAAAATCACAGTAATAACATTTATCGGTACAAAAAGGAATGTGGATGTATATTCCCGCCATTTATTTAGTTATAGAACACAAAATTAAATTGGAATTTTTCTAATTCTTACAAGATGCCTTCCCATTTCAAATTCAGTATTTAAAAAAATATTAATAATTTGGATTGCTTCAACTTCTGAAACAAATCTTGCTGGAATAGAACATACATTAGCATCGTTGTGAGACCTTGCCAATTCTGCCACTTTGGTATTCCAGCAAATAGCAGATCGTATGCCAGGATGTTTATTGACGGTCATGTTAATTCCATTTCCTGACCCACAAAAGACAATTCCCACCAGATCACGTTCATTTTCTACAGCAATTGCCAATGGATGAGCAAAATCAGGATAATCACAGTTTTCATTGCTAAAACATCCAAAATCAATAATTTCAATATTATTTTTTTTTAGAATTAAAATAATTGCACTTTTAAGTTCAAATCCCGCATGGTCTGATGCTAAAGCTACTTTTGACATAATAATGACTACTTTTAATTAAAATTTAGACTTCAAAAAAGTTAATAAGTGTTCATAAATAAATTTAAAAACAAAATTTATTATATTCTAATAAATAAATTTAATAGATTCTCTAATAAAATTTAAATGTTTTATTAATCACTATTCAGACATAATTTAACTAAAAAACATTACTAAAAATTAAATTTAAAATTTGAATATTTAAAATTGACATAATGTTAATAGCATTGTATTCTCCATTCAAACAATCCTTTGCATTGTTAACAAACAATGTGTAACTTATTAAATTAAATTCATTCTTCAATACTATATAATTTATCAACAATATCAACAATATATATATATAATATGAATTTTTAAAAAACTTTAAAAAGAAAATGCTAATTATTAATTGTTAATATTCATAAAATCCCTCTTTTATGAATTACAATGTTTTTGTTACTGTTTGCTTTTATTACTGAATGATTTGAAATTTTATTACTGATGATACCCGAATTTAAAATTAAAGAAAACTTTAAAGTTCTTTTGGTAGAAGACAATCTTCTGAATCAAAAGCTTTTAACAATAAATTTGTCTAAATTGAAATGTGTTGTAGTAGTGGCTAACAATGGTTTAGAAGGTGTTAAAATATTTAATAATCAAAAATTTGATGTTATATTAATGGATTTAATGATGCCTGTTATGGATGGTTATGAGGCTTCGAGAGAAATAAGAAAAATTGAAAAGGAAGATATTTCGAGAGGATACACACCAATTATTGCTTTTACGGCAAACACTTTGAACAATGATTTTCAAAAATGTTTGGAAAATGGCATGGATTATTTGATGGAAAAACCTTTCAATGCGTATAAATTTATTGAAATTTTAGAGACTTTTAATTAATTAGATTTTATTTTAATCAGTTTCATTTTCCGAGGTGTGTTGAAAATTGGTTTGAAAATTATTGAAGCATGGGTGAATTTATTGATTTGCGGGAACATACAGGTAACGATTCAGAAAGAGAATTTGACAATCAGTTAAGACCTTTGAAGTTTGTTGATTTTGCTGGACAAACAAAGGTTTTAGACAATATTCAAGTATTTGTTCAAGCTGCCATTATGCGAGGAGAATCACTTGATCATGTTTTATTACATGGTCCTCCCGGTTTGGGAAAAACTACATTATCCAATATTATAGCTAATGAACTTGGTGCAAAATTAAAATTGACTTCTGGACCTGTTTTAGATAAGCCTGGAGATTTGGCAGGACTTCTTACTAATTTGGAAAAAAATGATGTGCTTTTTATAGATGAAATTCACAGGTTAAGTCCTGTTGTCGAAGAATATCTTTATTCGGCAATGGAGGATTTTAGAATTGATATATTAATTGACAAAGGGCCTAGTGCAAGATCTATACAATTAGAATTGAATCCATTTACCTTAATAGGTGCAACTACACGAAGCGGGTTACTTACACGACCATTGCGGGCAAGATTTGGAATTACCTGTCATCTGGAATATTATGATATTGCTGTTCTTACCGGTATTGTAAAAAGATCGGCTAGAATTCTTGAGGTGGACATAAATAATGATGCTGCCTATGAAATAGCAAGAAGAAGCAGGGGAACACCTAGGATTGTTAATTCACTTTTAAGGAGGGTGAGGGATTTCGCTATGGTTAAAGGAAATGGAAAAATTGATATTGAAATTACGAAATATTCACTGGAAGCTCTCAATATAGATCAATACGGATTAGATGAAATGGACAACAAAATTTTATCCACCATTATTGACAAATTCAAAGGTGGACCAGTAGGAATATCTACTATTGCTACAGCTGTTGGAGAAGATTCCGGTACAATTGAGGAAGTATATGAACCATTTTTAATAAAGGAAGGGTTTATCAAACGCACGCCAAGAGGTCGGGAAGTAACAGAGTTGGCATACCGTCATTTGGGAAAGGATAGGGGTGAATCAAATTTAATGACGCTGTTTTAGTTTTTAATTTTTTTTAATTTTATTTCAAATAGCTTTGGCCATAATTTTCCAGTGACGTAGATTTTATCAGACAATGGATTCCAAGCAATTCCATTCAGAACATCTATTTGTTCGCTTTGTTTTTCCATAATTGAACCAGAAAGTCCACTCATGTCAATTTCTCCTGTAATTTTACCTGAATTTGGATCAATAACAATTATGGTATCCGTTTGCCAAATATTGGCCCATATTTCACCTTTGATGTATTCAAGTTCATTTATATTTTTTACAACATTATGATCATTACATACTTGAATTCTTCTTTCTTCCTGAAAAGTAATTGGGTTAATAAAATAAATATTTTCTGTTCCATCGCTCATGATTAATGATTGACCATTATTTGTCAAACCCCATCCTTCTTCCGATTTGTACTGCCAGGTATTTAATAATTTGAATGTATCCAAGTCATAAATAAATCCAATTTTATTTTTGTAGGTAAGCTGATATATTTTGTTGTTTAAAATAGTAATTCCTTCTCCAAAATATTTATTTTCAAGTTTATATTCTTTTAATACCTGTCCGGTTTTTAGATTTACCTGAAAGATTTCCGAGGCACCTTCTTGTCCTGTACCTTCATAGAGAATGTTGTTGTGGAACTCTAATCCCTGTGTAAAATGTGATTTTTCGTGGGGATAAGTTTCAATAATATTGTAGGAATACTGAATAGGTTTGGTATCTGAGGTAACGGTTAAATCTATGTAATTTTCACCTGATGAGCCATCTTTTTTTGTTGCGGCTATTTTAATAATATGTTTACCAACACCAAACTCTGCAGTTTTTAATATGATAGAATTAAACAAATTAATTGAAGAAAGAATTTTTTTTCCATCGACATACAGTTCGACCTTATCAATTGCTCCTTCTTTTATCTTAGTTTGAAGATTTATTTTAATTTCTTCACCTAGTCTAAAATTTCTTTTTTGAGGTTCAAATTGAATAGAAGTAACAGGTTGCCTGGAATGGTTATTTGATTGTACGCAATTCATCAATGAGATTAGCGCCAATAGGAGAGTGGTGGAAAAGGAAAAAAACCGTCTCATGGTAAGAAAATTAAGATATCAAATAGCCAGAAAATGGAAATATGCATTCGAATGGACAATCATCTCATCGAATTTAGATTCCATTTATCTGTTTAAAAACTAAAAATTGAATCTGTTAGCAAAAATAGAATCTTATTTTGTAATGTGCATTGTTGTAGTGCTGGTAATAATTAAATATGCTGCTTATTCACCTCAATTGAGATGTTTTTATGCCTCATTTACAATCTTCAATTATCTTTGTTGAAAGATTATAATTTTTGAATTGAGTGCACTTAAAAAATTAGCCGGCGATACCGTAATATATGGTGTGCCAAGTATTGTTGGTAGATTTTTGAATCTACTATTGACACCTATATTTACCTGGACTTTTCTTCCGGGTGCATTTGGAATATTAGGAAATTTATTGGCATATGTTACATTTTTTCAGGTGTTACTGACCTACGGGATGGAGACCTCCTATTTTCGTTTTGCCAGTAAGAGCAAAGATCCAAATGAAGTATTTGGTACTTCTTTAATTACCCTCACTGCAACTTCTTCATTATTTATTTTTTTTGTAATCATTTTCTCGCGCAATATTGCTGGTTGGGCAGGATATCCAGAGCAACATCTTTACATTATTTGGATGGGACTTACTGTTGCATTGGATGCAGTTACTGCTATTCCTTTTGCAAAGCTTAGGTTTCAAGAAAGGCCTATCAAGTTTGCAGTTTTTAAAATGATTAATATTGGCATCAATATTGTTTTAAATCTTTTCTGGATATTGCTATGTCCAAGAGTTTTGGCCAATAATTCTGAATCTGTTCTTCGATTTTTCTACAATCCAGACATTGGCATAGGCTACGCATTCTTATCCTACCTGATTGCTTCCATTGTTACCTTGTTGCTCTTTATTCCAGATCTTAAGATTAAAAAACTTGTATTTAGGAGTGAAAAGTTGAAGGAGATGCTTCATTACGGGTGGCCGATTCTGGTTGTTGGAATTGCAGGGATGGTTACTTTAAATATTGATAAAATACTAATTCCTCAGTTGATTAGCAATGGGAAAGTTCCAATGTATGAATTGGGTGTATATACTGCTAACGGTAAACTGGCTATTTTAATGACACTGTTTATTCAAGCTTTCAGATTTTCCTTTGAACCCTTTTTATTTTCCCATTACATAGATGAGTCCTCGAAAAAGGTATATAGTGTGATCATGAACTATTTTGTCATTTTCGGACTTCTAATTTTCATTGGTGTTCTGTTGTACATAGACATCTTTAAATATTTCATTGGATCCTCAAAATCAGGTTATCACGAAGGAATGGGAATAGTACCCTGGATGTTAATGGGCAATCTTTTCCTTGGTATTTTTTATACACAATCACTTTGGTACAAGCTTACGGATCAGACACGCTATGGTGCCATATTTTCGGTAATAGGAGCAATAATAACCTTGATAATAAATATCCTTTTTATTCCAATTTTGGGATATATGGCCTCTGCAATTGGATTTTTCACTTCTACGCTTATCGTTGCTCTTATCTCTTATTACTATGGACAGAAACATTTTCCAGTTCATTACGATCTCAAAAAGATTGGTTCTTATTTCTTCGTTGCAATTTCATTGTATGTACTTGATAAAAATGTTCAATTAAGTGGTTACCTTCTGATTTATGGTTTTAAAACAATAATATTTTTGTTCTTCCTGATGTATATCTGGTATCGTGAAAAATCTGATTTAAAGAGATTGTTGAGGAAGCGTTTGGATGTTGATAGATCAGTATAATATGTTTCTTATCTTAGCCGATTAAAGTTCTTTGTAGCAATAATTTTAATATCCTAAATATCAATAATTTAAAAATTAAACAAGGTTTTCAGGATAAATTTGAAGCACTAAAAAACGAACAGCAAAAGGATGAAAGTTAAAATAGTTAACAAATCTTTAAATGGACTGCCAGCGTATGAGACTACCTATTCGGCGGGAATGGATCTTCGAGCTGATTTATCAGAATCTATGATATTGAGACCTTTGGAAAGAAAATTGGTACCAACGGGTTTGTATATTCAACTTCCTGAAGGTTATGAGGCACAGATTCGTCCAAGGAGTGGACTTGCATTAAACAAAGGAGTTACAGTTCTAAATTCCCCAGGAACCATTGATTCTGATTACAGGGGAGAGATCAGAATTATTCTGATAAATTTATCAAATGAGGACTTTGTCATTCATCATGGAGAGCGCATTGCCCAGATGATAATTTCAACTTATAAGCAAGTTGAATGGGATAATGTGATGGTTCTTGGTAGTAGTGAAAGAGGTGAAGGTGGATTTGGACATACCGGAAAGCATTGATGAGTGCAAAAAATAGGACAATGAATAAAGCGACTTATTATCTTGGGGCAATTTTACCTCTTTTCTTACTTTTTGCTTCCTGCAAAACGGTTCAACCATTGGTTGTTAAGGTTGATCCAGAAGCGGAAAGCAAAAGTCTTTCATTGTTGACAGAGGATCAGAGGCAACAATTTCAGTATTTATTCATTGAGGGGATTAAGCAGCGAACGATCGGGAATATTGATGAAGCCATTAAAATATTCTCACGTTGCCTTGAAATGGATCCATTGTCCAGCACGTCATTGTATGAAATAGCGAACATTCATCTTGTAAGGGGTGATTATCAGAGTGCTATGATGATACTGGAGAAAGCTGTTTCATTGAATCCAAAGAATCAGTACTATCAGATCTTGCTTGCCAAGATATATCAGCAGAACAAGTTATATGAAAAGGCAGCCAATTCATTTGGCATTTTATCCGGGATGGTACCTGATAACACAGACTTTCCCCTTTTTCAGGCGGAGATGTTTAGTCTTGCGGGGAAGCAGGAAGAGGCACTGGCATGTTACACGGATTTGGAAAAAAAGTGGGGTGTCATCGAGTCTGTTGCGTTGGGCAAGCAGTCAATTTTCCTTAAATTGGGTAAAAAAGCTGAGGCTTACCATGAATTAGAGAACCTGGTTTCCAAGTATCGGGATGAAGCTAAATACTATGGATTGTTGGCAGATATGTATCTGGCAGACAGTATAATGGATAAATCATTGGCTTATTACAACAAAGTGTTGCAAATTAAGCCGGGAGATGGCTTTGTTCATTTTTCACTTTCCAATTTCTACAGGGTTTCGGGTGATTATTCAAATGCTTACAATGAACTGAAGTTGGGGTTTGAGAATACAGCTCTTGAGTTGGAGCCTAAAATTCAAATGTACATGCTTCACAATCAGTCTGAAGATCATCCTTTGACGGAAGCACAGCAACTGGAACTGATCAAAATTTTGATAGAAAAGCATGTAGATGATGAACGTCCCAGGGCGCTTCTTTCAGAATATTATATTTCCAAGAAGCAGGTTAAAGAAGCACGGGAGCAATTGAAGTTGGTTGTAGAAATCAACAAGGGAAATTATTCTTATTGGGAACGTCTGCTATATATCGACAATGATTTGACAGATTGGGAGTCTTTGGAACAGGACAGCCGAAGGGCAATAAAATATTTTCCTGAACAACCAATTCTTCTCATTTTGGATGCGGTAGCAAAGATACAATTAGGAAAATTTATGGAAGTTTTTGATGTACTTGATTCTGCCGAGGTTATTGCTACAGGAAACAATCAACTTCTTTCTCAGGTTTATACCTATCGTGCTGAGGCATATTACAAACTAAAGAAGTACGATGATGCTTACAAATGGTTTGATAAAGTCGTAGAGATTGATCCACAGAATTATCTCGCCATGAATAATTATGCCTATTATCTTTCATTGAGAGCATTAAAATTGGATGTTGCTGAAAGATTGAGCAATCTGGTAGTTAAAAATAATCCCAACAATGCCACTTATCTGGATACCTATGCTTGGGTTCTCTTTAAGAAGAAGGATTTTAAGCTTGCTAAATTTTATATGGAGTCTGCACTTTCGAACAGCACTGAGGATAATCCGGTACTGGTTGAGCACTATGGAGACATATTGTTTTTCATGCAGGAGAAGGAGAAAGCAGTTGGACAATGGGAAAAATCGTTGAAAATGGGCAACAAATCAAAGGTTTTGCCTGAGAAAATAAGAAAGGTTACTTTCTATGAATCTGTTGAAGATTAGAATTATGAGGCAAATAATAATATGTGTAAGTTGTTTGATTTTGATGCTTTTTTTGATGAATGGATGTAAACATGCAGAAAAAATTGTCATTGAAAAGAGGGTTAAACCCATGTGGGTTAGGCGCGTAATTCGTTTGGTAAATGAAAATGCGGTCAAATACAATACTTTGTCTGTCAGAAAAGTGAGTCTGGTTATCAACAATGATGGCAATGTAAGTTCTATTAAAGCATTTTATAAAATAAAAAGGGATAGTGTGATCCAGGTTTCTGCACAGTATTTGACCATCCCGGTAGGAAAATTAGAACTTGATAAAGACTCTTTTCGCGCAGTGTATCATCGTGGTAAGTTAGTCATGACGGGAACGATGCAAAACGTCAGTGATTTAGTAGGTAATGACATTGATTATCAAACAGTTCAATCTATACTAAGCAATCATATTCAACCGGTTCAACCGGTTCGACAGGATCAGAAAGAGAATCAGTTTAAAGATTATGTGTTGAATATTGAAGAAAACATGTACAAGATTTCATCGATCCGGGAGCGTAAGTTTAAAAAAATTTCCACAAATGAAGATAAACTTGAACGCTTCAAACAGAGGAATGATGATCAACATTTGGTGAAACAGGATATTTTTGTGGATCCCGAACTTTTTATTGTCAGGAAAGTAATTTACAATGATATCAACTCAGGCAGAATTGTAACCATTGAGTTTTCTCAATTCAAACCTTTGGGAGATAAATTATTTCCCGAAAACATCCATATTTTTATGTCAGGAAAGAAAAAAATGGATTTGCAGATAGAGTTATCCAGGATTTCTATAGATGATGAAAATGATTTTGGTTTTAGTATTCCTGTGAAATATAAGCGGGAGAAATTCAAAGAAAGTTTAACTCAGGATTGAAGTTTAAATGATGGTAGATTGTTGTAAAATCTTTTTTAGCTGGTTTTTCTTTTTGAACTTGTTGGCTTCAATTTCTTTTGGACAATCAATCAATGATTTAAGAAAAGAAAAGGAAAAAACGAGTCAGGAGATCGAGTACATCAACCATTTGTTAAAAGAGACCAATCAAAATGCCAAGAGCTCTATCAACCGGCTTTCGATGTTAGAGCATAAAATTCATTTACAAGAGAGGTTAATTTCAAATATTAATTCTGAATTGGGATATCTTGATTCTACCATTAGCAGAAGTTCTCAAAATCTTGACTCACTGAATGCTGATTTGGCAGTAATCAAGAGTCGTTATGCCGGGATGATTCGTTATGCAAGGCGAAATCAGGATCAGAACAATCAGTTACTTTTCTTACTTTCAGCTGATGATTTTAACCAAGCCTACAAGCGATTTTCCTACCTTAAGCAGTATGCTGATTATCGAAAAACCCAGGTGGAAGAGATTAATTCAATAAAGGCAAAATTGGGGCAACTTGTAGAAGATTTGAATCAGAAGAAATCGACCAAACAACAACTTTTAACCTCCAAATTGAGCCAGTCTGATCAGTATGCGAAGCAAAAGGCTGATCAGAAGGAGTATTATTCCCAACTGCAGAAGAAGGAAAAGGATTTGCGGAAAAAACTTGAAAATCAGCAAAATATTGCTCTGAAGCTGGAAAAGGAGATTGAAAAAATTATTGCCGAAGAGGCAAAAAAGAGTGCAGCAAAAACCATTAAGGAGCCGGGTCGTAAAACCTCTCCGGAGCTCAAACATTTATCTGATGACTTTTCGATGAACAAGGGCAAGTTACCCTGGCCGTTGCAAAAGGGATTGATCACTGATCACTTTGGGGAGCATCCTGATCCAATATTAAAGCATGTCATCCGAAGGAATTCTGGGATTGACATCACCACAACATCGGGGGAGCGGGCACGTGCGGTATTCAAGGGCGAGGTGACCAAGGTCTTGCCGAACATTGGAGGAAACATGGCCATCATTCTTCGGCATGGCAGTTATCTGACTGTGTACTCAAATCTGGCCAGTGTTTCAGTTCATGTAGGCCAAAAAGTGGAGACCAGGCAGGAATTAGGAACCATCTTCACAGACAAGGAGGATGACAATAAAACTGTGCTGAAGTTTCAGCTTTGGTATGAAAACAACAAGTTAGATCCTGAGAGATGGATCAATTTATAGGGATCAGTATTTTGTAAGATTGGCTACTTTGGTAAGTGCCTGTAGGTTAATAATCCTAATCTTTCTGCCCTGTAAATCAATCAATTTATCCTGTTTGAACTCTGACAATAACCTGATAATGGACTCAGTTGCAGTTCCAACCATGTTTGCAAGTTCTTCCCTGGTTAAAGAAATCTGCAATGTTTTATCGGCATCCAGGTCGAATTCCTGCTTTAGCAACAAGAGTACTTCGGCAAGACGTTCCCTAACTGTTTTCTGTGCAATATCTGTAATATAGTCGTTGGCCTCCTTGAGTTCTGCACAAACTATCTTGAGCATGGCCAGAGAGAATTTCCAATTCCGTTCGATCAGATTGAGCAATGTTTTGTATGGAATATGGCACAAAGTAGCATCTTCAATGGTTTTTGCAGAAGTGCATGCAGATTCCTGACTCAACAAAGAGCGATAAGCGATGATATCCCCTTTTTTGGCAAAACGAATGATTTGTTCCTTTCCGTCGATGCCTGTTTTATAAATCTTGACGATACCTTTTGTGATGCAGTAAAAACCAGTAAGGCGACTTCCTTCCTTGTAGAGGACACTTCCTTTTTTGTAAGTTGAGCAGACTTTTTCGTTGTTCAAACTTTTCATCTCATCTTCTGAAAGCGATTGAAAAAATCGAAACCCGGTCAAACTGACGTCTTCTGTTAAGTTATTGGTGTTCTTCATTCTATAATTTGAGTTGAAGATAAAATTAGCTGTCAAATATACAATTTAGGAATGGATCTTCCTATTTTCTATTTCGAAACAAAATATGGAGCATCGTCGTAAACATCAACAAAATTAATATCAAAATGAAAATGGTTTCAAAAAACAACAAAAGAAGTTTTGGGCGATCGGGAGTAGTCTCCAAATTGATGGTTACAGCAGTCCTGACAATTTTCGTACTTTCTGGTTTTTCAAAAGAGGCGAAAATTGATACAAAGGCGAGTACTTTGGAATGGGAAGCTAAAAAAGTTACAGGTCAACACAATGGGACAATTGCCTTCAGTGCTGGTACCTTAATTGTTGAAAACAAAAAAATTTCAGGTGGTAAATTAACAGTTGATATGACTACCATCGTAGATGTTGATTTAACCGACAGTGGGTACAATCAAAAATTGATTGGGCATCTAAAATCTGACGACTTTTTTGGAGTTGCCAACTTCCCTCAATCAACTTTGGAAGTGAAGAAGGTAACAGGCAAGTCTGACAAGATTTATCACTTTACTGCCGATTTAACTATCAAGGGAATTACTGCGCCTGTTGAATTTGATGCAGAGGTAAACAGTGCTTCGGGGAAGTTGTCTGCCACGGGAGTAATGACAGTAAACAGGACAAAATACGGGATTAAATACGGCTCAGGAAGTTTCTTCAAGGGTTTGGGTGACAAGGTGATATATGATGATTTCACCTTGAAATTTAATTTGGTAGCTTCAGAGAATTAACTCTTTGAATTTTTTAGGGAAAGGGGATAAACCATTCGGTTCATCCCCTTTTTTTGGGCTCATAATTTAAATTTGTTGGAATATATTTCTCAATAAATTCTCCTGGGACCAGTTTCCTTTTGGCATAATCTTCAACCTGATCTGCCCCAATTTTTTCAATACCAAAATATCTTGATTGTTGATGCGCGAAATAGACACCGCATACAGATGCATTCGGGAACATGGAATAATTCTCAGTAAGAGAAATTCCGGTATGTTCGGTTGTATGCATGAGGTTAAAGATGGTCTCCTTTTCTGAGTGTTCGGGGCAAGCCGGGTAACCGGGAGCGGGGCGGATTCCCTGGTATTTGGAGGCTATTAAATCGTCAGTTGAAAGAGATTCGAATTTGTTGTAGCCCCATATTTCAGTTCTGACTAGCTGGTGTAATTTTTCTGCAAAAGCCTCTGCCAGCCTGTCAGAAAGTGCCTCCAGCATGATGGCTTTGTAATCGTTGTTTTCGAGTTTGAATTTAGCGACCAAATCTGAGACTCCGAGCCCGGCTGTGACGGCAAATGCTCCACAATAATCGGGAATTCCTGATTCTTTGGGCGCAATAAAGTCACTCAGGCAGAGAAGTGCTGTTGCACCCTGTTTCTTTTCTTGTTGTCGTAATTGGTAAAAGGTACCGATGGATCTGCTTCTGGTTTCATCTCCGTACAGTTCGATATCATCTCCCACAGAATTTGCAGGCCAGATGCCTATTACGCCATTTGCTTTGATCATTTTATTCGAAATGATCTCATCCAGTAGTTGGTTGGCTTCCTCAAAGAGCTGTCGTGCCGCTTCACCTTTATCAGGATCACTGAGGATAGCGGGATATTTTCCTTTGAATTCCCAAACAAGAAAGAAGAATGTCCAGTCGATGTATTTGCGCAGTTCTTCAATAGGATAGTCTATGAAGTATTTTGTTCCTGTGAAATTGGGTATTTGAATCGGATATTTCACAAAATCTGTTTTAAAGCTTCTTTCTCGGGCCTCCTTCAGTGTCCAGTATTCTTTGGGCTTTTTTGCGCTATGAACTTGCCTCAATGCAGCGTATTCCTGCAAGGTGGCTTGTAAAAAGGCTGGTGATCCTGTCAGGAGTTCTGCGACAACTTGTACCGATCTTGATGCATCCTTTACATAGAGGGTTGTTTGACTGTATTCGGGTGCTATTTTAACGGCAGTATGAATTTTAGAAGTAGTTGCTCCACCTATGAGCAGGGGGGTAGTCAGACCTCTCTTTTCCATCTCTTTGGCAACGTTGACCATCTCCTCGAGTGAAGGAGTAATCAGTCCGCTCAGCCCGATGATATCCACCTCTTCATTTTTGGCAGCATCCAGGATTTTTTCGCACGGGACCATTACACCAAGGTCGATTACCTCGTAGTTGTTGCATGACAGTACGACTCCAACAATATTTTTACCTATGTCATGAACATCTCCTTTTACAGTTGCAAGGAGGATTTTTTTCCGGACGGTTACTTTATTGGGCTGTAATTTCTTCTCTTCTTCGATGTAAGGTTGAAGCCATGCAACGGCTTTTTTCATGACCCGCGCCGATTTAATTACTTGTGGAAGGAACATTTTGCCAGATCCAAAGAGATCGCCAACTTTGTTCATCCCGTCCATCAAAGGGCCTTCTATGATGTTTAGGGGTGAATCGTACAAGGGCAAAAGTTCCATGACATCGTTTTCGATGAAGTCGGTGATGCCTTTCACCATCGCATGTTCGACACGTTCGGTAAGTGGCAATTCCCGCCAGAGTTCAATTTTTTCCTGTTTTTCGTCCTTTCCCTTGTTGCTTTCGGCATAGGCAAGGAGTTTTTCCGTCGCATCAGGTTGTCTGTTTAGGACCAGGTCTTCAACCAAAAGCAGTAAATCAGATGGAATTTCATCGTAGATCTGTAGCATGCCAGGATTGACAATTCCCATATCCAAACCGGCTTTGATGCCATGGAACAGGAATACAGAGTGGATGGCTTCACGAAGGGTGTTGTTTCCCCGGAAGGAGAAGGAGACATTGGAGATGCCACCGCTAACTTTGGCGAAGGGCAAATGTTTTTTGATCCATGTGGTGGTTCTGAAAAAGTCGACGGCATAGTTGTTGTGTTCTTCCAGACCTGTGCCTATGGTGAGGATATTGGGATCAAAGATGATGTCTTCGGCAGGAAACTGGACTTTTTCAACAAGAAGTCTGTAAGCTCTTTCACAAATAGAGATTCTCTGTTCATAGGAAGTAGCTTGTCCTTCTTCATCGAATGCCATTACTACGACAGCGGCACCGTAGTCCCTTATTTTTTTGGCATGCCTGATAAATAGCTCTTCTCCCTCTTTCAGGCTGATTGAATTGACAATCGACTTCCCCTGGATACATTGGAGTCCTGCCTCAATTACTTCCCATTTTGAAGAGTCGACCATGATTGGCAGACGTGAAATATCCGGTTCTGAGGCAATTAAGTTGAGGAATCTGACCATCTCCTTTTTTGCATCCAGCATGGCGTCATCCATGTTGATGTCTATGACCTGAGCCCCACCTTCTACCATTTCTCTGGCAACAGAGAGTGCTTCATCGTATTTTGCATCTCTTATCAGTCTGGCAAATTTGATAGATCCGGCAACATTGCATCGTTCGCCAATGTTGATAAAATTGGACAATTTGTTGACTGTAAGTGGTTCCAGGCCGGAGAGCCTGGTGGCTTTTTCAGGTATGGTTATGAGATGAGGTTTTGATGCGGAGGCCAATTTGACCAGTTCGCGGATGTGGTCAGGAGTGGTTCCGCAGCATCCACCGATGATGTTGACTGTTCTGTTGTTTGTAAATTCGGCCACTTGATGGCTCATCACTTCGGGCGTTTCGTCGTATTCACCAAACTGGTTGGGTAATCCGGCATTTGGATGGACACTGATATAAAATGGGGCTTTCCTGCTAAGCTCTTCCAGGTAAGGGCGCATGTCTCTGGCGCCGAATGAGCAGTTCAGGCCGATGGTGAGCAGATCAATGTGAGAGACAGAGTTGAGAAAGGCTTCAATGGTCTGGCCAGAAAGGGTTCGACCACTTTTGTCGGTAATGGTTCCGGAGATCATCACCGGGATTTTCAGGTTTTTTTCTTCAAAGATTTCGTTGATTGCAACCAGTGCCACTTTGCAGTTCAGCGTATCGAAGATGGTTTCAACGAGCAATAGGTCCACGCCTCCTTCCAACAATCCCTCGACCTGTTCACGGTAGGATAATTTCAATTCCTGGAAAGAGATGGCCCTGAAACCGGGGTCATTTACGTCGGGGGACATGGAACAGGTTTTGTTGGTTGGCCCAATTGAACCGGCCACGTACCTTGGTTTTTCGGGAGTAGCATATTTTTCAGCGGCCTCGCATGCAATTTTTGCAGCTTCCCTGTTTATTTCGCGGACAAAATTTTGAGTGCCGTAGTCACTTTGAGATATGGAAGTAGCATTGAAAGTGTTGGTTTCCAAAATATCAGCACCTGCATCGAGGAATGCCTCGTGAATTTTTTGAATTGCCACCGGTTTGGACAAAACTAGCAGATCGTTGTTCCCTTTCAAGGAGGAGGGCCAGTCTTTGAAACGCTCTCCCCGGAAGTCCTCCTCGGATAATTTGTACTGTTGGATCATGGTACCCATGGCTCCGTCGAGTACGAGTATGCGATCTTCCAAAAGTTTTCGAATATCAGGTTTTGTCATGGTTTAATTGTTGAGTTGCGTTATTATTTCACGCGCAATGAGAACTCCATTGACAGAGGCTTGCATCAGTCCACGCGTGATTCCGGCGCCATCGCCACCAAAAAATAGATTTTTAACGGATGGGCTTCTGAAAGTGTTGTCGACTGTAACAATGTTGGAATAGAATTTCACCTCGACGCCGTAAAGTAAGGTCTCATCGCTTGCCAATCCCGGACTGACCTTGTCGAGTGATTTGATCATCTCAATGATGTCAAACAGGATTCTGTGTGGCAGCACAAGACTCAGGTCTCCGGGTACTGCATCTTTCAGGGTCGGGACTATGTTGTTTCGCAGGAGACGGTCGTAGGTCGTTCGTCGGCCACGCACAAGGTCGCCAAAGCGTTGTACCAAAATTTTGTTCCTTGTCAGCATGTTGGCCAGCCTTGCGATGTGCATCCCATATTCGATAGGGGCGTTGAATGGTTCGGTAAATTTTTGGGAGACCAGCAGGGCGAAGTTGGTATTTTCACTCTTGAGGTCTTTGTAGCTATGGCCATTTACCACAGCCAGGTTGTTGTCGTAATATTCGGAGGAGACGAAGCCGCCCGGATTCGAACAAAAGGTCCGTACCTTGTCGTCAAAAGTTCGTGTATAATGGATGAGCTTTGCCTCGTAAAAATTTTCGTTGATCTCTTGCATGATCTCATTCCTGCATTCCAGTCTGACACCGATGTCAACAATTCCAACCTCTGTTGGTATGGAGTGAACAGCACATTGTTTCATGAGCCAATTGGATCCATCTCTGCCAATTGCCAGAACTACATGGTGACTTTTGAAGGTCTCGTTGCCCGTGCTTACGCCTGTCACCAAATGATTTTCTATCGTAAAATTGGTTACCGGAGCATTGAAAAGTACTTCAACGCCCAGATTTTTAAGATGTTCGTAGAGAGACCGGTAGAGTTCCTGTGTTTTTTCGGTACCCAGGTGCCTGACCGGACATTGAACGAGTTTCAGGTTGGCTTCGATCGATTTCCTCCCAATTTCGCGCATGGAGGGTGTTTCATGGAGGCCATGGATATCAGAATCTGCTCCGAATTGGAGGTAGATGTCATCCGTATAGCGAATCATTTCGCGGGTTGCCTCAACGCCAATATATTCTGGCAGGGTACCACCCACTTCGTGTGAAAGAGATAGTTTCCCATCCGAAAAGGCTCCTGCTCCGGCCCATCCGGTGGTGATAGAACAAGGTCTGCAGTTGATGCAGATGCCGCCATTGGTAAGTTTTGGACAATTCCTTTTGTAGATGTCCCGTCCTTTTTCGAGCATCAGGATACTCAGGTTGCTCTTCGTTTTTATCAACTCATAGGCCGTGAATATTCCGGCAGGGCCTGCTCCCACAATAATTATGTCGTATTTTCTTTCCATAGCAGCTAAGTGGATTCATAGCAGAACGTACCCGTTTTTTGCGATTTTGGCGAGAAATAGATTGTCCGGCAGATGAATAACCCTGCAAAGGTAGGTATTTTCCGGGAAGCTGGGAATAAAGGGGATGGCATGAAGCTTGATGAAGTTGTAAGGAGAAAAATTTTTCTTATTTTCGGGACTTGAAGGAAGTTATCCCGGCATTTGAAATTTACTGCAAATTTAAAGATAAGCATTCATGGCAAACTCAACATTCAACCGAAGAAATTTTCTGCTTTTGGGAGCAACTGCAACCGTTGGACTCACAGCGCAGGCCTTGCAGGCTTTACCTGCACACAAGAACAAAGAGAAAAAGAAAAAAAAGGTAATTTACCGGACCTTGGGAAAGACAGGTATTGAACTTCCTATCGTGAGTATGGGCGTGATGCGGGCCGACAATCCCAATATTCTGAAGGCAGCCTATGAACTTGGAATTCGCCATTTTGATACCGCCAGCGGTTACCAGGATGGAAGGAACGAGGAGATGGTAGGCCAGTATTTCAAGGATATTCCAAGGGAGAAGGTGATCATTTCTACCAAGATACATCCACCCAAAGAGGGGTTATCTACAGAGCAGTTTCTCCAGAAATTCGACGAAAGTCTGAAGAGATTGCAGATGAGTTATGTCGATATTTTGTATCTGCATGTTGCCAGCGACAGGGCTTATACCCTGGATCCCAGATATACTGAAGCCTTGCGAAGAGCCAAGGAGAGTGGAAAAGCCAGATTTGTAGGGTGCTCAACTCATACAAATATGGCAGAAGTTCTGAACGCAGCCGTTGACAGCAAGCTGTATGATGTGGTTTTAACCTCCTATAATTTCCGTCTGAAGGATGATGCGGAGATGCAAAAAGCTCTTCAAAGGGCCAATGATGCCGGATTGGGCATCGTAGGGATGAAAAGTATGGCAGGTGGCTTTCTGGATAAGGAAAAGAAGAAGCCTGTCAATTGCAAGGCTGCGCTTAAATGGGTCATGTCAAACCCATTGATTCATACCTGTATCCCCGGAATGACCAACTTCGAAATGTTGAAAGAAAATTGGGAAGTAGCTCAAAATCATAGTCTTGATGACAAGGAAAAGGGTGATTTGCAATTGGCCATGAACGACCCGGGACTTTACTGCCATGGATGCCTGACTTGTTCGGGGCAATGTCCAAAGAATTTGCCGATCCCTGATTTGATGCGGTCCTACATGTACAATTATGGTTATTCCTACCCGGCAAAGGCACAATTGACCGTTGCCAAATTGAATCTTCCTCACAATCCTTGTGATGATTGTGCGGGATGTTCAGTCCAATGTCCCAACGGATTTGATGTGCGTGAACGGATTACAGATATTGCCCGTATCAAACTTGTCCCCTCCAACTTCCTGGTATGAAACTACTTCTTTCTCTATTTTTGGTATTTATTGCTTTTGCTACCTTCTCGCAGGAGGTGGTTTTCCCTACACTCTCCGGATGGAAAACTGATGGCAAAACGCTGGTTTTCAACAAGGATAATTTGTATGAGCACATCGATGGGGCTTCGGAATTCTATTTGAGTTATGGATTTGAGAGTCTTCAGGTGGCAAGTTGGAACAACAATGGGGTGGAGCTAACCATCGAAGTTTACGATCATGCAGATCCGTTGCATGCTTTTGGAATTTACAGCATCGAGAAATCGGCCAAGGCCGTGACTTTCCCAATAGGATTAGAAGGTTATGGCGACGCTTCTACCTTCAATTTCGTAGCCGGGAAGTTCTATGTAAAAATGAGTGGCATGCAGCTTGAAAAAGTGGCAGGATTTTCATTGAAGGCAGTGGCAGAGGATTTTTCGCGAACATTGTGTGCGAAACCAGCGTATCCAAAAATTGTCGGAATGTTTCCAAAAGAGAATCAGGTGGCCAATTCCTGCCAATATGTACCTTCCGAATTTATGGGATTGGGATTTTTGGGATCGGCAGTTAGGTCAAAATACAATGTGAACGGGGCCGAGGTGACCGTGTTTATTTTGGAGAGAGCGGATCGTGCTGAAATAGAGAAAATTGTGCTCAAATATGTTACATATTCAGAAGCCAAAATCAAAAAACCAACAGAAGGAGATTTATTGCTAAAAGATCCATTCAATGGGACCGTTTTGCTTCGTTGGAAGGGTAATTATTTGATGGGGGCAACGGGGTTTACGGACAAGAAAACTGTCACAGGTTTGTTGGATCAGCTATCAGGTAAATTGTAATTTTCGATTGATAAACTCCGGAAGCTGAGTGCGTCATCAACTATAGTGGATATGGCAGAAAAACGAATTTTGAATGGCCTTGGAGCGCGCAAGGCCATTTTTTTTGATATGGATGGGGTGATTTATGATTCGATGGGACATCATTCCGTCGCCTGGAACAAGGCATTTGCGGCAATTGATCTTGATTTTCCTTTGGAGCAAGTTTACATGAATGAGGGGCGGACCGGTTCCTCTACAGTTCAGATGTTCTTTCAGGATAAGCTGGGCAGGATGGCTACCGAGGAAGAGATTTCTTACATCTATTCTCGAAAGAGCGAATTCTTTGACAGGATGCCTATTCCGGTTCCCTTCGATGGAATCACGGCCTTGATGCAACGGTTGAAAGAAAATGGTTTTGCGATATGGGTAGTGACCGGCTCGGCTCAGGAGCAGCTGTTGGATGGTTTGTGCCGCGACTTTTCAGGATTGGTGGAGAAGGCGAAAATAGTATCTGCAAATGATGTAAAGCATGGGAAACCACATCCAGAACCCTACCTGACTGCTCTTAAAAAGTCAGGATTTAATTCCGGGGAGGTTGTTGTACTAGAAAACGCGCCACTTGGAGTAGCCTCGGCCAAGGCAGCAGGGATCTATACGATTGCCATCAATACCGGAATTCTTGCTGATGGCATTTTGTGGCAGGCGGGAGCTGATGTGGTTGTCAGAGAGTTTATTGAAGTTGAGGCGTTGCTATTTAACGAATGACCTCAACTCCTCAAGCATGGTTTTGATGTTTTTGTGGATGATTGGGGCAGTTTCGGGTCCGAGAGAATTGACCTCGCCATATGGAGCGCTGTCTCTTCCATAGGTGAAAGGTGCCTTCTCATCCCACTGGCTCTTGGGGACAATGTATCCGATTTCGTCGTTGGCCAATCCGACCATGAATTTGTATTTGCCAGGCATCAGTTCCCTGATGGAAGGTACTTCGACAGGTGCAATTGCATAGTCTTGTCCTGCAGGTGATTCAATGCCGCCGTTCAATATTTCGGGGTACAATTCTCCTGGGATGGTCACCAGGGAGATGGGGCCGATCTTAACCACGGCCAGTTCTGATTTCATGTTCATCCAGCCAGTCATTCCCCTTTTCATCACTCCGAGCATGGCAGCCAGTTTGAACATGTTGTTCCTGAGTGGAATCGGTTGTGTTTTGGCTACGATTTGGATGGCTGCCGAGTCGATGATTTCATCCGGCTTGTCCATGGCATGGAGTGCAAGATTGGCCAGCTGTTTACCCTGGGCAGCCGCTTTTTCGAAGGTTGGAGCCCTGAATTCTTCTCCTGAGAAAGGATCCTTCACTGTAAGCCGGGGATGGGTGGTCATCAGGCCGCCTACGCAAGCGCTGGCATAAACAGCAATGCCTCCTACACCTGCCTTCATCAGGCTGTCTTTGGAGTATACCCCTTTTTCGATTCCTTCACGTACGAAGTGGGGGAAATCGGAAGTCAGCAGGAGGTTGTCGCTCCAGAGTGTTTCGGGATGGTCGCCCCACGAAACGAGTGTACCAAGGGTCTTGTTGGTTTCTTTGTCGAGAACCTGGATCATGCGGAGGCCAGCATCAAAGACCTCCGGTTTTCTGGTATCGATCACCAGGTTGGCAGCGCCTGTCAGGTCCTGCGAAATGGCGAGGCGACTTGGGCGCAAATTTTTTACCGCCAAATCGATGGATTTTGCCGCCTGATTTTTTACATATTCCATGTGTACTTTGTCGATACCGCTGCTGAAGGGGCTTTTCCCCCAGAGGCCAAGTAAATCAGGGCCCTCGTGGGTGTGGGTAGAGGTGATGATGGCATAGGTAATTCCGGATTCCTTTGATATGCGGCCTCTCAGATCGATGACATCGTTGTTCATGAAACCGATGGCATCGAGTACGACTATTGCCAGACGGGTTTTCCCATCGTCAACCACCATGGCTCTGGCCCAGAGGTCATCGTGGATTCCGTTGGCAGGTTTGTTGTTCCCGAAACCGGCGATCCACACCGGATCAAATTTGCCATTGCCATTGCCGTCTGTAAATGTTTCGCCACTGTCGAATTCTGCATTTTTGTTTTTGTCGTCCCACCGATCGGGAACGGCAGGAGTTATCGGCAAGGCTGAAAAACCGGCAGAGAGTTGGGAGGGATTGTTGTTGAGGATTTTCAGGTCAAGCTTGTAATCGGGATACTGGTCTCTCAGGTTCATTCCTGCCATTACAAAAAATGCCATGACCAGCAGTAGCAAAATGAAGCCCAAATACTTCAAGAACTTCTTCATGTTAATAGTTATTAGTGATTTGCGTCAATGATTCAATGCAAAGATAGTCACCAGATTGTTTGGGTAGTTCATTTATTCATGTAAACGAATAAATTTACAACTATTTGAATATTAATATTATCATGACTTTGATGGCAACTATTTCTCTTTTAATTTGTAAATAGTGTAACTTTTCGGGAAAAGGATAGTCTTATAGGTAGCGAATATTTTTAGTGTTAGATTGGTTAAACAACTTGGTGAGCAAGGCCACTTCTTTTGGGAGGTGGCCTTTGTTGTTAAGGATAAAAATAAAAGCTATTTTTACGAGTCAACAAAAATCAAAAATCAATATACTTATGACAAACAGAAGAGATTTCTTTAAAACGACTTCAATGATCGTTGCCGGAAGTATGGTAGGAGCCAATCTTTTGACTGCTGCTGAGCCAAAAAAATCCAAGAAAAAAGTAGGTCTTCAGCTCTATTCCCTTCGCGACGACATGAACAAAGATGCCGCCGGTACACTCAAGAAAGCAGCCGATATGGGCTATTATTCGCTTGAAACTGCCTCTTATGGGGATGGGAAAATTTATGGCATGCTACCAGGCGAATTCACCAAGAGAGTCAATGATCTGGGTATGAAACTCAGCAGTTGTCATCTGGGTGGACCTAACTATACCAAAGAGACGCATGCTGCTGCCATGGAATGGTGGAAGACTGCAATCGGCGACCATGCCAAGACAGGCATGAAATTCATGATCAAACCGGGGATGAAATTTCCTGAGAAGTTGGATGAATTAAAGATTCAAATGGATTATTTCAACGCCATTGGCGAATTGACCGCCGCCTCAGGGATGCAGTTTGGCTGGCACAACCACAACCATGAGTTTACCAAGATAGAGGATAAAGTGATCTTCGATTTCATGCTCGAGAACACAGATCCCAAAAAAGTTACTTTCGAGATGGATGTCTACTGGGTGATGAAGGGTGGATGCTCTCCCGTGGATTACATGAAGAAATATCCCAAACGCTTTCAATTGCTGCACATCAAGGATGAAAAAGAGATTGGCGAAAGTGGACAACTCGATTTCAAGGCCATCTTTGAGCAGGGATATGCCATAGGAATCAAGGACTATTTCGTTGAGGTGGAGCGTTACAACTTTGAACCGCTGGTTAGTGTTCAGAAGAGTTACGACTTTATGGCCGCTGCAGCGTATGTAAAATGAGCATTAGGATTTTTTTTGGGAAGGGAGACCGGTTGTCCGGCCTCCCTTTTTATTCAAAATCCTTTCACCTTCATTTTCAGAATGTAGACGGAAGTCCTGGCCGTAACGAAAAGAATGTTTCTCTTTTTGCCACCAAAACAGAGATTTGATGGTTGTTCGGGAATGTCAATTCGGGCGATGTTGTTCCCTTCTTTGTCGTAGACAGATACAGATTTGTTGGTCAGGTAGACATTCCCTTTCCTGTCGATGGTCATTCCATCTGAACCTTCGGGTGCAAAACAAGTCTTCCCGCTAAGGGATCCATCGGCTTCGATGGTGTATTTCCAAATTTTCTTATCGTTTATATCGCTGACATATAGAATTTTACCATCCGGGGTACCTATCAGTCCATTTGGTTGTTTGTAGTCGTCGATGACACGTATTGGTTTCCCTCCGGGTGGAAGGAAATAGACTCCACGAACTTTTTGAACCTCTTTGTGACCGGCTTCCCAATAGTCGCGGAAATAGTATGGGTCGGAATAATAAATCCCGCCATTGGGGGCTATCCAGAGATCGTTGGGACCATTGAGGTGATTGGCCTCATAATTTTCTGAGAGGGTCTTGTGTCGGCCATCCATGCTGAAAACAACCAACCGGTTGAGTAGGTCTGCACAGGTTACCAGCTCTCCATTTTTGTTAAAGTAGGTTCCGTTTGATCTTTCTGAGGATTTGCAAAAGTTAGTGATGGACCCGTCTTCCCGCCAGATCTCAATCTTGTCGTTGGGTTGGTCCGTAAAGAAGACACGGCCATCAGGCGCCACGGCAGGCCCTTCCGTGAAAGTGTATCCACCCCCGGCTTTGGTTACTTTCTCGCCTTTGGCGATCAGTTGCATTCCTGATTTGTGATCTTTGGAAGTAACCTTGAGGGTGCTTGCCAAAATGAGTAACAAGAGGATAAATTTTGTCATGGTTTAATTTAAAAACGAATGTTTGCGTTAGGGATTCCTCCATGCATGATTTGAACCATCAGCGGAAGCAAAATTATTACGAGGAGTGTCATTGCCAAATAGAGCATCCATCTATCTTTAGGTAGAGTTGCTCCTGACCGTTCCTCCCGGAAGGGTGATACAGATTTGCGAATCAGTGCGAAAAAAGCGATCAGGTTGAGTACATACAGCGGTTGTTCAGACCTGAAATTGCCCATCAATAGGCCGGTGATCAGGTAGCTCCAGACTATGTAAACTGAAAAAACGGCTGCAAAGAGCGTCATTACTTCGTTTCGTCCGAAGCTTGTTTTACCTTTGAGATTCATTCTGACCAAAAAGTTCATCATACCGAGTATCAACAGGGTTACCAAAGATAGAAAGAGGGCTTTTGAAGCGTCATTTTGAAGGAAGCTGCTTTTCAAAAGTTCCCCCGAAGTAAAGGCATCTTTCCACACCAGCATCGGGACAATGACAAGAATCAGCAGCAATGAAATGCTGTTTTCATATTTTTTAGGAGCTTGATTTTCGACGGGCCATTTGGAGGTAAAGACGCCATAAGCCATGCCACATCCACCCCAGAATCCGATGTTGTATTCCATGACATTCCATAAGTTGAAATGGATTTGCAGGACGTTGCCCGTAATTTGGAGGAAATTTCCGAAAGAGAAGCCGAATCCGCCTCCAAGCATGGCATAGAAAGCAACTCGCAAGGCGGAGGAATATCCGTTTCGCACCATGTGCCACACCATGGCAGCCCCTGCACCAAGGCAAATGGCCCAGGCTTCCGAACGTGGTGGAGTCATGAGCAATTCAGCCTGTTCGATGAGAAAGAAGTAGCCTATCAATCCTCCGGCAGCCATTTCAGTAACGAGTGAAGCCCATTTGACGCGGTTGGAGGAGCTTGAATTGAGCGACAAACCGACGAGTCCACCACCAATTAGACCAAACAGGCCACCGATGACAAATAGAGAGAGGAATCCGTAGGTGGAGTTGAGGAGATCTTCTGCCCTGCAGTAGCCGACTACGATGCCGTAACTGATCATGCCAGTAGTTCCCCAGCCAATGGCACCCGAGGCGATGATGGGAAGCATTTTTTTGTACCAATCCTGGCGTCCGGAGACGAAGATGAGCGCGGCAACACCGATGATTCCGGCGAAAGCGGCGCCCGGTTCATGCCCAAATTGCCCGCGAATCGCCCAGGCAGTGCCAAAGGCAATACTTACCAGGAGGATGGAAAGAAGGAGTTGATTTTTCTTCATGGTAATCAGTTGCTGGTCGAATACCCAAATCTACGAAAAAATTAACCCCAGCCTTACCACAAATTTCACAAATTGCGCGTAGTTAAAAGCAGCCCATCGACCTTCGACAAGCTTCTCAGGGACTGTTTCTCTGTTGCATGATTCTCTCTTCCCGTTTCATTTCACTTCACCGGTCGGTTGGATGGCAACCACAAGGGACATGTCGTCATCCCTCATTCCTCTTCCTTCTTCTCCTTTTCGACCCATCAACAAATTGTGTTCTGCACAATTTGGCGTAAATTTGTCAGATAAAATACCCGAATGGCGATGTTAAAAGTTGATGAGTTTATTCGAAAGATGAAGGATGGAGTGGTTCTAGACATCCGTACTCCAGCTGAATTCAACCAGGGATATCTGCCGAATGCCATCTCGTTTCCATTATTTACGGACGAAGAGCGGGTCATTGTCGGGACAATTTACAAGCAACAAGGGCGGGATACAGCGGTCTTGAAAGGATTGGAACTGGTTGGCCCAAAGTTGAAACGTTTTGTTTTACAGGCCAGAAAGTACCCCGGAGCTTTGTTTCTTTATTGCTGGCGAGGTGGCATGCGAAGCAGCAGCATGGCCTGGTTGCTTCAAACGGCGGGTAGGGAGGTTCATCTTTTGGAAGGAGGTTACAAGGCTTACCGAGCCTATGGACGTGAACTTATTTCAAGTGGGCTGAAACTGATCATGCTCAGCGGGCCAACTGGATCGGGCAAGACAGAGACATTGCACCAACTTGCCAAGATGGGTCATCAGGTTTTGGACCTGGAGGGATTAGCCAACCACCGGGGATCCAGTTTCGGGGGTATCGGTCAGCCAGAACAACCTACCACAGAGCAGTTTACCAATCTCATCTTCGAAACGATCATCGGATTTGATCTTTCGAAACCCATATGGGTTGAAGGGGAGAGCCAGGCCATCGGCCGGGTTTCTATTCTCAATGAGTTGTTTCAGCAGATGAACAATTGTCAAACCATCCGAATTGATCCACCCCAGTCCGACCGAATTTTAAGACTGCTGCGCGATTACGCCGGTTTTCCTGTTGAAGAACTTCGCGTTAGCATCGAAAAGATCAGCAAACGGCTGGGTGGAAAAGATACCCAGGATACCCTGGAAGCACTTGCCGCCGGAGATTACCGCAAAGTGACTGAAATTACACTGAACTATTACGATAAATCTTACGATTTCAGCATGGCGAGACGGGATACAAAGATGATTTATTTTGATGCAAAATCATATGATCCTGAATTAATTGCACCTGAATTGGTTGAATTTGCCGAACGGGAAGTAAGGTTTGAATAGTTTGAACGAGTGGAAGATAGATAGGACTGGGGGACTGGGAGACACACAGGACTGCGACGAGTCAAGGGAAAGAATACATTTTTCCTTATTAATCTGTGAAATCTGTGAAATCTGTCGTTATATGATCATTAAAGAATAACTTATAGCAATATGCAAACAGTAGATGGCAAAGGGTTGCTCTGTCCGCAACCATTGATTTTAACCCGGAAGGCTCTGAAAAACTGCCTTCCAGGAGAGACACTGAAGGTAGAATGTGACAACAGCACTGCCTTTCAGAATATTCTCACCTATTTGAAAGATCAATCACTCGTTCCAAACGGATACGAGGCGGAGGGCCTTTTTTACATCACGGTAGTAAATCAGAAAGTTGATAAAGGAACTGAAGCTGATTCTTTAGGCATCGATCCGGGGATGTGTTCCTTCTCCTATGTCGTGGTGGTGCGTAGCGACAGGATGGGGGAAGGGGATTCACAGTTAGGAACAATCTTGATGAAGGGATTTCTGAATGCGCTTATCGAGCAGCCGGTATTGCCCACCCACCTGATCTTTTACAACTCCGGTGTTAAGCTGACAATCGCTGAATCCGGAGTGGTCGGCTCGCTCAAGGCACTCGAAGATAATGGGATCGAAATTCTGGTCTGTGGCACTTGTGTCGATTTTTATGAAATCAAATCATTGCTCGCCGTTGGCAGAATCTCCAACATGTTTACCATCACGGAGACGATGGCAAGGGCAGGGCACTTGGTTCAACCATAGGAATACCAATTAGCCAAAGGCAAAGAGCTAACGATTAACGGCTAATGGCTATTAGCTATTAGCAATTAGAGGTAGAAGTCCAGACAAATCAATACATCCATGAACCTATATTTCGACAATTGTGCTACCAGCTTTCCAAAGCCTTTCGCGGTAGCGGAGGCTATGAGCAGGCACCTGAATGAGACCGGCGGCACTTACGGACGATCAGCTTACCCACGCATTCTGGACTCTTCCCGACTGGTGGAGGAGTGCCGCGACCAACTTGCAGTCAGGATGGGTGCTGCCGATGCCGGCAAAATAATCTTCACGGCCAATGCCACTACGGCCCTCAACCTGATGATCCAGGGTATTTGCAGGAGGGGAGGGCATGTACTGACTTCTGCCATGGAACACAATGCCATTGCCCGGCCGCTGGAGCACCTGCGTAAACTTGGCCTGGTTGAGTGGGAGTTGCTGGAGAGTGCCCCTGATGGACGGATCCTGGTCGACAGGATTGCGGCCAAACTTCGACCCAATACCCTTCTGGTTGCTGTCTGTCACATGAGCAATGTGAATGGCGTGGCCCAATCGCCGGGCGAAATCAAAAACGCGATAGGCCCCATCCCGCTTCTGATAGACGCCAGCCAGTCGCTGGGATCGCATCCCGTGGAGGTGGACAGCTGGGGTATTGATTTTTTGGCCTTTACCGGACACAAGTCGTTGCTTGGACCTACGGGTACAGGCGGGGCCTTTGTTCGCCATCCTGAGATGGTGGAGCCACTGATTTTTGGCGGAACAGGAAGTGGTTCCGATTCACTCTCCCTGCCCTCTTTCGTGCCGGATCGATTTGAAGCCGGAACGCCCAATATAACAGGGATTCACGGACTCAATGCCGCGTTAAAAAACCGACCTGCTGCGCTACATTCGATAGAGGATTTTGCTGCCTTGCTGCAGGAGGTGAAAAGCAACAAGAATTATCAGGTGCGCTGTGCCGATGATTTTACCCATCAGGGGAAGCTTTTTTCGGTGGTTCACAACCGGCTCAGTGCCTCTGAACTGGCTCAGCGCTTTTATGACGGATATGGCATCGAATCCAGGTCCGGATTGCATTGTGCACCTTTGGCACACCGTCATCTTGGCTCTTTTCCTACCGGGGATTGCAGGTTTTCACTTTCTCCCTACCATACACCCGAGGAGCTTAATTTCCTTGCCAAGGCGATTCACGATGTCGGAAAATAGGGAGATTGTGTTGTTTCAGAACATTCGCCAGGTTATTTTAGCAGAGCGCTGGTGTAGGGAGAACGGGCTTCCTGGAAAGGTGATACCGGTACCGAGACCTCACTCAACAGAGTGTGGCATGTGTTTGGAGGTTTCGGCCAAAGATGCCGAACGATTGGAAATATTTGCCCGGGAGAGCGGGATGACTGTACGGAGAATACAAATAGTCTGAAGAAGAATTGCCAGAATTTCAGAAATGCCAAACTGCGCAGTAATTTGCAGATGAGCTGAAATATTATTGCTATCTTGGGGTTTTATTGGTTGGTATGTATCAATTCACTGAGGAGGAAAGTGTACGAAAAGAGCGGAGATTGATCTGGGCAGTGAACAGGTCGGTGATGGAAAATATTGGTTTTGCCCATAAACAGAGCGGGAAAAAAAGCAAGAGTCACTGGAATCTCTTTGTCGGACTGCTCAAGATTTTTGCTTTCCTTTTAAAAATATCAGGGCACTATCGCAAAGGATACGGAAATGCCAAGACCATCCAGGTGAATGAATTTTCGCTTGGGTATCCCAATCTTCCTCCTGCATTCGATGGCTTCAGGATCCTGCATTTGTCGGACCTACATATCGACAGTATCCCCGGATTTGCGGCCTTGATGATCGACAAAATCAAACCGCTTCAATTTGACCTCTGTTTGCTGACTGGCGACTACCGAAAGGATATTTCAGGAAGCTTCGGTCCTATCCTGAAGCCACTTCGCGTCTTGTCCAAATACATTCAGGCACCTTATGGCACCTTTGCCGTTCTGGGAAACCACGACACTTACCTGATGGCCAGTTACGGTGCGGAAGCTGGTATGGAATTGCTTGTCAACGAATCGGTCGAGATTGCCAAAGGGGGGGATAAGTTGTTGATTACCGGGACCGATGATCCTTTTAATTTTTATACCGATGCTGCCTTGCTCAGTCTGGATACGATTGGATACGATTTCAAAATTGCCATGGTGCATACCCCCGAATTGGCTTCTGCAGCTGCCGAGAAGAAATATGATTTGTACCTCTGCGGACACACGCATGGAGGTCAGATATGCCTGAAAGAGGGGGTGCCACTGCTCAGTCACCAGTTTGAGGGTAAGCAGTTTAACCATGGTAGGTGGAACATTGGTGCGATGCATGGTTATACCTCGAAGGGTGTGGGGGTCAGTGGCTTGCCGGTTCGATTTAACTGTCCGGCAGAGGTGACGGTGGTAACTTTGAAAAAAGAAGAGTTCCGGTAAAAATTCACGCTTAACGTCCCACTTTCTCACCAGCTCCAATCTCCGAAGTTCCGCTCCCCCCTTCGACTTCGCTCAGTGACCAAGCCCCCAAGTCTCCTCGTTGTGCTGGTCCTCCCCAGTCTCCCTTCGTGCCTAATAGGTATTGGCATGATCAACCTTCCTCCAGGTTAACTGGTTGTAAACCATTACCCTGTTGACAAAATAGATGATACCCAAATAGATGGGGATCAGCAACAAGTTAGAGAAGTCGTGCCAGTGAAGGAGGAATTTATGAAGGAAGCCAAGTGCTGCTGCCAGGGCGAAGATGGCCATTACTTTGATGAAGTTTCCACCTGCCTGGGCGACTATTTTTTCGGAAGTAAAAGGGAAAGTTGGGTTCTGTAGATAGTAAGTAAGGAGTGTGGCAAGGTAGATGACCAGCAAAGCGATGAAAACATCAGGCAGTACCCTGATTCCCCAGTAGAAACAGATGGGAATGGCCAGAATACTGTAAAAGGGGAGAAAGAACTTCGTGAAGGCGGCTTTGATTGTTCCCTTAAAAAAACCGGCCGGGGAGGAGATGGGAAGTGATTTGAATATCCATGCCGTTTGCCGGTTGCCTCCTACCATTAGGGCCCCGGGAAGGGCGACTGCGATGAACATGAATGCGTACAGGACAATGAGGTACATGTCGCTTTGGGCCAGATCTTTCAGCCTGTCGGGCTTGCTGAGAAAAGGAACGAGTACCATGATGATGATGTAACCAAAAGTTGGCAGGATGGTTTGCTTGAACAACCGCTCCCGCCCTGTCATCTTCCACATCAGGTTGAAGGAAGCTTTTTCATCCTTTCCATGGATGAATATCAATGTCATTAGTCTGAACCACAGACTTTTGTTAGAGACTTCGATCCTTACCTTTGCATTGCGGTCGCCCTGTTCGAGATCCATCAGCTTCTGGTTAAAGAGCGGAGTGAGGTATTTACCTGTCAGGTAGATAGCGCCTACCGGGACAATGAGTGCGGTAGCTATAAACAGGAGATGGTTCAGATCGAAGCTGGAAGTAGAGATACCTTCAATAAACCCGGAGAAGATGGCCGGAGGCAACAAGAAGGTGTACCAGTTGACAGGCAGCACCATGTTGGTGATCACACTTTTATCGACCATCTTGAGGCCCAGCTGGTAACCTGCCATGAAAAGAATGGCCACGGCAACCTGGAAATACATCAACAGGTTTTTAAGCTGTTCACCACTGGCCAGATGAAGGATTCCAAGGTAGAGGATGTTTGCCAGAAAGAGGGTAAAAAGTACGTTGAGGAAGATGGTGAAGACAAATATCCCGCCCGAGAGGAACCCAAATTTGATCACTGCTATCACGATGGATACGACCGAGAGGTTAAATGCCATTAGTGCCAGGTAGACGAAAACATGGGCATTCCGTGCCAGATTCATGGTATTTCCCTTGATGGGAAGCGGTTGGATGATCACATTTTCGGTGGTGTCGAACAGCACTGTGGTAAATTCGGAGATGATCATCATGGCCATCATCACCATCAGGAACGTGTGCGAGAAATAGTAAAAGGTGAAGGGATTTTTTACGATGAACAGGAATATGCCCAGGAAACTTCCAAATAGGATCTGTGTCAGCGATTGCTTGAAGAGCATGTTTTGCTGATCGTTTTGCTGTCTCTTGGCAAAGCCCTTCACCCTCCGGTTGTCGAGGGTAAGTTTCAGTTCGAGGATTCTTGAAAACTGGGTGTAGTCGGCTCCCATTTTTTCGATGAATCTCCTGAAAGGTTTGAAGAGCAGCAGGATAAATTTTATCATGGCCAATTACTTTTCAAATGCCTGGATGAATGCCTCTGCCTTCTCTTCGTGGTTGGTGTTGCCAGTCAGTCGGGTGAACATCTTTTCGAGGTTGGCGTCGTTGGAGAGCTTGTTGAGTTCGGCGAAAGATCCGTCGGCGATTACATTCCCCTGATCGATCAGGATGATTCGATCGGAGATCTTCTCAACCACATCCATCAGGTGCGAACTGTAGAAGATGGTCTTTCCTTCGCGGGCGAGGTGTGTCAGCATCTCCTTGACCATGATGACGGAGTTGGCATCGAGGCCTGAGAGCGGCTCATCCATGAAGATCAGATCGGGGTTGTGCAGCAGGCCGGAGCAGATCAGCACCTTTTGGCGCATCCCCTTCGAGAAGGTGGAGATGCGCTGGTTGATGTTGGGTTTCATCTCGAAGATGTCCATCAGCGCCTCGGCTTTGCTGCGGGTCTGATCCCTGTCGAGACTTCGCATGTCGCCTATAAATTCCATGAACTCCATGGCCGTCAAGGATTCGTAAAGCACTGCATTCTCCGGAATGTAACCCACTTGTCTCTTGATTTCGAGCGTCTGCTTCCTGAGGTCCTTTCCGAAAATTTCTATCTCTCCCGTAAAATCGGAGATCAGTCCACAGAGGATCTTCACGGTAGTGGATTTTCCTGCACCATTGGGGCCGATGTAACCAATGATCTGGCCGGAGGTGATTTCGAGGTTGATCCCTTTGAGCACTTCTTTCTTTCCGTAACGTTTGTGAAGGTTCTGAATCGTGACAATCGTTTGATTATCCATTTCGACAAGAATTAAAGGGTTTGCAGTAAGACAAAGGTAAAGAATCAGAGACCCCAGGCGCTGGGGGTACTCGTGACCTCGGCATCGTCCTGCGTTGCTTTGGGAAGGTTGGCAAAGAAATTAAAGCCTGTGAGTGCTTCTATCTGTCTTACCGATTTCGTAACGGCGGCAGTAGCCAGTCCGCTGCCGTATGCACGGTGTTCAAACCAGAAACCGATGGCATCGTATTTGCCGGTCTTGAGTCTCAGCAACACCTTGTAATAATAGTTGGGAACGGCCACCTTTGTGCCTTTTGAGTCGGTGGCATAAGTTACCGTTTCATTCCCATTGACAGTTTTCAGGATTGCACCTGTAACGACGTAGAGGGTATCACTGGCCGCCATCCACGTTCTGACCTGACCCTCCAGGTTGGCCCACATTTGACCATTCAACACACTCATTTGAGGTGTCATGTTGGTAAAGAAAAATGTCTGACTGTTGGCAGTATTTGAAGAGGTCCTGTCGGCGGATGGAATCTGGTGACCCCTGTCGTAGCCTGTAATTCCCGAAAAATAATCGGGTTGGGAGGTCGTTGCCACCATCGGATCGGGCTGCCAGTTGTCGGTTCGGGCTGTACTTCCGATGTAGCTCGTGTGGTGCGGATAGGCCACCCAATAGGCAATCTTCTCCTTCTTGTCGTACATCATTGAATAGCTGCGCACTGTTTTCGCTGCAATGGTGATTTCGTGGGTAAAAGTGACGCAGTCGGCGGTAACTCCTCCCGTAGGAATCTCCAGCCAGAGCGGATTGGTGGTCCTGCCTCCCGTGACTATTGTAGCCAGATCGGAAGAGCACACGTCTGAACTCCAGTCACCTGAAGCTATCT